>JBMSXZ010000064.1:0-14296 GCA_049426205.1 Cyanobium sp.
TCCAGGCCCCGATTCCGCGTCTCATTCCGCCGCTGCAGCTTCTGCAGCGGCGTTGTCGTTTGGTTCGCCGCTCCCATGCCCTCCAGCGCTGACCCCCCCCTGCGGGCCAGGGTCCTCGGCGGTGGCCCCACCGGCGCCCTCGCGGCCCTGGCCCTGGCCCAGGCCGGTTGGCGGGTCGAACTGCGCGATCCCCTCAGTGCCGAGGCCCTGCAAGGGCGCCGCCGGGCCTACGCCTTCACCCAGTCCAGCCGTCGCCTGCTGCAGCGACTCGACCTCTGGACCTCCCTGGCTCCCCAGCTGGTGCCCTTCTCCCAGCTGCGTCTCCGGGATGTCGCCCTGGATCGCTGGGTCGCCTTCAGCCCCGACGACCTGGCCGACTCCCGCAGCTGCGGCCCCCAGCCGGTGGGCTGGATCGGTCGCCACAGCCAGCTGATGGCCCTTCTGCTCAGCCGCCTGGCCCAGCATCCCGCGGTCACCCTGCGGCTGGGGGAGACACTGGCTCCAGCCTTGTTGCCCCCCTCCGGCGCCGATCCGCGGCCCGTGTCCGGTGCTGGGCGCGGCCGTGCGGCGCCGCCACCCCCGGAATCGCCTCCGGATCTGATCGTGGCCGCCGATGGGCCCGGCTCCCCGGCCCGTGAGGCCCTGGGCATCCGCTGCTGGGGCTGGACCTACAGCCAGAGCTGCCTCACCGCCGAGGTCGATCTGCGCGGCGCCGCCCCCGACACCGCCTGGGAGTTGCTCCGCCCCGAAGGACCCTCCGCCCTGTTGCCCCTCGGGGAGGGCCGCTTCCAGCTGGTCTGGAGCGCCCCCACGGCCAGGCAGCGCCGGCGGGAAGCCCTCGACCCCTCGGCGTTTCTCGATGCTCTGACAGCCCTGCTGCCCTCGGAACTGGAGCCCGATGCCCTGCCGGAGCCGCCACGCACCTTCCCGGTCGGTTGGATGCTGGCCCATCGACTCAGCCGCGGCCGCACCGTGCTGGTGGGGGAGAGCGCCCATCGCTGCCATCCGGTCGGAGGCCAGGGGCTCAACCTCTGCTGGCGTGATGTGGCGGTGCTGCATCGGCTGGCCCTGAGGGCCGCCGGCGGCCAGTTGGCGCCCGCGCGGATCGGGCGGGCCTACGGCCTGCGTCGCTGGCCCGATCTGCTGGTGATCCTCACCAGCACCGACCTGCTCGTGCGCCTGTTCTCCACCCGCCATCCGCTGGCCCTGCTGGTGCGTCGCCCGGCCCTGGCCCTGCTGCGGCGGGCCGCACCGCTGCGCCGCATCAGCCTGGCGGTGATGACCGATGGGCTTCCCGACTTGCGCCGCCGCTGAGCCGTTGCCAGCCTGGCGCCATGGTCATCAGCACCGCCCCCCAGCCGGTCCCGCCGGCCCAGCTGCTGCGTTTCCTGCGGCACCAGCTGGCCCTCAGTGAGAGCGCCCTTGCCCTGGGTCTGCGCCAATCCCAGGCGGAGCAGGCGCCGCTGCCGGTGGTGCTCTGGCGGTTCGGGCTGATCAGCCTGGAGCAGCTCGACGAGGTGCTCGCCTGGCAGGACAGCCAGCCCTAGGGATCCCAGGACGCCTGTGCGGGGCGGCCGGTCCAGGTCCCCCGCCCTTTCGCTGCAGCCGCCTGGTCGCTGCCGGTCAGCTGTAAATGATCAGCGATTCCACCGGCACGCCCTCCGGCAGCTTGGCCCGGCCCCCCAGGTCGGCCAGCTCGATCACGAAGCCGAACCCGCACACCGTGCCGCCGGCCTGGGTCACCAGCTGGGCGGCGGCGGCGGCGGTGCCGCCGGTGGCCAGCAGGTCGTCGACGATCAGCACCCGCGGGCCCTGCTCGAAGCCGTCGCGATGGATCTCGAGCCGATCGCTGCCGTATTCCAGGCTGTAATCGATCCCATGCACATCCCCGGGAAGCTTGCCCGGCTTGCGCACCGGCGCGAAGGGAAGGGCCAGGGCGGTGGCCAGGGCGGTGCCCACCAGGAAGCCCCGCGACTCGATTCCCACGATCAGCTCCGGCTGCAGCTGTTCACAGACGGCGCCCATCTGCCGCACCATCTCCTGCCAGGCGCGGGGATCCCGCAGCAGCGGCATCATGCAGCGAAACAGGATGCCGGGCTTGGGGAAGTCCGGGTGGGCGCGGACCCAATCGCGCAGATCGAGCCGATCGCCCTGGCTGGAAAGGGAATCCAGGGCTGCGGGTGCCGGGGCCGCGGAACCGGATCTGGGGGCGTTGCTCATCGGGCCTGCTGGGTGATGGACGCCGGACCTGCGGCAGCGGACAGGCACCGAGCCGGTGCCGCCAGGTGACGGATCGGGCTTGACGCTGCCATCATCGCAGCCATGGTCCAGGCCTCTGCTTCTTCGGCGACCCTCGCCGCTCCCGTCACCGCCGCCGTCGGCGCTCCCCCGCCAGCGGCCCCTGTGCTGCCGCGGCGAGGGGTGGAGCGGCTGGATCTGTTGCTGCTCTGCCTCGAATCCCTCGATTACAACGGCGGCGAGGCGATGGTCTGGCTCAGCACCAACCTTGGCCTTCAGGATCGCTTCCCCAACCGGGTGGAGCTGTGGAAGCGCCGCTGCCACAATCCAATGCGCCGCGCCTGTCGTCGTGGTTCCCTCACCCCCAACGACGCCGAGGGGCTGATGCGCATTCTCTGCGCCATGGCCGATCGGCTCTACCCGATGCTGCGCACCCTGCTTTCCGCCAGCGAACCGGCCGATCTCCAGGCCCAGCGCTGGCAGCTGTTCGAGACCCGCCTGGGCGAGCTGCTCCGGGAGCGGATGAACCCGCGCCGCAGCGCCGTGCAGAAGCTGCTGGATCCCCAGGATGGTGCCCAGGAGCGGCGCCAGATGATCCAGGCCCTCGCCCTGATCGCCGGGCCCGGGGGCTACGGCCGGCTCCAGGCCAGCCTTCTCGACGCGGCGGCCTGATTCCGATGTTCTCCCGATCCCCGCTCCAGAAGACCCTGGCCTACGACCAGCCCAGCTGCCAGCTGCGGGTCGAGGGTCTGCCCGATCTCTCCGCCGGTCAGAGCCGTGAAGATCTCGGCATCCTGACCCGCTGGACCCTGCGCTGGCCCGGCCGTCCGCAGCTTGAGGGTGAACGCCACCATCTCGAGGCGCTGATCGCCGCCACCCTCCCCTACGCCCGCCATCTGGTCAGCGGGGTTGGCCGCGCCTTCGGCTCCGATCCGGTGCGCCTCGCACCCGGCCCGGAGGGGCGCCATCGCCTGCAGCTGGTCAGCAGCCAGCCGGAAGGGGGCAGCCTGGACGTCGATCTCGACGATGCCGAACTGGCCGACCTGGTCCGGGCCCTCGACCGGTTGCGCCTCGACCCGAGGGTTCGGCTGGCCTGGCCCCAGGTGCCGGAGCGTCCCCTGCGGGCCCGCGAGCTGATCCGCCGCGTTTCCTTGAGGCGCCGCCTTGCGGCTCCCCTGGGTGGAGTCGCGGCCCTGGCCCTGGCCGCCTCCCTGGCCGTCCTGCTGCCGCCCCCACCGGCCCGATCCCCGGCCCCGGCGGCCACCCCGCCGGCCAAGCCAGCCCTTTAAGCCCGGTTCCCCACCAACCCCGCCCTGGGCCGCCGCCCAAACCCTCCCTGGAGCGCTTGACGCCGACGGTCCTGCGATCACACTGGCCAGGAACCTGGCTGGGCGGAGTGATGGCGATGACCTGGTCGGAGCTGCGGCGGCGCGTCACCCGGCTCGGAGCTGCCCTTGATGTGGTGGTCCGCAGCGATCCGGAGGTCTGCGGCCTCAGCGGCGACGACTTTCACCTCTCCCTGCACCATGGCGGCCACGGCGACTGCACGGTGTACCAGCTGTCGTTGATCGACTGCCCCAACGAGCTGGTGCTGATCGAGTTCGAACGCTGGATGCGCAGTGCCGGCCATGCCCTGGAGCTCTGATTCGCGCCCGATCGGCGATGGGGGCCCGCTGATCGAGCTGCCGTCAGCCGGCCTGGCAGGCCAGACCCCGCCCGTCGCACAGCGGCCACCCGGCAACCGGCCCCGGGGCCGTCGCCGCCGGCGCGCCACGGCCCGCTGGCACCAGCTGGCCGTGGGGCTGGGGCTGAGCGCCGCCGGCGGTTCGCTGCTGGTCGGCCTGATGGCCATCCCCCAGCGTTTCGATGGCCTGCTGCTGGTGAGCAAGGCGATCGCCGATCTGATCGGCGGCTTGAGCCGCCTGGGGCTCGGGCTGTTGCAGCTGGGCGGGGTCCTGGCGGTCGCCCTGCTGGCGGTGCTGGCCCTGCTGCTGCTCAGCGGCGGGCTTGTCCGGATCGTTCGCGCGATCTTGGGTCAGCCCCTCAGCCGTGCAGGCGCTCCAACCAAAAACCGGCCAGCTGCCAGGACGACCAGAGGAAGGTGAGCAGGATCAGCCACTGCAGCCAGGGGGGACGGCGGGGTTGGGGATCGGCCATCGATGCGGTGGCGGCCTCCCCAGGCTAGAAGTCGCCGCCGCTCCGTTCCAGTCGGGGCCAGGCTGCTCCGCCTCCGATCTCCCCCATCCTCGGCCAGGCCTGGGGTCTGGAATCCGGGGCCATGACCCGCCGCCGTGGTTTGTGGCTTGAATGGACCAGCCCTCGGATCGCACCGGCGATGGACGATCTGGTGCGGGCCCTGCTCGATCCCGCCGCCTACGACCATCCGGTGGCCCGTGTGGAGCTGCTCGAGACCCACATCTCCTGGGTCTTCCTCACCGGCCACTATGCCTACAAGGTGAAGAAGCCGGTTCAGTTCGGCTTCGTCGACTTCAGCACCGCCGAGCGTCGCCGCCACTGCTGCGAGGAGGAGCTGCGCCTCAACCGCCGGCTTGCCCCGGATCTTTATCTCGACCTGGCGGTGATCCGCGGCCCCGTCCAGCGCGCCTCCCTGCACGGCAGCGGCCCGCCGATCGAGACGGCTGTGCGGATGCGCCAGTTCCAGCAGCGGGATCTGCTCCCCCAGGCCCTGGCCCGGGGCGCGGTCAGCGAAGCGCTGCTGGATCAGCTGGCCCGCGATCTGGCGGTGTTTCACACCGCCGCCGCCGTCATGCCACCGGATGGGCCCTGGGGCACGGCGGAGCGGGTGCTGGAGCCGGCCCTGGCCAACTTCGAGTCCCTGCGGGCCTGCGGTCGCCTGCCGGCCGATCAGGCCGGCCTGATTGCCTGGACCAGGGCCGAGCACGGGCGGCTGCGGCCCCTCCTCCAGCGTCGCCACAGCCTGGGCCACATCCGCGAGTGCCATGGCGATCTTCACCTCGGCAACATGGCCCTGCACGGCGGCCGGATCACCGTGTTCGATGGCATCGAGTTCAGCGAGGCCCTGCGCTGGATCGATCCCCTCAGCGACCTCGCCTTTCTGCTGATGGATCTGCGACAGCGGGGCCAGCCGGCGATGGCACGGCGGCTGCTCCAGGGCTGGCTGGAATGGGGTGGCGATTACGGCGGACTGCCGCTGCTGCCCTGGTATGGGGCCTACCGGGCTCTGGTGCGGGCCAAGGTGGCGGCCCTGCGCCTGGAGCAGCAGGGTCCCGCTGCCGGCAGCGGACCGCTGCTGGCGGAACTCGATGCCTACCTTGCCGCCGCCCGCCAGGCCATGGCTCCCCGGCGCGGGGCGCTGCTGATCACCCATGGGGTGTCGGGGTCGGGCAAGAGCCATGCCGCGGCGATCCTGCGTGGCCGTGGTTGGCTGCAGCTGCGCTCCGATCTGGAGCGGCGGCGTCTGTTCGGCCGCTGGGGCTGCGGCCCGTCGACGCCCCTTCAGGGCGATCCCTACGCCCCGGCCGTGGGCGAGCACCTCTACAGCACGGTGCTGGCCGGGGCCGCCGCCGCCGCCCTGGCGGCCGGGCTGGCGGTGGTGGTCGACGCCACCTTTCTGCGCCGCGATCAACGGGACCGTTACTGCGCCCTGGCCCACGAGGCGGGGGCCGGCTTCGGGATTCTGGCCCCCGCGGTCAGCGTCGCCGAGGCCCGCCGACGCATTGCCGTGCGGCAGCGGGCCGGTGCTGATCCCTCCGAGGCCGATGCCGCGGTGCTGGAGCGGCAGCTGCAGGCGATTCAGGGGCTGGCCCCGGAGGAGCAGCCGTGGCTGCTCAGTGGCGTTGACGATCCGCGTCTGCTGGAGCTGGGCCGGGATCTGCCGTCAGCGCCCTGAGATTTCAACCAAAAAAAGGCCCGCCACCGGGGCGGGCCTTTGCAGGGGATCAGCGGGCGCACCGGCGCCCGGGGATCGATCAGAACCACTCGGGGATGGCCGCCTCGCGGGTGTTGACGTTGGCGGCAGGGGTGGTGCGGCGGAATTCGAGGGTGATGTTGCGCTTCTGCTCGCCGTCGGCGGCCACGGCCTCGATCGGATAAACCTGCTGGCCATCGCGGAAGGGCACCTGGATGCGGAAGGTGCCTTCGGGGGAGAGGGGCACGTCTTCGCCCCCGATCGTGAGACGGGCCGAGGGGTCGGTGGCCCCATAGACGATCAGCTCGGCATCGGCCACCAGCCAGAACGAGCGCTGGCGGGCGCCCAGACCAGCCCCGGACTCGTTCAGACCCGACTCCCACAGACCCAGACCGGAAGCGGAGAGGGCCGAATCGCCGAAGGCCGAATCCTCCAGCTCATGGAAGGCCTCGGAGCCGCGGCCGAGGCGGCGCCAGCGGGAGGTTGCACTCTGGTACAGGCGCTCGTGCAGACCCACGTCGGCGGGCTCCACGGGGGAGACGAAGGAGGTGGGAACGCTTTCGAGCGAGAAGGGAATGAACTGATCGAGGATCTGCTCGGAGGGGTGCAGGGCCGGCACCCGGGCCACCGAGGAGAACGCGAGGGAGATCCAGCCGCCGGCCGGGGAGGCCTTGCGGAAGCCAAGCTCGACCCGGTAGTCGCGATCGGAGAGGGGCACCGGCAGATACCACTCGGTGGCATGGGCGTCGACGACCACCTCCTGGAGGGTGTGGGGGTGGGAGGAGCCGCCGGCCAGGCCGGTCACATCGGCCACCCGCAGGCAGAGCTGGCTGCCGCCCTGGGCGATGGCGTCGCTGCGGTCGTCTTCGGCGATCTCCCAGAACACGTAGGCCCACTGGGGATCGCGGGGCAGGAACACCACCCGGGTCTGGGCGGCGGGCCTGGTGGCGGGGGACATCTCGGCCTCGATCGCGGCCAGGTTGGCGTCAACCTGCTCGCTCATCGCAAGAAGCACGCCCTCCTCTTCGCCGCCGGGCAGTCGGGAGCTGATCGCCTCGGAGAGCTCGTCGCGGTCGGAGGAGCTGTAGCGGCGAATGCCAAGGTTGCGAGCCAGATCGCGCAGCTGGCGAATGCTCATGGAGGCCAGGTTGGCAAGGGGATTGTTGGGTGCCATCGAGACCTACCTCGCAATGTTTCGAATCATTTTCACCGATTCCTTCCCTTTGGGATCATTTCTGTCAGGGGATGGCAACAGCCCCGGGCTGGGGGTGGTCCTCGGGGCCAGCTGCTCCACCGCCGCCGTGACCAGGGCGCCGCAGGCCAGCAGCAGCGCCAGTGCCACGGCCATGGAGGGCCGTTCCGTCCAGCGGGGGCGCCGTCCCGCCCTCCGCCGACGGGACGGGCTGCCGAGACCGAGTGGCCTGCCGCAGCGTCCGCAGACCATGCGCCCTGAGAGTCCCCGGTCCGCCTTCACCGACCAGCTGCCGCAATCGGGACATGCCATCGCCCTGTCGGTCTGCTCGCGGAGGTTTGCTGACAGGGTTCTAGAGCAGATCCTCCCGGGCTCCCGGCGGACGCTGCGCCGCAGGCTGCAGCGCCAGGATCTCGAAGTCCTCAAACGCGAATCCCGGCCCCACGGCGCAGTGCACCAGGCTCCAGTCGCCGCGGCTGCGGGCCGCCTGCCACCAGTCCGCCTGGATCACCCGGCTGGGCTGGTCGCCGTCCCCGCCCCCGGGCCCCTCTTCTGTCAGTGATCCCAGACCGAGCAACCGCGGCTGGCCCCCCTCGGGTGGCAGGGCCCAGAGGTCGAGGGGGGCTCCGCCGGCATGCAGCCAGATCTCATCGGAGCCGCGCACGCGATGCCAGCGGCTTCGTTCGCCCCGTTGCAGCAGATAGACGATCAGGGTGAGTCCGGAGCGCTGCTGGCCATCCCACTGACGCTGCACCGCCCCCTCGGCCCGGTACAGCTCCCGGAACCAGCCGCCCTCCGGATGGGGCTGCAGTCCGAGGCGGGCGATCAGGGCCCCTGCGGCCGGCCCGGGCACCACACCCTGCCTTGGCAGTACTGGTGTACCATGGCCTGGGTCGTCGCTGGGCAGGCTTGTCATGGCTCCCTCGGGTCGCTCCGGCCTTGATCAGGGTGGATTGGCTCCAGCTGGCTTGCGTTCAGCTGGCTTCGACTCCAGTGTCTCGCGTTTCAGTGGTTTCAGGGGGCCTGCGCCGCTCCACCCCTTCCTGGCGCGCCCACCGCGCCGCTCCCCCCTGGGCCGCCCGCTCTTGTCAGGCGGCGATGGCGGACACCAGCCCCAGCGGCATCCGCAGGCCTCCCGGCCCCTGCCGCAGCACCCCTCCCGGACTGCCCCGGTGCCCCGGCCCCCCTGGTGCCCCCGCCCCGCCACGGTGAACGCCGCCATGACCAGCCCCTCCTCGCCGTCCCTGCCCCCGTCGCCGCCCCCGCCCAGCGCGCCGGCGCCGGCGGCTTCCGCCCCCAGCCAGCGCCGCCGCCGCCGCTGCCGCGTGGGCGACGGGCGCGGCGACGGGCCCTTCGAGGCCCTGCCGGCCGGTGTTCCCGTGCCGCTGCCGTCCACGGCCGGGCCGGTGCTGCGCTGCGGTCTGGCGTCCATGGCCATCCCGGCGGGCTTCCCCAGTCCGGCAGACGACTACGCCGAGACCCGCATCGATCTCAACCTGGAGCTGATTCCCCGCCCCCTCTCCACCTTTTTCATGCGGGTCCGCGGCGATGCGATGGCCGGTGACGGCATCCTTGATGGCGATCTCCTGGTGATTGACCGCAGCGTGCGGGCCCGGGCCGGCCTGGTGGTGGTGGCCACCCACGGGGGCTCCTTTGTTGTGCGTCGCCTGCAGCGGGGGGCCGGTGGGGGCTCAGCCGGGGCCGCCACCGGCTGGCACCTGGTCGCCAGCGATGGCTGCACGCCGCCTCTGCCGCTCGCGGCCGACGACACCGAACTCTGGGGTGTGGTGATTCATGCGGTCCATCACCTGACGCTGCCGCGTCGGCAGACCCGCTGAGCCAGCCGGCTCTGGGCTGCCCAGGGGTGTCGAGAACCAAGCCGCACCCTTGGGAGCAAGGTTGCTGATCTGGAATCAGCCAACATCCCTGGCGCCTGGAGGCCAACCCAGCCAGCAGCGCTGGTTCGCAAGGTGCCAACGCCGCCACTCAACCGGTTTGACCGAGCAGATCGAGAAAGAGACCGAGCAGCTGAGGCGGCAGAACGCCAAAGGCAGGGAATTGCTCGCCTCCATGCATGCGCTCTGCTACCCGGACGCGTCCAACTCGACCCCAGCCCCGCCCATCGCGACCGGTTCGGCGCCTTCCTCGCCTTGATGGCAGACAGCGTGGAGGTCTAAAGGCAACGTTGAGACATTGATCGTTGCAGTCGTGATGGCAGTCGTGATGGCAGTGCTGATCGCAGCAGTCGCCACTTTTGCCTGATGTGCCGCTTACGCGAGTCATCAGCCGCGCACCCTGCTGCGGCTGTCGAGCCCTGCTGCCCATGCCGGCTGCAGCAGCGGCAGGGGGCCTTGGCGTTCTCCCCAAGCACGCGGCAAGCCGCACGGCGCCAAGACCAAGACGTTGCCTGATCAGCACCATCCACTCTCCTGATCGCCAGGATCACGCCGTATCGACCTCAAGGGATGGATCCGGCGCCAAGGCCAGCCGGCCGCCATGGCCCAGTCGGATCGATCGGCTCAGGGGCGGGCACGGGCCACCGGGGTCTCCACCCTGCTCCTCAGTCGGCAGGGTGGGCCGGTGTGCGGATCAACAGGCCGCGGCGGCGCAGTTCCCGCTGAAATTCGGCGGTCAGGCCATCGGCGATCCAGGCGCGGCGCAGCTGACCGAACAGGGCTGCACAGCGCAGGCCGATGGTCAGGCAGACGAGCAGCTGCAGGGTGAGTTTCAGCACGCCAGGCAGACGCGTTGTCAGGAGCCTAGGAGAGCCGGCGGGGCGGCAAGCGGCAAAGGTGCTGCGCCGCGGCGGCGGCGGCGGCATGCTGGGGCGTGTTCCGGTGCGCCCCGATGGCCCCAGACGAGCCCCTGCCCGCTCTTGGCCTTGCGGAGCTGGAGATTCTGATGGCTGCCCTCGACCCATGCCTCGACGGCTTTGGTGCCGGCAACTCCTGCCTGGATGACGCGGTGGCCTATCTCGCCCGCCTCGGCATCCCTCCCACCGCCGCTCCAGCGGCCGACACCACGGCGCAGCCGGGGCAGGGCGGCGGTACCGGCGGGCTGCATCCCCTGATCCGCTGGATCGAGGGTTGGCGCTCCGCCGGTGGCGACCGCCGCACCCTGCGCCTGATGGTGGCCACCCTGCTGGCCCAGCAGGAGCGCCCCGACGCGGCCTGAGAGCGACAAGCCAGACCCGACCTTTGAGCCCGCCGCCGCCCGGCCCGCCTCCCCTTCCCCTTCCGCGATGGCCACACCGTCCCGCCCCGCTCCGTATCAGCCCTCGCTCCTGCGCCTGCTCCATGGCGTCAGCGCGGCCCTGCTGGCCCTGGCTTGGCTGAGCGGCCTGGAGGTGTACTCCAGCCACGATGGCCGCTGGGGGCGACTGCCCTGGCGCCTGGCCGGGGACTGGATCGACATCCACGGCAGCATCGGCGTGCTGCTCTGGCCCCTGGCCCTGCTGTTTGGCTACTACGCCCTCACCATCGGCCGGCCTCGGTTGCGCCATCCCGCCAATGCGGTGGCACTGGCGGCCCTGGCCCTGGCGGTGGGCAGCGGCAAGTTGATGCAGGAGGACTGGCTGCGGCAGGGCCAGTTCAGCCATCCCGTCTATGCCGTGCACCTGCTGGCCTGGCTGCTGATCCCGGCGGCGATGCTCGCCCATCTGGCCGGCGTGTTGCGGCGCGGCGGGATGCCGCTGGCGGCGTCGATGGCCAGCCTCACACTCCGCTCCAACGACGGGCCCGGCCAATGGCCGCGGCAGCTGCTGCGGCCCTGGCGCTCTGGCCGCTGACCCCGGCAGCCCGCGCCCTCCCGTCAGGGGCTGGTGGGATCAGGGCAGGCTCGGCGCCTGGAGGTCAGCACCGCCGGCATCCGGATCCACCGGCAGGCGCCGCAGCCCCAGGGCCGCCCGGCGGGCGAGCAGCAGCAGCGGATAGAGCTCCCGGCTGCGGCGTGAATCGCCCAGGAGCGGGGCCAGCAGTCGTAGCAGGGCGGCGCTGGGGGCCATCCGTTCGCACAGCCAGGCGATCGCGGCGGCCCCGTGCAGCACCCGCTCGCCATCGAGCACCATGGCCCCATCGCGCAGCTGGAAGCCGCGTCGCGCCAGCTCTTGCCGAAGGGCGGTCTCGGCCCGGCCATCGCGGATCGTCAACCCGGGGATGCCGCCACGCAGCTCGCTCAGTTCAGCGAAATGGCGGCAGAACGGGCAGCCGCCATCGAAGACCAGCACCGGGCCCCGGACTTGGTTCGCGGGCCCCTGAGCCCCGGCTCCGCTCGCTGCCGCGGCGGTTGCAGCCGCGGCAGCGGCCGTCCCGCTCCCGGCCCCCCGGGCCCCCCCCCCCCCCGTGACCCCCGTGTTCCCGATCGGTCGCGTCATCGTCGCGTCATTCCCAGGGCCTTCCCCTGGCTTGCGTGCCGCCCTGATCCTGGCGTCCCTGGCCGGCATCGGTGGGAGGCCTGCAGGCGGGGTTGCTCCCTGCTCGGGGCTCAGGGTTCCCCGCTCGGGTCTCTGGGCTCCGGCCAGCATCCAGGACCCTGCGGCTCGGCGAGGCTGGGGGCGCGAGGACCTTGCAGCGCCCAGCGTCGATCAGGATTCAGAGGCGCTGAGGGCGCTGGATCCCCAGGATTCCCCTCGACACCCCCGTTTGCTCCGGCACCCACCATGGCTACCCCCGCAACCGCCCTGCGCCCGTTGCCGCCGGGCTGGCTGGGGTGGCTGGGAGGGCTCCGCCGCGCCGGCTGGGCCGTGCTGCTGGCGCCGCTGCTGGTGCTGCTGCTCTGCTTCTGTCCGGCGGTCGCCCTGGCGGTTGGGCCGGCGGTCGGGTCGTCGGTCGCTCCGGCGCCCGCCCTGGCGCTCCAGCCACCAGGGCCGCCCGATCCCCTCCCGGGGGTGCGCCGCAGCCTCTACCGCTGCGACGGGGATCCCCTGGCCGCCGACCTGGTGCGGGGCGCGGTGGATGACCCGGCGATTCCCGACCCCAGCAGCGGGACGGTGCCGGTCGGTGGCGTTGTGGTGCTGCACTGGCGTGATCTGAACCTGCAGCTGCCGCGCACGAACAACGCCGGCGCGACCAGCTTCACCGATGGCCGCTGGTGGTGGAGCCTGGAAGTGCCAGACCAACCTCGCTTTCGGCTGCGACGCTCCCGCGGGGATGTGCAGGAGTTCAGCTGCGAACCGGCCTGATCGGTGTAGCCCTGATCGGTGTTGATCGAAGCCATCCAGCCGGTTTGGCCCGCACGCGGGACCCGCTGGATGGCCGGGGTTGCTCAGGAGCGCCCGAGGGTGGCCTCCATCTTGTCCAGCACCTGCTGCATCGAGAAGCTGGCCGCCTTCTGACGCGGCGGGTACTCCTGGAAGGTCTGCAGGAACTGGGCGACGAAGGTCTGGGCTGGCACCAGCAGGAAGATGTGATCGAACATCCAGTCCCAGTAGGTGTTGGAGGTGATGTCGGCCCGCTCATAGGGATCGGTGAGCAGGTTGAAGATCTTCGGCACCCGCAGCTGTACAAAAGGCTCGGCCCAGATCTGGCAGGTGCCAGCGGCGCGCTGTTCGGCGAACACGAATTTCCAGTTGTCGTATCGCAGGCCGGTCAGATCACCATCGTCGGAGAAGTAGAAGAATTCCTTGCGCGGGCTGCTGGTGGTCTTGCCGGTCCAGTAGTCGAGCATGTTGTAACCGTCCAGATGGATCCGGAAGTTCTTGTTGCCCACCTGATGGCCGGCCAGCATCTTCTCCTTGATCTCCGGCTCACCGGCGGCCGCCAGCAGGGTCGGCAGCCAGTCGAGGTGGCTGACGATGCCGGTGAACAGGGTGCCGGGGGCGATGTGGCCGGGCCAGCGGACCAGGGCCGGCACCCGGTAGGCGCCTTCCCAGTTGCTGTTCTTCTCATTGCGGAACGGGGTCATGCCAGCATCGGGCCAGCTGTTCATGTGGGGCCCGTTGTCGGTGCCATACATGACGATCGTGTCATCGCTGATGCCGAGTTCATCGAGAAGATTGAGCATCTCGCCGATGCATTCATCGTGATAGATCATCACATCGTGATACTCCGACTGCCAGCGGCCACTGCGGCCGATGTCCTGGGGTCTGGCATAGGTGCGGAAGTGCATGTGGGTGGTGTTGAACCACACGAAGAACGGCTGGCCACTGGCCACCGCATCCCGGATGAAGCGCTTGGCCTCGACCATGAACTCATCGTCGGCTGTTTCCATCCGCTTGCGCGTCAGCGGGCCGGTGTTTTCGATCCGCTGACTGCCGTCGCCATTGGCCCAGCAATGGAGCACGCCACGGGGGCCGAAGCGCTGGCGGAAATTGGGGAAGTCTTCCTCGGGTGGATAGTCGCGAAGTTCGGGTTCTTCTTCGGCATTAAGATGGTAAAGATTGCCGAAGAATTCATCAAAGCCGTGCATTGTCGGCAGATGCTCATCGCGATCGCCGAAATGGTTCTTGCCGAATTGGCCGGTGCGGTAGCCCAGGGGTTTGAGCAGCTCGGCGATCGTCGGATCCTCTGCCCGGAAGCCAAGCTCGGCCCCCGGCAGGCCGACCTTGCTGAGGCCGGTGCGGTAGACGCTCTGGCCGGTGATGAAGGCGGCGCGACCGGCGGTGCAGCTCTGCTCGGCGTAGTAGTGGATGAAGCGCCCTCCCTCCTTCGCCACCCGGTCGATGTTGGGGGTCTGGTACCCCATCAGCCCATCGCTGTAGCAGCTGAGATTGCTCTGGCCGATGTCATCGCCCCAGAGGATGAGAATGTTGGGTTGGCCGTTGGGCATGGCGAGGGATGGTGCAAAGCGACTCTGTTCCATGCTGGCCAGGGACTCTGGGCTTGTCAGCCCTGGTGCATCCCCTGGGAGCGGATTCGGATCGCGCCATTTGTCAAATCTTGCGCGCGGTTTGGGCGGGGGTCAGGGCCGCCTAAAAGTCTGTCCCGATAGCCCTTGGCGAGGCTGTCAGCATTGGGTTCGCTCGGCGGGTCTCAGTGCCC
>JBMSXZ010000065.1:0-14243 GCA_049426205.1 Cyanobium sp.
GCAACTTCAACAACCGCCTCGGCAATGGCGCCCAGGTGTACCTGGGCAGCGCCGAACTGGCGGCGGTCTGCGCCCAGCTGGGCCGCATCCCCTCCAAGGACGACTACCTGGCGATCGCTGCCGCCAAGATCGATCCCTACGGCGCCGAGCTCTACCGCTACCTCAACTTCGACCAGATCGAAGGCTTTGGCGATGCCGGCCGGGTGGTCAGCGCCGAGCAGGAAGCCAAGGTGCTGGCGGAGGTCTGAGCGGCCGCCCTCAGCCGATCAACAGCCGGTAAGCGGCATCCAGACGATGGAAGGCCTCGGCGTCACCGCCCAGATCCGGGTGGTGGGTCTTGGCCAGCTGCCGGTAGGTGCGCTTGATCACCTGCAGGCTGGCGCCGGGCTCCAGCCCCAGCAGTGTCAGGGCCTGGCGGCGGGGATCGCTGGAGCCCGCCGGCTCGCGGCCGCCGCTGGCCTGCCGCTGGTCTCGGCCCTGGGAACCGCCGCCGGGGGCCTGGCGGGCACCGGCCCGGGCACCCGCTCCAGGCGCGGCTCCCGACTCCCTTGAGCCGCTCGGGCCGGCGCCAGCGCGCGCCCCCTCACCGCCGCCTGCCGCCCGGCCTTCCCGTTCCGCGCCGCTGTGGTTGGCGGTGCGGGTGCCCTGCCGCCGGCGGGAATCCTGACCGGATGGTGGGGCAGCCGCTGCGGCGCGCGGCTCCAGCCGCTCCAGCAGACGGCGCAATTCGCCGACCACCCGCAGGGGCTCCTCATGGAGCCAGTCAAAGGCCTGGGGCCCGTAGAGGGCGAAGGCGGCCCGCACCGCCCAGCGGCCGCGGCTGTGGGGACCCCGCAGGGCAGCGGCCAGGTCGGACCCCAGGCCGCTCTGGCGACGGTCGAGGTCGTCCTCCAGGCTGAGACCAGGGTTCCAGGCACGGGCCCGCAGCGCCTCCACCAACCCGCGCAGGCCGCCTGGAGGGCCGATGCGCAGCTCCCCCCAGGCCGGGTGGCGCGCCATGGCCTCCACCCAGCGCTCCACCTGGACCGCCGTGACGCTTGGGGCGGCGCCGCGGGTGACCCGCTGGCCAGCCTGGCCGCGGCTGCCTGAGCCGGCGGCGGCCCCGGCGCCGCCGCGCTGGCGCGGGGCGGCGCCAGGGGACGGGGACGACTCCGCCGCAGACTCGGCAGCCGCAGCGGAGCCAGCTCCCTGGCCAGCGCCGCCGTCGCCGGCATGGCGCCAGGATTCACTGCGCTCAGTCGCCCGGCGCAGCCGCAGGATCTCCTCGCGGAGCTGCTGCACCTGCCAGCGCAGGGCCTGGTTTTCGGCGATCAGGCCGTCGATGTTCGCTGTGACCGGCCGGGGCCCCGGTGGCGACCGCCAGCGGCGGGGATCAAAACCCATCCTGGCCGCAACGACGGGATGGTTCATTGTGAAGCAATCCCCTGCAGGGCCGTCGCCCCGGATCCCCGTCCTGCCTCAACGCCGCTGGGCACGGGGGGCAGGCCCACCCCTGGCGAAGCACCCCGGGATTGCGTCAAGGGCGAGCCGAGACAGGGGTTGAACGGACAGCAATCGGTGCAGAACTTATCGGGCAGCGCCTTGACCAAAGGCTGACGGTTTCGGAGGCTCTGCCTACGGTCCGGGTTGTCCCTTGCGACGCTCTCTGTCCCATGACAGCTCCCCTGATCCGTTCCCTGCAGCCCTGGTTCGCCCCGCTGCGCCGCCTCGCGATGGCGGCCCTGGCCCTGGTGCTGATCACCAACCTCACCGCCTGCTCCGGCATCATCTCCAGCGATGCCCGCGATGCCGCCCGCACGGTGGTGCAGGTCGCCAAGACCGCTGCCGATGTCACCGGCAACGAACAGCTCCAGAAGGTGCTGACGCCGGTGCTGAACGTCCTGAAAACCACCGAGAAAGAGGTGCAGGCCGACAACATCGGCGCCGCCACCACCACCATCTCCAAGTTCAAAGGCCTGTGGGATACCGCCGCACCGGTCGTCAAGCTGGCCGCGGGCGACAACTACGGCCTGATCGACAAAGGCGTCAAGCTCGTGCTCAACACCTTCGGTGGCACCACCGCTCCCACCAAGGACAACGCCCTCACCGCCCTCACCGGCCTGATCGGCCCCCTCAAGGCCCTGCTCGGCTGAGCGGCACCAGCACCGCGCCGGCCCCAGGCCGGCATGACCGGGGGGCCCTGCCCCCCCTTTTTTGCTGGCGGCCTGAGGCGCGGAGCCGGCGCCAACCTGTAGCCGCTGTTACAAAACCCCCACAGAACCCCTGCGCCCGTGGACATCCCGGTGAGCCGACCTACAAACACTCTGAAGACCGCCACGCAGACCATGGGTTCCACCCGCATCATCCGTCGCTCCCTGATCGCCGCCATGGCGGCCTCCGCCCTGGCCCTCACCGGCTGCTCCGCCACCCAGGACGCCGCCACCGGCGTCGGCGAAGCCGCCAAGGACGCCGCCACCGCCACCGGTGAGGCCGCCAAGAATGCCGCCACCGCCACCGGCCAGGCCGCCCTCGCCCCGGCCGTGAACCCGGTGCTCGATCTGCTCAAGACCAGTGAGGGTGAGGTCAAGGCCGGCAAGCTCTCCGAAGCCATCGCCGCCATGGGTGGCTTCCAGGCCCTCTGGAACACCGCCGCTCCGATCATCCAGCCGCTGGCAGGCGACAAGTGGCCCGTGATCAACACGGCCGCCAATCTGGTGCTCAGCACCTTCGCCAAGGGGGCCACCCCCACCGCGGCGAACGCCGGCTCGGCGATCACCGGCCTGATCGGCCCCCTCTCGGCTCTGCTGACCAAGTGAGCTGATCCCGCGGCGACCTGAATCAGCGGCGGCGCCCGGGGCCTGACAGGCTGGAGCCTGAACCCCGGCGCCCCCTGGATCAGGAAACCCTGCTGTTCGAGCCCGCCACTCCGGTGGCCGATGCCCTGCGGGTGGTGCTGGCCTTCCCCAGCACCTACCCGGTGGGCATCACCAGCCTCGGGTATCAGGTGGTCTGGGCCACCCTGGCCCGACGACCGGATCTGGACGTGCGGCGCCAGTTCACCGACCGCGGCGATCCGCCCCACGCTGCCGACCGCTCCAGGCCACCGCTCGATCTGTTTGGCCTCTCCCTGAGCTGGGAGCTCGACGCCCCGGTGCTGCTCGATCTGCTTGAGCAGCGGCGCATCCCGATCTGGGCAGAGCAACGCGGCGATGGCGATCCGATCGTCTTCGGCGGCGGGCCGGTGCTCACCGCCAACCCCGAACCCCTGGCCCCCTTCCTCGATGCGGTGCTGCTCGGGGATGGGGAACTCCTCCTGCCCGCCTTCATCGACGCCCTGCAGGCCTGCCGCCAGGCGCCGCGCTACGCACGATTGCGGCGCCTGGCCCAGGTGCCAGGGGTGTATGTCCCGTCCCTCTACGCCCCCCGCTACGGGCCGGAGGGTCAGCTCCTGGCCGTGGAACCGATCGAGGCCGGGGTGGCGGCCAGCGTGGGTCGCCAGACCTGGCGCGGCAACACCCTCAGCCACTCCACCGTGATCACGCCGGAGGCCGCCTGGCCCTCGATCCACATGGTGGAGGTGGTGCGCAGCTGCCCGGAGCTGTGCCGCTTCTGCCTGGCCAGCTACCTGACCCTGCCCTTTCGCAGCGCCAGCCTCGACGATGGCCTGATCCCGGCGGTGGAGAAGGGTCTGACCGCCACCCAGCGCCTCGGATTGCTGGGCGCCTCCGTGACCCAGCACCCCCAGTTCGGCGAGCTGTTGGCCTGGCTGGATCAGGACCGCTTCGAGGGGACCCGCATCAGTGTGAGCTCGGTGCGAGCCGCCACGGTGACCCCTGAGCTGGGGAGGATCCTGGCGAAGCGCGGCAGCCGCTCACTCACGATCGCGATCGAGAGCGGCAGCGACAGGATGCGCCAATTGGTGAACAAGAAGCTGGCCCGCGAGGAGATCTTCGCCGCAGCCCGCTACGCCCGCGAGGGCGGTCTCAGCGGCCTCAAGCTCTACGGCATGGTGGGGCTGCCCAGCGAGGAGGAGGCCGATGTGGAGGCCACCGCCGAGTTGCTGCTCGCCCTCAAGACAGCCACACCGGGGCTGCGGCTGAGCCTCGGGGTGAGCACCTTCGTGCCCAAGGCCCACACCCCGTTCCAGTGGGAGGGGGTCCGGCCGGAAGCCGAGAAGCGGCTGAAGCTGCTCGCCAAACGGCTCAAACCGAAGGGAATCGACCTGCGCCCCGAGAGCTATGGCTGGAGCGTGATCCAGGCCCTGATCTCCCGTGGCGACCGCCGCCTGGCCCCGGTGATCGCCGCCGTGCGCGGCGGCCACGAAAGCCTCGGAAGCTGGAAGCGGGCCTGGCGGGAGACCCCCGACGAGTCCGGCGTATCCCGGCCAGGCTGGGACTCACTGGTCCATGGCCGCTGGGATCCGCAGGGGCCACTGCCCTGGCAGCATCTGGAGGCGGGTCTGGCCCCGACGTTGCTGCGGGAGCACCACCGCCAGGCGCTCCAGGGCACGGGGCTCTGACCCCCAGGGAGCAGCACCAGGCTCCTCAACAACGCCCGTCAGCTGGAGGAAGCGCGATGGGAGAGCCCTGAAGGCATCAGTCCGCTGGCACTGATCGACCGGCGCTGAGGCCCCGCAACCCCGCCAGCAGCACCCAGCCCGCCACATTGATGCGGCTGTCATAGAACGGCATGTCGGTGGCGTGAAGGGCGGCGAGCACCAGGGCCGCGGTCCACCAGGCCCGATCGGTGATCCGCCCCCGCAGCAGGGCCGGACCCAGACCCCGCAGCAGCAGGAGCACCACGAAACCCACCACCAGCAGCGCCACCGGCAGGCCGTGGCTGAGGGCCAGATCGAGCGGCAGGTTGTGGGGATGGCCGTGCCAGCGGCCGGTGCGCAGTGGGTAGATGATGCTGAAGGCGGCGGCGCCCCAGCCCAGCCAGGGGCGCTCCGCCACCAGGCCGAGGGCGGTCTGCCACTGGGCCAGCCGGGTGATCGCCAGGGGCCGCTCACCGGCGTGGTGAAGATCGCCGAGGCGGCCCCAGATCGCCTCGGGCACCAGGCCGCGGGCGGGTTCCTGCAGCACAGCCGGCACCCCCACCACGCTGGCGGCGGCCACCACCACCACCACCACAAGCAAGGGGGGCAGCAACCAGCGCCAGGAGCGGGGGCCGCAGACCAGCGGCAGGGCCAGCACCAGAGCGGCCCAGGCATTGCGGGAATCGGTCAGGAACACGGCCGCCACCAGCGCCGCCGCCATCACCAGCACCACCAGCCGCCGGCCGCGGTCGAGGGCCGGCTGGAGCAGGGCCGCCAGCAGCAGGGGCCAGACCAGCACCAACCAGGAGCCGGCGATGTTGGCGTAGTCGAACAGCCCCGCCAGCCGGCCCTCCGGGTTGCCGCCGGGATGCAGATGCCAGATCACCAGCCCGCCGAGGGCCTGAAACGGCCCGTGCCAGCCCCACCAGAGCTGGCCCAGGCCGGTGAGGATCACCGGCACCGTGGCCGCCACCAGCATCAAACCGGCCCGGCGCCGGGCGGCGGGGGTGGTGAGGTAAGGCTGGAACCCCCAGAACCCCCAGAAAAAGGGCAGCCAGTTGCCCAGCCCCACCCAGGCCAGCCAGCCGCTGTAGGCAAACAGGCAACCCAGCACCATCAGGCCGGCGACGAGCAGCAGCAGGCGGTTGAGCGGATCCTCAAGCGGCGGGCGGCGGCCGCGGCAGCCCTGCAGCAGGGAGACGAACAGGAAGGCCGACCCGAACAGAGCGCTGGCGGGGAGCAGCAGCAGGCCCAGCTGGAAACAGCGCCAGCCCAGCGGCGAGGCGCCGGCCGGGCGATGCTCCTGCAGCCGGCCCTCCAGGTGGTTGAGGATGGCGTTGCGGGGGGGGAGAAGGCGGTCCAGGGGGTGCCGGCGAGGCGGTGTTCACGATGGCACCGCGGCGAGCCCGAACCGGCAAGCCGCTCAGGCGAACACGGCGGTGCGGCCCCGGTAGACCATCACCTGGTGGCGCAACACCAGCCGCAGTCCCCGGGCCAGGGCCAGGCGCTCCGCATCGCGGCCGATCCGGATCAGGTCCTCCACCTCATCGCGGTGGCTGACCGGCATCGTCACCTGCTCGATGATCGGACCGCCATCGAGCTCCTCGGTCACGAAGTGGGCGGTGGCACCGATCAGCTTCACGCCCCGCTCCCAGGCCCGGTGGTAGGGCTGCGCCCCCTGGAAGGCGGGCAGGAAGGAATGGTGGATGTTGATCACGGCGCTGAAGCGCGCCAGGAAGGCGGGGCTCAACACCTGCATGTACTTGGCCAAAACCACCAGGGCGATCCGGTGCTCGGCGAGCAGGGCCAGCTGGGCCTCCTCACCGGCGGCGCGGCTGGCGGCAGCGATCGGCTGATGGACGAAGGGGATCCCGAAGGAGTCGCAGACGCTGGCCAGGTGGGGATGGTTGCTCACCACCAGGGCCACCTCCATCGGCAGCTCGCCGGCGCGGGTGCGCCACAGCAGGTCCACCAGGCAGTGGTCCTGGCGGCTGACGAAGATCGCCACCCGCGGCGGCGCATCGGAGAAGTGGAGCTGCCCCTCGCCACCGAGGCGGGCTGCCAGGGCGGCGGTGGCCGGGGCGATCGCCTCCCGCGGCAGGCCGAAGCCGTCCAGCCCCCACTCGATCCGGCTCAGGAACAGGCCGGCGCCGGCATCGGTGTGGTGATCGGCGTGGCGGATGTTGCCGCCATTGGCCGCGACCCAGCCGGAGAGCTCACTCACCAATCCGGGCCGGTCCGGGCAGATCAGCTGCAGGATCGCCGATGCGGATGCCATCCCCCTGCCCCTGCCCCCCCGGGGGCCTCACCATCCCGGCATTGTGGCCAGGGCCGGGCTGCGGGTCAGCCCGTCGTCGCCGCGACCGCGGACCCTGACACAACCCCGAGCCGGGATCGGGGCGCGGGCGGCGCCCGCGGCGGCAGCCAGGGTGAGCGAAGCGCGGTCAGCCGGGCCAGCTCCGGCTGTTGCAAGGGACTACGGGCCGGTGCCTGGCTCCTGTGGTCCTGGGTACAGTCGCGGCACTGACCTCGAACCGTCCATGGCTGCCACCATCCGGCTGCTCCCCCAGCACCCTGTCGCCGAGGGCGACGCCGTGGGTCCGGCCACCGGCTTCGGGGCGCTGCGGCGCCTGGCGGCCCTGCTGCTGGCCCTGGTGCTCAGCCTCACGGTCACCGCCTGCAGCGGCTCCAAGGCCAGCGCCCCGGCCAGCCTCAGCCCTGAGGCGATCAGCGCCATCACCAAGCAGGCCGAGGGCTTCCTCTCAGCCCGCGACCGCCTGCCCGACCTTGCGGCCCTGGTCAATGACCGCGACTGGACCTTCACCCGCAACCTGATCCACGGACCGATGCAGGAGGTGGGCCGGGAAATGCTCTACATCAACAAACTGCTCCTCCCCGCCGATCGTCCGGAGGCGATGGAGCGGGCCACCAAGCTGAAGGCGGCGATGGCCGAACTCGATGAGGCGGCCCGGCTGCAGGATGGCGAGGCCCTGCGCAAGGCCTACATCAAGGTGGCCAGCGGCTTCGGGCTCTATGCCCAGGTGCTGCCCGAGCCGGTGAAGCAGGCCCTCAAGCAGGTCTGATCAGCACGCACCCAGCCCAGCCGCTGCCGATGACGCCGCCGCCCGCCACCAGCTCCGTGCTGGTGGTCGGTGCCGGCGTCATCGGCTTGATGGCGGCCTGGCGGCTCGCGCAGGCGGGCCACCCTGTGACCCTGATCGATCCAGCCCTGGGCCCGGCCCCGGGAGCTCCGGTCAGGCCCCGTGAGCATGGCTGCCAGCACCCCGAAGCCGCGAACTCCAGTCGGCAGGCCCCGCACCCCGTCTCTCCTGACCAGACCTACGGCCCCTCGGACAACCTGGCCGGCAGCCAGGCCGCCCTTGGGGTGTTGATGGCGCAGGTGTTTCAGCGCAGCAGTGGCCGGGCCTGGCGGTTGCGACAGCGCAGTCACCAGCTCTGGCGGGAGTGGATCCCGGAGCTGGAGCAGCGCGGCCATCGGCTGCCGCGCCGCCAGGGGGTGCTGCTGCTGGCCGCCAGCCCGGAGGACCTGGAGCGGCAGGCGAGGCTCGCAGCCGAGCGGGCCCGGCAGGGCCTCCCCCTGATCCGGCTCACGGCGGACGAACTGGCAGGGTTCCATCCCCAGCTGCCCGGACCAGCTCTGGGGGGCCTGTTGTCGCCCGAGGACGGACAGCTCGATCCAGGCCCGCTGCTGGAGGCCCTGCGGCGGGAGGCGATCCGCGAGGGGGTGACCTGCCTGGCGGAGGCAGCGGTGGCACTGGAGCGGGGTGAGACCGATAGCCTGGGGACAACGACCAGGCCACCGACGTCAAGGCAGGGGGCGCTGGGGCCAGCGGCGGCGGGATCGACTGGGGGCCCGGGCTCGGGGCGCTGGCGGTTGGAGCTGGCCAGTGGCGGGGCGCTGAGCGCCGACTGGCTGGTGCTGGCCCTGGGGCTCGGCTGCGAGCCGCTGTTGGCAGGCCTCGGCCACCCGCTGCCCCTGGAACCGGTGTTGGGCCAGGCCCTGGAACTGGAGCTGCCGAACGAGCCCGGCTGGAGCTGGCCGGGGGTGGTGGTGTGGCGAGGCATCAATCTGCTGCCCCGGCCCGATCTGGGGGGCGGCGGGCGGCGCCTTTGGCTGGGGGCGACGCTGGAACCGGGCGATCGGGCCGGCGCCAGGGCCCTGGCGGAGCTGCGAACGCTGGGGGGAGAGGCGCCGCCCTGGTTGCAGCAGGCCAGGGTGGTGCGCCAGTGGCAGGGACTGCGCGTCCGCCCGATCGGCCAACCGGCGCCTGTGCTGAGCGAGCCCGAACCGGGCCTGCTGGTGGCGACGGGCCACTACCGCAATGGCGTGCTGCTGGCGCCGGCCACGGCGGAATGGCTGGGGGAACGGATCGGCGGGTTCCAGCTCCAGAGCGCCATCGGATGACGGGGCCTCCCAGTGGGTTCAGACCAGCGCTCAGGGAGATGTCATGGCTTTGACGTCGGGACGCCAGGGCGCTGGCCCCTCGGAGGCGGTCCAGGGTCGCGGTCCAAGGACACCGGGAGCCCCGGTCCGCGACCCAGGCCGACCCTTAACCTGCCAACAGCGCCTTCCTTCCCCTTGCCTTTCACCCACCTCCGCGCCTCCGGCCAGCAGCGGGCCCTCGCCGGCGCCCTCGGGATCAGCGGCCTGCTGGCGCTCGCCGGCTGCGGCGGCGGCACGCCACCCCTGCAGGGCGCGGGGGCCAGCTTCCCGGCACCGATCTACCAGCGCTGGTTCAGCGAACTGGCCAGCAAGGAGGGGATGCAGGTGAACTATCAATCGGTGGGTTCCGGCGCCGGGGTGCGCCAGTTTCTGGCGGGCACGGTGGATTTCGGCGCCAGCGACGCGCCGATGACCGCCGAGGAGGTGGCCCAGGCCAAACGGGGCGTGGTCCAGCTGCCGCTGACCGCCAGCGCCATCGCCGTGGCCTACAACCTGCCGGGCTGCGACCTGAAGCTCAGCCAGGCCCAGCTGGTGGGGATCTTCGAGGGCAAGATCAAGAACTTCAAGGAGGTTGGTTGTGCCGATCAGCCGATCCAGGTGGTGGTGCGCTCCGATGGCTCCGGCACCACCAAGAACTTCACCAGCTCCCTGGCGGCCTTCAGCCCCAGCTGGAAGGCGGGCCCCGGCAGCGGCAAGTCGGTGAACTGGCCCACGGGCGTGGCCGCCAAGGGCAACGAAGGCGTGGCGGCCTCCCTGCAGCAGCGCAAGGGGGGCCTGGGCTATGTGGAGGTGTCCTATGTGCGGGAACCGCTGCAGGCGGCGGCCATCGCCAACGCGGCCGGCACCTACGCCAAACCGGACAACGCCTACGCCAGCCAGGCCCTGGCCTCGATCGAGCTGGGGCCGGACCTCACAGGCAGCAATCCCAACCCGGCCACCGGCTACCCGATTGTCACCTTCACCTGGGTGCTGCTCAACCAGAACGGCAATGGCGCCAAGCAGGAATCGCTGCAGAAGGCCTTCGGCTATGCCCTCAGCGATGGCGCCCAGGCGGAGGCGCCCAAGCTGGGCTACATCACGCTGCCCGGGCCGGTGCTGACCCGGGCCCGCCAGGCGTTGACGGCGGTGAAGCCCTGAGGAGGGCAACGACGACGGAGTCTGTCGGACCCGGCTGAACGGCACAGAGGCAAAATGCTTCCGTGCTGACGATGGGGGAGCAGGTCGGGCAGGTCCTGCTGAGCACGGTCAGATCAGCAACCCCGTCAACCAGCTGCTGAGCAGGGGAGCTACAGCAAGACAACCAGCCTGCCCATGCCCATGCCCATGCGCAAGACCAGGGACCCAAGCCAGAGAGACGGCGGCGTCTGTCGGTGCTGAACGAGTCGGCGAGACGGTGCGGCAAGGTGCGCGGGCCTGCAGCGATCTCACGGCAAAGCGATAACCACGGGCAAAGACTGGGTAAATCAATTAACAGATCAGCGATCGCCTGGTGGACTGGCAAAGATTGAATGAATAAAAACCTTGTGACTGATGGCATCTCAGGGTAGGGTAGACACAATCATAGCAGCGCGAAACGTACGCCATGACCTGGCCACTGCCCATTCACGGATCCATTGCCGCATCGAACGGAAGCGCCAGCGGCATCCTGGACAGCTCTGACCCGCTGAATCCTAATCGCCAGAACAGGCGCCATGAAAACTATGAAATAACAGGCATTTTACCGGGAAAGGCAATTGAGGTTTCTCTGGAAGCAAGCTTTGACGCCTATCTTGAGATCGTCGACATCAACAGCGGCGTTGTCGTCGCAGAAGATGACCAAAGCGGCGGAGGAAACAATTCACGGCTCTCCTTTCTACCGGCTCCTGGAATCAGCTATTTGGCCCGAGCAACCACCTATTTCCAAGGGGAGACTGGATCGTTCACCCTGACCACTCGCTTGGTTGATCCAGCCGATCTGCAGGTGATTGCAGCAACGGCACCCTCGTCCACAAGCATCGGCACACTGCTCAATTTATCCTGGACAACAAAAAACAACGGGCCCGGGGAGGCCGCATCCGAGTGGAGCGATTCCATTTATTTATCAAGCGACAGCACTTTTGATGCTGATGATATTTATATAACCGCCTTTTGGCCCGAAAGTGATGGAGAGACGAACTCGCCTCTGGGCATCGGAAACAGCAGGATTCGCAATCTGACCTTCTCAGCCCCGAGCGTGAGCAGCGCAGGCCTGTACTATATTATTATCCGCTCCGATGACGAGCTTAATCAAGTAGAGACAGACGAGGCGAATAACACGTTCGCCATTCCAATCACCTACGATGTCAATGGCCCTGATCTTAAAATCACCTCGGCCTCAGCGCCCGCTACCGCCAGCGTTGGCAGCAACATCACTCTCTCCTGGACCGTCAAGAATGACGGCCTGGTGACCGCCAGTGAGCGTTGGTGGGATGGCATCTATCTGTCAACCGATCCGACCTACGATTCTAACGATGTTGGCATCTGGACATTTGGAGCGCACCAATTCTCACCACTGGCAGCAGGGAGTAGCTACACACAGACAAGCAACATCTCAGCCCCACGCGTCAGCGCCGCTGGCCAGTATTACCTGATTATTCGCACAAACGAAGACTCAGAACAGCCTGAAACAAACGAGTCAAACAACACCTTCTCCCTGCCCATCAGCATCGATCTCAACGGACCTGATCTCCAGATCTTCTCAGCCTCAGCACCGGCAACCGCCAGCATTGGCGGCAACATCTCTCTTTCCTGGACCGTAAAAAACAACGGCCTTGCAGCGACAAGCAGCGATTGGTGGGACAACATTTATCTATCAACCGATGCAAGTTATGATTCCGACGACATCTACATAGGGAACTCCAGTGCCAATAACTTCTTACCGCTGGCGGCAGAGAGCAGCTACACAATCAACAAGACCTTCTCCGTACCAAGCGTCAGCACCGCCGGTCAATATTACCTGATTTTCAACACAAATGAGCACTTCTATCAATCTGAGATCAATGAATCAAACAACATTTTCGCCCTCCCGATCAACATCGATCTGAATGGCCCTGATCTCCTGGTCACCTCGGCCTCCGCTCCCGCCACAGCCAGCGTTGGCAGCACCATCACGATCTCCTGGACCGTCAAGAACAACGGCTTTGCAACCGCCAACAGCGATTGGTGGGATAACATCTATCTCTCAAGCGACTCCACCTACGACTACAGCGACGCCTACATCTCGTCGTTCAGTACAGCTGATCTCACGCCGCTGGCAGCCGGAAGCAGCTACACTCTCAGCAAGCCAGTCACAATCCGAAGCATCAGTAGCGCAGGTCAATATTATCTGATTGTTCGTACAGATTCATCCTCTGGCCAACAAGCGGAGACTAACGAATCAAACAACAGCTTCTCCCTCCCGATCAACATCGATCTAAACGGCCCTGATCTTCAGGTCACCTCGGCCTCAGCTCCCGCCACCGCCAGCGTTGGCAGCAGCATCGCGCTCTCCTGGACCGTCAAGAACAACGGCCTTGCGACCGCCAACGGCG
Organism: Cyanobium sp.; assembly: GCA_049426205.1. Classification (GTDB taxonomy): domain Bacteria; phylum Cyanobacteriota; class Cyanobacteriia; order PCC-6307; family Cyanobiaceae; genus Cyanobium. Next base: position 12,530 of record JBMSXZ010000065.1, read on the forward strand.
ATTGGTGGGATGGTATCTATCTCTCAAGCGACCCAACCTACGACTACAGCGATAGGTTCGTCTCGTCCTTCAGCGCAGCAGATCCCTCGCCGCTGGCTGCTGGGAGCAGCTACACGCTCAACAAAACAATCTCAGCTCCCAGCGTCAGCACTGCCGGACAGTATTACCTGATCCTTCGCACAGATTTGACAGGATCACAAGGCGAGACCAATGAGTCAAACAATTCCTTCTCCGTCCCGATCAGCATCGATCTCAACGGGCCTGATCTTCAGGTCATCTCAGCCTCAGCACCCACTACCGCCAGCGTTGGCAGCAGTATCGAGATCTCCTGGACTATCAAGAACAACGGCCTTACAGCGGCCAGTAGTGATTGGTGGGATAGCATCATTCTTTCGACGGATGCAAGTGAGGACTATAGCGATACGTTCATCTCGTCCTTCAGCGCGGCGGATCACTCCCCGCTGGCCGCTGGTGGAAGCTACACGTTCAGCAAAATAGTATCAGTTCCAAGCATCAGCACTGCCGGACAGTATTATCTAATTCTTCGCACAGACTCGTCATCCATTCAAGGAGAAACGAGTGAAGACAACAACACATTCGCGCTGCCGCTGTCAATAACGAATGGCATCCCGAGCCTGCCGATTATAACCTTGGAAGTCGCTCCTGAAGCCGGCGTGACGGAAGATGGGAACACCAACCTGATCTTTATCTTCAGCCGCACAGGAGCAACGACCAGCGCTCTAACAATCAACGTCAATATTGCAGGAACTGCGAGCTCTTCCCTGGGCGATTATGCACAACCCGACAACTTCACGACGACGAGTGGTTATGTGACCTTCCCTGAAGGAGCCAGCACAGCCACTGTCACGATTGATCCGACCCCAGATCCATCCACCGAGGCCGACGAATCCATCATTCTCACCATCGCACCGGGACTGGGCTATACAATAGGCACAGCGGCCGTTGCGACTGCCATGATTATCAACGACGACACCACAATTGAAAACAAAGGCAATACCACCCTCCTGCGCCGCAGCGACGGACTCGCTTTCGTGGCCGTTGGCCCCATCCGCCAACAGGTCACCGCTCCTTGGTCCGTCACCGCTGGTGGGTTCGCAGATATCTGGCAGATGCTTGGTGCTGAAACGATCAACGGCATCAACACCATCCTCTGGCGCCACAATCCCTCCTCCTCTCTACACACCTGGTCGGTTGACAGCAACTGGCGCTGGATCAGCTCTAGCGGACTGATTGATCCCAATTCCAGCGATGGCTTCAATCTGGAAGCAGCCTTTGAGAGCGATTTCAGCGGCGATTCGATCATCGGCACTCCCTTCTCCACCATCGAAGCCCAGGGCAACACCAAGCTGCTGCGACGCAGCGATGGCAAGGCCGTCGTCGAATACGGCGCCGCCGTCCGTCAGGAGATCACCTCTCCCTGGGAGATCACACCCGGAACCGATGTCTCTACCTGGCAGATGATCGCCGCTGATACAATAGGCGGCACAAATCAGCTCCTCTGGCGCAACAACGACGCCAACTTCCTCCACACCTGGACACTCGATAACACCTGGTCCTGGCAATCATCAGGTGGGGTCGATGGCTTCAACACAACCGAGGCCTGGAACCTCGAGACCAGCTTCCAGGTCGATGCCAACCGCGATTCGATCATCGGCACTCCCTTCTCCACCATCGAAGCCCAGGGCAACACCAA
>JBMSXZ010000066.1:0-14080 GCA_049426205.1 Cyanobium sp.
TCGCCGATGTCCTCGCCACCGACGCCTGGGCACGACAGGTCGTCCGCGAGGAGGCCGGGGCCACCCTGCAGGCGGCCACAGCTGCCGCCCTGCCGGCCTGAGCCGGTCACGCCCCACCACCCATCCCCGCCATGCCGTACAACGGATCGCTTGAAGATCTCAAGGCCCAGGTCACGCTCCACCAGCCGGAGGGCGATGGGTTCGAAGAGGGGCCCGTACCGAGCTTCAGCAGCAACAGCGGCGAGCACATCAACGTCTGGCCCCCGAGCGGCGAGCTCCAGCGGAAGGCCCACCCCAAGGGCAGCCGGGAGCTGGAGGACCGTCTCCCCATGGCCGAGCGGACCCTCTGAATGAAGCTAGTCAGCCATCACCTGCTGCTCTGCGCCACCCCGAGCAAGGCCCTGTGCTGTCCCGATCCGGCGGTGGGCGCCGCCAGCTGGAACCGCCTCAAGCAACTGGTGCGCGAGCTGGGCCTGGAGGACCCCGGCCGTCCCGAGGGCATCGTGCTGCGCACCAAGGTCGACTGCCTCAGGATCTGCAGCGATGGTCCGATCCTGCTGATCTGGCCCGATGGCGTGATCTACGGCGGCGTCACCGCCGAGCGGATCGAACCGATCTTGCGCCAGCATGTGATCGGAGGGCTGGCAGTGGAGCGCTGGATCGTGGGGAGCAACCGCTTCGGGAGCAGTCTCAAGCCCGCACCTCAAGAGCAAGACGGCGGGTGAGTTTGTTTCAATAATGCCACCCTCGAAACACTGCAAGGCTGGGGGCGTTATTCATCAAGTTCGGCCCTGGTTCACCACCCCGCCACCATCGAAGAGATCCGCCAGCGGATAGCCAAGGCTGAACCAGCTGGCCTGATCAGCCGCGGGCTGGGCCGCTCCTATGGCGATGCCCGGCTCCCCTGGGACAAAGTCTGGACGCGGCCGCCACAGCGCTGATTGCCACACCGGCCCTATTCCCCTCCATGGTCGTTGCGATGGTGGCGGTTGGAGGTCTGGCCCTGGCCAAACGAGCCCCCCTTCGACGACGCAGGCTTCGCCAGATGATGGCCCCGGCTGCGCCCCCGCGCCTGGAGCCGCCTGCTGCCCTCCCTGCTGGCGGGAAGTGTTGTCAGCCTCTTGATCTGGGCCTGCGAGCCGATGATCCTCTGGCTGCTGGTCCAGGCCATCTCCCCCCGGACCATCACCCCTGGTGTCGCCATGGCCACGTCCATGATTTCGGAGACGGCGGGGATGGCCTCAACCCTTCCAGGGGGAATCGGAGTGAATGAGGGGGCAACGATGATGCTGCTCAGCCAGCAGGATGTGCCCCTGGCGCCGGCCCTGAGCATTGCGATCATCCGCCGGCTGATTACGCCCTGGTCAATCGTGGCCCTGGCCGGGGCCATCAGTGGTTTTCGCCACCGGCCTTGGAAACGATGAGCAGTCAATCGTGAGCAGCAACCCTGCAACCATGTCGCAGCAATCAACCTGGGCCGCGCTGGTTGAGGCCGCTCGGCCGAGGCAGTGGACCAAGAATCTGATCGTCTTTGCCGGTCCGCTGTTCAGCTTCCGATTCGATCCGAATCCCTGGCTGGGGCAGCACTGGCCTGCCTCACCTTCTGCCTGGTCTCCAGTGCCATCTATCTCATCAATGATGTGCTGGATGTCAACGATGACCGGCAGCACCCCAGCAAGTGTCTTCGCCCGATCGCATCGGGGCGGCTATCACCGCGGCTGGCCCTCGTGGCGGCCGTGCTCCTGATCCTGGTCAGTCTGACCCTGGGACTGCACCTGAATGGAGGCCTGGGCCTGATCCTACTGATTGATGTGCTGATTCAGCTGGCCTACTGCCTTCGCCTGAAGCGCGACCCGCTGCTGGATCTGCTCTGCATCGCCTCAGGTTTTCTGTTGCGGGCCATGGCCGGAGTCCTGGGAGCGGGGATCGGCCTCTCCCCCTGGTTTCTGCTCACCGTGGGCTTGCTGGCCTTGTTCCTTGCCGTGGAGAAGCGCAAAGCTGAGCTTCGCCGCGTCACCGAGAGCGGCGTGATGACCCGCAAGGTGTCAGAGCGCTAGTCGCTGCCACTGCAGCTACGCCTCGAAAGCCCGGTCGCCAACAGGGCGTTCATGAGCGATGCCCTCTGGGCTGGAGGCCCCAGCCTGGGGGGGCCTCCAGCAGCTGAATGCTGCTCACCGTTCCCTTCGTGGTTGTGGGAATCTTCCGCTACCAGCTGCTCAGCGACCCACAGGAAACCGAACGCCGCGGCGCCCTGCAAAGGCACCGCAGCAGCAACGAGAAACCAGAGGAGATATTGCTCGGTGATCGTGGCATTCAACTCACCCTGCTCGGCTGGCTGATCATGGTGCTGATCGTGGCACGGTTCACCCGCTAAGCGAACAAGAGCCCCTCCTTCGATCCTGCCATTTTCCTCCCATGGTTTCGCGCTCAAAGCAACGCAATCCCACGATCACCAGCGCATTTGTGCTCGGAAGCACCAGCACCGTGGCCCAGGCGATCTGCCACGAGCTCGCTCGCCGCGGCTGCCGGAGATTCCATCTGGTGGCCCGAAACGACGCCGCCAATGCACAGCTTGGACTCGACCTCCGCAATCGCTTCGGGGCCGTTGTATCTGATCAGAGAACCGACCTTGTTGCCGATTCCAGCCTTTCAGCCCAGAGGTCTCAGATCGCTGAAGATTTTGATCTTTATCTGATCACCGCCGGCAGCCTTGGTGATCCTGAACTGGCCCGCGAGAATGCCAGCGAAGCCCTCGCAATCACCGCTGCTAACTATACCGGTCTCTTGCCCTGGCTGACCGCGATCGCCACTCCGGAGCGGCTTTCCCGGCCAGGGCAACCATGGGTCTTCAGCTCAGTAGCGGCTGACCGGGGCCGACCCAGCAATTCCATCTACGGAGCCGCCAAAGCAGCGCTCACCGTGTTCTGCGAGGGCTTGCTGTTGTGCTGCCACGGCGGCCCCTTTTCCGTGCGGGTGATCAAGGCAGGCTTCATGGCCACGCCGATGACGGAAGGGAAAGCCCCTGCCGCCCTGTGTGCCAGCCCTGAATCAATTGCTCGTGCATTGCTGAAAACCCCCAACCAACGCGGCATTGTCTATCTTCCAGGCTGGTGGCGCGCGCTTATGGCTGTCATTCGAAGCCTGCCCCCTGCACTTGCGAGCAAAACCTGACAAAGACGACGGGAGCGACTGACGCACATAGAAATCAAGCGAATAAGGCAACAGCATCTCCGCGCTAGCGGCAGCATCGAGCAGCGCGTGGTCAGATCCTGATAATTAGATACAATACCTGAAATAATCCTCCTCAAGGCAATCACGAATCCAGCCTGTTTTTGTGATGATCACAGACAGATCATTGCCAATGAGGCAGCGACAACATCAGACTGCCGTTATGAGCAAGCCAAAGCAGGCCGACATTTCAAGGTTTTAACAATTTACACGCCAAATGAGCTGAGTGCTGCATGTATCAGGATATCCATGACAAGACGTGCCGAACCTCAACTACAACGAGATCGATTCAGGCCGCATCAATCCCCCTCAAACAGTTTCAACATCTCCTCATTCCGAATTGTACCAATCCAATCAGCCATATACCAGTCGAGTGGACGACGAGCCAAGGCATCAATCGTCGTGAGAAATCAATCCTTTTCGGGGCCAGAAGCGTCGTCACTGCGATCGGCAACAACGGCATACCATTGGGAGTTCTTTCTTGAATACGAGCGAGATTCAGGCAAAAGAGGTTTAACGAAAAGAATGCCGGCAGCAAGGACAGGACATTTACCAATGGCAGCTTATCGTCGAATTCCTTGATTCATCGAGGAGGTCCCCGAAGCCACCGATCGGCCATGGACGCCAGATCGCCAGCATCCGGATCCCAATGGCCTGAGCTCAGCTGTTAAAGCACTAAAAAAAGGAAGAGACAGTATCAACAGCAATGCAACCCAGAACATTCGATCGAGAGGCAAGACAATCTATCTACCAGGATTCTCCCCATGGTCGATCAACTACACCTAGTAATTTAGGCCTTGGCCCCTGGAATCGTCGAGCCTCCCTTGTATCCAATGGAGCTGCAATTCTTGTTCGCCTGATCCCAGTCCTCAGACCCCCACCGTCTCCTTCTTCGTCGCCGCCTTCTTGCCCACCCCCAGGCTGCGCAGCTCACTGAGAAGGCCATTGAGCACCGCCTTGGCATCGCCAAACACCATCGCCGTCTGCGGCAGCTCGAACAGGGCATTGGCAATGCCGGCGTAGCCAGCCCCCAGACTGCGCTTCACCACGAACACCTGGCGGGCCTGATCCACCTCAAGCACGGGCATGCCATAGAGGGGACTGGAGGGATCGCTCTTGGCATCGGGGTTCACCACATCGTTGGCGCCGAGCACGATCACCACATCGGTGCGGGGGAACTCGGGGTTGATCGTGTCCATCTCCAGCAGCTGCTCGTAGGGCACATCGGCCTCCGCCAGCAGCACGTTCATGTGGCCAGGCATGCGGCCCGCCACCGGGTGGATGGCGTAGCTCACCTCAGAACCATTGGCCTCCAGCAGCTTGGCCAGCTCGCGCAGGGCGTGCTGGGCCTGGGCCACCGCCAGCCCGTAGCCAGGAACGAAGACCACCCGCTCGGCCTGCTCCAGGGCCATGGCGCACTCCTCAGGGCTGCAGCTGGTGATGCGGGTGTAGCCCGCCTCGCTGCCACCACCCCCCACGGCCCCAGCGCTGGCCCCCAGGGCCCCGCCGAACAGCACGCTCACCAGGGAGCGGTTCATGGCGGTGCACATCACCTGGGTGAGGATCAGCCCGGCTGCCCCCACCATGGCGCCGGCCACGATCAGCAGCTGGCTTCCGACCACGAAACCGGCGGCCGCCGCGGCAACCCCTGAATAGGAGTTGAGCAGGGAGATCACGACCGGCATGTCGGCGCCACCGATCGGCAGGGTCACGCCGATGCCCAGCAGGGTGGAGGCCCCCACCAGCAGCCACAGGGGCCAGCCGGCCGGATCGGCCGGGATCAGCAGGCCGCCCAGGAGGCAGAGCAGGGCCAGGCCGATGTTCACGCCATGGCGCAGGGAGCTCTGGGTCCAGGCAGGGGTCTCCAACCAGCCCTGCAGCTTGGCCATGGCCACGATCGAACCGCTGAAGGTGATCGCCCCGACAAACACGGAGATCGCGATCGAGACCAGCTCGACCATGCCGGCATCACCGGCGCCGAACAGGGCCACGCCGATGGCCACCAGCAGCGACGCCATGCCGCCGCAGCCATTGAACAGGGCCACCACCTCCGGCATCGCCGTCATCGGTACCCGCTGGGCGGTGACCACCCCAGCCAGGCCGCCGAGGGCCGAACCCACGGCGATCCACAGCCAGGTGAGGGGCGAGGGTTGCAGCTGGATCAGCAGGCCGACCACCGCCAGCCCCATGGCCAGGGCCGCCAGGCCATTGGCCGTTCGGGCGGAACTGACCCTGGAGAGGCCTTTGAGACCCAGGGCCAGCAGCAGCACCGCCACCAGGTCGATGGCGTCACCGAGCAGATCAAGCGAAAAGGAGTTCACGGCAGGAGGCGGTTCAACCGCTGGGGAACAGGTCAGAACGGAAGCGGGAAGGCTGGCGGCCCTCAGCGACGGCGGAACATGGCCAGCATCCGGTCGGTCACCAGGAAGCCGCCGACGACGTTGTAGAGGGCAAAGCCGAGCGAGAGGGCCGCGATCGCCAGCAGGGCGGGCTGCCCATCGGCCTGGCTGATCAGGGTCAGCGAAGCCAGAACCGTGATGCCACTGACGGCATTGGCGCCGGACATGAGCGGGGTGTGCAGGGTGGGGGGCACCTTGCCGATCAGTTCAAGGCCCAGAAGGCTGCCGAGCAGCAGCACCCAGAGGGAATTGGAGAGGGACGTCATCGCAGGCTGGGGGTAGGGGAGGGGGGAGTGGCCGGGGCCGGTTCCTCATGGCCGAACACCACATCGCGGCGAAGGCAGCTGCCGCCATGGGTGAGCAGGCAGCCAGCGAGGATCGGATCCTCCGGATCGAGGTGGAGCGCCTCCTCCTTGAGCAGGTGTTCGATCAGGGCGGCGACGTTGCGGGCGTAAAGGGCGCTGGCGTGGTTGGCCACGCTGCAGGGCAGGGAGTCGGCGCCGATCAGGAGCACGCCGCGGCGCTCGATCGTGGTGCCGGCCACGGTGCCGAAGCAGTTGCCGCCCTGGGCCACGGCCAGATCCACCACCACCGATCCAGGGCGCATGCCGTCGAGCATCGCCTCGCTGATCAGCCGCGGTGCCGGCCGGCCAGGCACCAGAGCCGTGCAGATCACCAGATCGGCCAGGGCCAGCTGTTCGGCCAGCTGGATCCGCTGGGCCTCGAGGAAGGCCTCGGAAGCCTGGCGGGCGTAGCCCCCGGCCTCGCCGGGGCGGTCCTCCTGCTGGGGCGGCTCGATGAAGCGGCCCCCCAGGGATTCCACCTGTTCCTTGACCGCCGGCCGCACATCGGACACATACACAACCCCACCGAGGCGCCGGGCGGTGGCCAGGGCCTGCAGCCCCGCCACGCCGGCCCCCAGGATCAGCACCCGGGAGGGTTGGATCGTGCCGGCCGCGGTCATCAGCATCGGCACATAGCGATCGAGGGCCGCCGCGCCGATCAGCACCGCCTTGTAGCCGGCGATGTTGGCCTGGGAGGACAGCACATCCATGGACTGGGCCCGGCTGATCCGGGGCAGCAGCTCCAGGGCGATGGAGGAGATCTGCCGATCTCCGAGGCTGTTGGCCAGGTCACTGGCGCCATAGGGGCTGAGCAGGCCCACCAGCAGCGCCCGGGGCTGGAGCCGGCTCAGCAGCTCGGGACCGGGGGGCTGCACGCAGAGCACCGCATCCGCCTCGTGCCAGGGAAGGGACTCCTCCGAATGGAGCACGGCGCCCGCCTGGTCGTAGTCGTCATCGAGGAAACCGGCGGCCAGGCCAGCCCCTCGCTCCACCTCCACCCTGGCCCCGCGGCCGCTCAGTCGCCGCACGGTTTCCGGCGTCGCCGCCACCCGTGTCTCCCCAGGGACCCGCTCCCGCGGAATCAGCAGTCGCACCACGGCGCAGACGCTCCAAACCTTCTTCCAGTTAGGGGTGGGCGCTGGAGACCGACAAGCCTCGCCGCGCCATTGTGCGGACACCCCCACCAGCAGCGGCATCGGCGCGGCACGCCCCTGCCCCTGGCAAAGCGTTTTCTTTCTGTAGAAAGCAATCGGCCCCCAGCGGGCCCGCTAGGCCTTGGATTCCCGTGCTCTCCCCTGCCCGATGGCGCTCTCGGCCCTGGAATGTCCTGACAACGTCTGTCACAGCCACCACGGCGGCCATGCGGTGGCGCGGGAGGAGGTGGAACGCAACCTCAACGCCCATGGCCCCGACTGGTGCGAGCGGGTGGCGGAGCGGATCTATGAAATCTCGGTCGACAGCTTCTGCCAGACCGTGATGCCCAACCTGCAGCAGCAAGGTTGGCAGCGTCGTCACCTGGAATGGGAGTTCAAGCTCTCCGAAGAGCCCGCCGAGGTGGAGCGCACGGTCGTCGATGGCGCCATCAACGCCATGGAGAGCTTCCTGCGCAGCCATGAGGTGCAACGCCTGTTCGTCAAGGAGCTGGTGCAGGGCACGCTGGCCGAAGCCCGTCAGGACCCACTCAAGGGCAAGGGCATCCGTTACCTGATCGAGCAGGAGCTGATGGCCTTTCTCGAGGAGCGGCGCGAGGAGCTGCTCGACCGTGTCGCCGAGCGCCTGCTCGAGGATGCCGAGGGCAACTTCGAGCGGGCCCGCCGCTGTGCCGAAAGCGATCTGCTCGCCGTGCAGCACCTGCTGATCAATCACGCCGAAGCCCAGGGCTGATCCAGCCAGACCAGCGGGAGGCGCCTCGGGCTGCGGCGCCTCCCCGCCCCGGCCAAGGCTGCAGCCAGTGGGAGGCGTCTCGGGCCCTGGGAGCGCCGAGGGGGGGAGGCTCCGGCCCCTCAGACCAGGGGCAACAGTTCCTGCTCCAGGCAATCGGCCTGGGGCTGGCATCCCTGATGACGCAACTGGCGCAGGCGCAGGATCATCGGGTCGATGTCGCACTCGCGCAACCAGGTGCGCTCCAGGTGGCGCCTTGGATCCTGGATCGGTTCGCTCGGCAGGGCCATGGTGCAACAGGGCAGCGATCGCCCGGGGGGTATGGCCGGAAGGTAGAGACGCCCGCGCTGCAGCCAATGAGAAGGAATGCTCAAGAGCTGCATCCCTTCGCCCCAGCCCCGCAGAATCGGGCCATGGGCCTCCCCTCCTTCGAGCTGATCCGCCGCGATGCCTCCACCGCGCCGCGGGACCACCCGCCCCTGCTGCCCCGCGCCTGGCAGCGGCAGCTGATCCAGTTGCTGCGGGCCCGACTCGCTGACCCCGACCCGGACCGCCACGATCTGCTGCTCCACGCCGGCCCCGGCGCCGGCAAGACCCTTGGGGCGCTGCTGGGCTTCCGGCAACTGGCCCGCGAAGGACGGCTCAAGGGACTGGTGGTGTTCTGCCATCGCACCGCCATCGCCCGGCAATGGGGAGGGGCGGCAGAGCAGCTGGGACTGCGACTTCGCTGCTGGGATCCCCTGCAGGGCGAGGAGGGCGAGCCGGGCGAAGGGCTGCTGCTGAGTTATCAGACCGCCGCCCGCCATCGCGACCGCCTGGGGGCGCTGCTGGCCCGGCGCTTCGTCGAACACCCCTGGCTGGCGGTGGCGGATGAGGTGCACCACCTGGGCATCGATCCCGAGGAACCGGAGTCGAGCGCCTGGGCGCGGGCCTTCAGCGCGCTGGCGGGACCCGCCGCCCTGCGGCTCGGACTCTCGGGCACCCCCTTCCGGGCCGATGCCCTGGGCTTCTGCGCCGCCCGCCGCATCCGGGTGGAGGAGGAGGGAACGGTGAGCGAGCGGATCCTTCCTGATCTCTGCGTCGAACCCCAACAGCTGATTCAAGCCGGAGATGTACGGCCCCTGGAATTCCGCTTCCAAGACGGCTGGGTGGACCATGGCCGCCATCAGGGGGATCAGCGCCAGGAGGCCTCCGACCTGGCCCAGGAGAACCGGGAGAGCTGGCGGGCCCGCAACCTGCGCCGAGCCATTCAGCCGGGGGATGGCGGCGGCATCGCCCAGCGCCTGCTGCTCCACGCCCGTCGGCGGCTGGAGCGCGTGCGGAGGGACCACCCCGGGGCAGCCGGCCTGGTGATTGCGCGGGACATCGACCATGCCCGGAGGATCACGGCCCTGCTGGCCGAGGAGGGAGAGGCGCCCCTGCTGGTGCACTCCCAGGATCCGGAGGCAGCGGCCCGCCTGGCGGCCTTCCGCTCCGGCGAGCATCGCTGGCTGGTGAGCATCGACATGTGCACCGAGGGCTTCGATGCGCCGCGGCTACGGGTTGTGGTGTACCTGAGCACGGTCGTGACCCGGAGCCGCTTCCTGCAGGCGATCACCCGGGCGGTTCGGATGGAGGGGGAACGGGCAGCGCTGGAGGGAATCCCCAGGGACGCCTCCTATGTGTATGCACCCGCAGATCCGTTGCTGATCAGCTACGCCCGTTCCTGGAGCCGCAGCGAGCCCTACCTCCTTCGCAGCGTGACCGAGAACGGACCGGGTGCGGCGGCGGTGGGCGGTGGCAGCGGCGGAAGCCTGCCGCTGCGGGCCCTGGCGGACGGGGCCGGGGCGGTGATCCGCATGGGGGGACCGGAGCTGCCGCTGTTCCTGAACCGCCGTGCCACCTCCAGCTCCTGAGCCCGGTGTGTGGGAACGATGCGACGTTGTGTCAACCAACACCATCAACAGGGCGGTGGGTCGGCAACGTGGGCGCACCTTAGGGTGGGTCCATGGACGCAGCAATGCATCGAAGGCTCACGGTTGCCGTCTGCTGGGCCCTGTCCCGGCGGGCGACCCTTGACGGACAGGAGCGTTTCGAGGACAGCTACGCCCTCAATGAGGAGTTCCGGGAATGGCTTCTCTGCCTCGAAGACAACCCTGACCTCTTGGATGAGTCGGTGCTGATCGTGCCGCGACTCCCGGGATTGGACCGCCGTCCTGAAACCGACGGACTGCTGGAAATCTGAAAAAACCGAAGACAATCTTAAGGGCGATTCCGTCCCTCCGGCGGCTCACGCTCCGCTCTGTCAGCTGTCCCGACCGACGTGATCGGGTCCCTGCCCGAGCGACTCCAGAGCCCATGCACCCCCCACCTGGCCCTGATGGGAGAGGCCCAGCCCATCGGGCCTGTTCGGCTTGGCGCGCCGCCCACGCGCCACCGGCCTGACGCCGATGCACCCGCCCACCGTTCCTGCCCGGATCCCCTAGGGTCAACTCATAGTCATTCCGTCCTGAAGCCATGGGCGACGCCTTGGCCGCCGAGCCTCCCGTCGAGAATCTGGTGGTGATCGGCTCCGGTCCGGCGGGCTACACCGCCGCCCTCTACGCCGCCCGCGCCAACCTCAACCCCCTGCTGATCACCGGGTTCCAGTCCGGCGGCATCCCCGGGGGTCAGCTGATGACCACCACCCACGTGGAGAACTACCCGGGCTTCCCCGATGGCATTCTGGGTCCGGAGCTGATGGACCGGATGAAGGCCCAGGCCCTGCGCTGGGGCACCCGGCTGTTGGAGTGCGATGTGGATCGGGTTGAGCTGGGGGAACGCCCCCTGCGGCTGTTCACCTCTGAGGGTGCAACCATCGAGACCCAGGCGGTGATCCTGGCGACCGGCGCCAGTGCCAACCGCCTCAACCTGCCCCAGGAACCCCGCTTCTGGAGTCGCGGCATCAGTGCCTGCGCGATTTGCGATGGCGCCACCCCCCAGTTCCGCCAGGAGGAGCTGGCTGTGGTGGGGGGCGGAGATTCCGCCTGCGAGGAGGCCGTGTATCTCACCAAGTACGGCAGCCGGGTGCACCTGATCGTGCGCGGCGATCGCCTGCGGGCCAGCGCCGCCATGGCCGACCGGGTGCTGGCCAACCCCGCGATCACGGTGCACTGGAACCGGGAGGTGGTGGATCTGCACGCCGCTGCCCAGGCCGATGGCGCCGAGACCGGAGCGGCGCAGGAGGACACCCCCTGGCTGGGTGCCCTCACCCTGCGGGAACGGACCAGCGGTGCCACTGAGCAGCTGGCGGTGCGGGGTCTGTTCTATGCGATCGGCCATACGCCCAACACCGCCCTCGTCCAGGGTCAGCTGGAACTGGATGGCCGCGGTTACCTGGTCACCAGGCCCGGCAGGCCCGAAACCGCGATCGAGGGGGTCTACGCCGCCGGTGATGTGGCCGATGCCGAATGGCGCCAGGGCATCACCGCGGCGGCCAGCGGCTGCCAGGCGGCCCTCGCCGCCGAGCGCTGGCTCACCCACAACGCCCTGGCCGTTCCCGTGGAACGTCAGCCGGTGGACCCCGAACCGGTCCGGGAGCCGGTGCGAACCGCGGTCAGCGATGCCGCCAATTTCGACGCCGAGGCCCTGTGGCAAAAGGGCTCCTACGCCCTCCGCCGCCTCTACCACGAGTGCCCCAGACCCCTGCTGGTGGTCTACACCTCGCCGAGCTGCGGCCCCTGCCATGTGCTCAAACCCCAGCTCAAACGGGTGCTGCAGGAGCTGGGGGGCCAAGCCCAGGGGGTGGAGATCGATATTGAAGCCGATCCTGAGATCGCCCAACAGGCTGGGGTGAGCGGCACTCCCACCGTGCACCTGTTCCTGAACCGGGAACTCAAGCAGCAGTGGCGGGGCGTCAAGCAGCGTCGAGAGTTCCTGGCTGCGATCGAGGTGCTGTTGCCGGTGCCTGCCTGAGGGCTGGGCCGGCAACAGGGCCGCCCGGCAGGGCCTGGTCTGGTGGTCCGCCTGGCCGCCCCTGGGTCAGCGGTTGTGCAGCCGGCTCGGTTCGCCCTGGGGGGCTCAGCGGCGACGGGGACCGCCGGGGCGGTTGCCGGCCGGACGGGGACCGGTGGTGCCGGCATTGCGCTCGCGGTAGGTGATCCGACCGCGAGTGAGGTCGTAAGGGCTGATCTCGACCAGGACCTTATCGCCGGCAAGGAGCTTGATTCTGAATTTGGTGAGCTTGCCCGCCGCACGGCAAAGGCACTGGTGACCGGCCGGCTGCTCCAGGGTCACCAGATAGAAGCCATTTCCCTGTTCCTTCTCGATCACTCCGGACGTTTCGATCATGCGGCTGGTCGCGGCCTGGGCAAGATGACATCCTTAGCTTAGGTTGTCGCATCGCCGTCGCTCCTGCCGATGATGGCGGCCACACGGCCCACCCAGGACTCCCGGCTGGCAGGCCCGTGCCCACCTGGCGATGGGCACGGGCCCCAGACGCTGCCGCAGGTCACCCCCGGGTCGGCGACTCGGCCAGGCTGCCCAAGGCAGGGGCAGGCAGGAATGATGGCCGGCGGATCGAGACAACGTCGGCGGCAGCCACCCATCAGTGCTGAGCAGCCCGCGGCAAGCAGCGACTGCCGAACGGCCGGGGGCATGCCGCAACGTGCAGGAGGTGGCCGGCAGGCGGCACAGAACGGCGACGGCAGCAGGCAGCAGAGGGCAAAGACCCCAGAGCGGAGGCCCCTCCGCCTAGGGTGGCGCACCTGTCAGAACTGCGATGGTCTTCCCTCCCCTCTCGATGGATCTGGGTCTGTTGCTGGTCTCGATCGGGGTCGTGAACCTCTGGCGCGCCCGCGGTGGCAGCTGATCGCCTGCCCAGCGAACCGAGCCAGCCCTGGACACCCTGCTCTTCCACAAGCCCTACGGGGTGCTGAGCCAGTTCAGCCCGGAGCCCGGCAGCCGCTGGGGCTGCCTGGGCGACTGGATCCACTGTCCGAATGTCTATGCCGCAGGCCGTCTCGATGCGGACAGCGAGGGTCTGTTGCTGCTCACCGCCGATGGCAGGCTGCAGCAGCGGCTCACCGATCCCCGCTGGGGGCACCGCCGCATCTACTGGGTGCAGGTGGAGGGGCTGGCCGCTGAGGACGCCCTGGACCGGCTCCGTGGGGGCCTGCTGATCCAGGGGCATCGCACCTTGCCGGCGGAGGCTCGCCTGCTCAAGGATCCCGGACTGCCGGAGCGCCAGCCTCCGATCCGGGTGCGCCACTCGATACCCACCTGCTGGCTGGAGATCGGCCTGAGGGAGGGAAAGAACCGTCAGATCCGCCGGATGACCGCCGCGGTGGGCCTGCCCACCCTCAGGCTGGTGCGGGTGGGGATCGATCTGCTCGATGGCGGTTCCCCCCTCAGCCTGGAGGGTCTGGCGCCCGGTCAGTGGCGCCGCCCCACACCATCCGAAGCGGAACGACTGAGACAGCTCATGGCCCAGTCTCCAGGCAGGGAGCGCTCCAGGGGAGCGATCAGGCCAGGGCCTCACTGAGCTCACGAACCGTCTGGAGCTGGCCGTAGTAGTAGTTGGCGCGGGCGCGGCGATCGGGATCCTCGATCACATCGAGAGCATCAAAACCGAGGCTCTGCCAGAGATCATGGCCGCAGGCCCGGCTGATCTCGGCCACCGCCTCCTGCTCAAGGTTGCCGAGACGGCGCTGCAGATTCTTGATCTGGGCGATGGCCATGGCGGCGACAGCAAGCAACAACGCCAGCCAATAGTACAGGCGAACTGTCGGCCCTGCTGGTCCCGGCCTCAGAAGGGCAGCTTCTTCTTAGCGTCCTTGTCGAGATCGGCCTCCATCTCGCGAAGACGCCGCAGGATCGTGTCGTAATACTCCTTCAGGTAATCCTCCAGCCGTGTGGTCTCAGCCGGATCGAGACCGAAGGCGGCGTAGGTGGCGTCCATCGGCGCATCCAGGGCGGTGCCGCCCCCCACCACCTCGGCGAAGGCGAGGCGCTCGGCCACGTTCTGGCTCGACTCAAAAAAGGCTGCCGTGCCCCGCATCAGGTTGAGCAGCACCGGTGGCACCCGGAACACCCGCGCCGACTTGCCGCTGTAACGCTCGCAGAGCTGGGTGATCTCGCCGGTGGTCCAGGCACGGGGACCGACCACGGGATAGGACTGGCGCACGGTCTCCGGGCGCTCCAGGGCCGCCACCGCAAAGCGGGCCATGTCCTGGCTGTTCATGTAGGCGATCGGCGTCGGGATGCCGCTCA
>JBMSXZ010000067.1:0-13948 GCA_049426205.1 Cyanobium sp.
TCGTGATCGAGGGCGAGCAGGAAGCCCACGACAACTACATCGCCATCGGCACCCTCCTGCCCGACCAGGCCGAGGAGCTCAGCCGGCTGGCGCGGATGGAGCTGAAGCACATGAAAGGCTTCACCGCCTGCGCCGCCAATCTGGGCGTTACGGCCGATATGGATTTCGCCCGCGAATTCTTTTCGCCACTCCGCAACAACTTTCAGGCTGCCCTTGCCGACGGCAAGGTGGTGACCTGCCTGTTGATCCAGGCTCTGTTGATTGAGGCCTTTGCTATCGCTGCCTATCACATCTATATTCCAGTCGCCGACCCATTCGCCCGCAAGATCACCGAGGGGGTGGTCAAGGATGAATACACCCACCTCAATTATGGCCAAGAATGGTTGAAAGCCAACCTGGAAGCGAGCCGCGCCGAACTGGAGGAGGCCAATCGCACCAACTTGCCCCACGTGCGGCGCATGCTGGAGCGGGTCGCTGCCGATGCCTCGACCTTGCAAATGGAAAAAGAGGATCTGATTGAAGATTTTCTGATTGCCTACCAGGAGGCCCTCACTGAAATCGGTTTCAGTTCGCGCGATATTGCCCGCATGGCTGCCGCCGCTCTGGTCGGCTGAAGGCCTATGGACTGAACCACCCGGTCCCGTGGGGCGGGCGTGGCAGGATGTGTCGTCGGCGACAGCCGGCTATCCAGCACCCCGCCCACCACGAGACCCGCATGTTCGGCCTGATCGGACACTCCACCAGTTTTGCGTCCGCCCGTCAGCTGGCCGAGCGCCTCGGGTATCCCGAATATGCGGCTGGCGACCTTGACATGTGGTCCAGCGCTCCGCCCCAGCTGGTCGAGCGCTTTGAGGTCGAGAGCCTCACCGGCAAGAAAATAGAAGGCGCCTACATTGATTCGGTCTTTGTGCCAGAGATGTTGCGCCGCTTCAAGACGGCCAAGCGCAAGGTGCTCAACGCCATGGAGCTGGCCCAGAAGAGCGGCATCGACAGCAGCGCCCTTGGCGGTTTCACATCGATCATTTTTGAGGATATGAATCTGCTCAAGGAGCAGCAGGTTCGTGCCACCACCCTGGAATGGGAACGCTTCACCACCGGCAACACCCATACCGCCTGGGTGATCTGTCGTCAGGTTGAGTCCAACGCTCCACTTCTGGGTATTGATTTGACCAAGGCCACGGTCGCCGTCGTCGGGGCCACTGGCGATATCGGCAGTGCCGTCTGCCACTGGCTATCGAGCCGCACTGGGGTGGCTGAGCTGTTGCTGGTGGCCCGCAAACCCCAGCCCCTGCTCGATCTGCAGGCCTCGCTTGGGGGTGGCCGGATCCTGGCGTTGGAGGAGGCGCTCCCCCAGGCCGATGTGGTGGTGTGGGTGGCCAGCCTGCCGGAGAGCCTGAGCATTGATGTGGCCAATCTGCGCAAGCCCTGCCTGATGGTTGATGGCGGCTACCCCAAGAACCTCGACAGCAAGGCCGTTGCCGAGGGGGTGCATGTGCTCAAGGGTGGCATCGTCGAATTCCACACCGACATTGACTGGCAGGTGGTTGCCCTCGCCGCTGATATGGCACGGCCCCACCGGCAGATGTTCGCCTGCTTCGCCGAGGCGATGCTGCTCGATTTCGAGGACCACCACACCAATTTCAGCTGGGGCCGCAACAACATCAGCCTCGCGGCGATGGACTGGATCGGCACGGCTTCCCAGCGGCACGGCTTCCAGGCCGTCGGCCTGCAGGCCCCCCTGGCCTGCCCCCCCCCGACCGCTGGTCTGGCCAGCCAGTAGCAGCGCCTTCCCTTCCCAGCGCATTTGCCCCATCCCAGGCCCCGTTCCCCCCTCCGCCCTGCACGCCATGGCCCGCCGCGCCCTCCTCGACTTTGAGAAACCTCTGGTGGAGCTCGAGGAGCAGATCGAACAGATCCGTCAGCTTGCCCGGGATTCGGAGGTGGATGTCAGCCAGCAGCTGCTGCAACTGGAGACCCTCGCCAGCCGTCGGCGGGAGGAGATTTTCCGCTCCCTCACCCCGGCCCAGAAGATGCAGGTGGCACGCCATCCGCAGCGTCCGAGCAGCCTTGATTACATCCAGCTGATCAGCGACGATTGGCTGGAGCTCCACGGCGACCGCCGCGGTTCCGATGACCGCGCCCTGGTCGGGGGAATCGGCCGGATCGGTGAGCAGCCGGTGCTGTTGCTGGGCCACCAGAAAGGGCGGGATACCAAAGAGAACGTGGCCCGCAACTTCGGCATGGCCTCTCCGGGCGGATACCGCAAGGCGATGCGGCTGATGGAGCATGCCGATCGCTTCCGGCTGCCGATTCTCAGCTTCATCGACACCCCTGGGGCCTACGCCGGGGTGCTGGCGGAGGAGCAGGGTCAGGGGGAGGCGATCGCGGTCAATCTGCGCGAGATGTTCCGGCTGAGGGTGCCGATCATCGCCACGGTGATCGGCGAGGGGGGCTCGGGCGGTGCCCTCGGGATCGGAGTGGCGGATCGGCTGCTGATGTTCGAGCACAGTGTCTACACGGTGGCCAGCCCGGAGGCCTGCGCGTCGATCCTCTGGCGCGACGCCGCCAAGGCACCGGCGGCGGCTGAAGCGCTCAAGATCACCGCAGCCGATCTGCTGCAGCTCGGGGTGATCGATGCCGTGTTGAGCGAGCCTGCTGGCGGCAACCACTGGGCCCCGCTTCAGGCGGCGGCCACCCTGAAGCAGGCGCTGCAGGAGCAGCTGGCTGAGCTTCTGGCCCTCCCTGAGCGGGAGCGCCTTGACCAGCGCTACAGCAAGTACCGCCGAATGGGCCGCTATCTGGAGGGGGCGAGCACGGATCCCTCCAGAGTTGCTTAAGATTTGTTGAACGGCCCTCTCCCTTTGCCCGTTGCCCTCATCACCGGTGCCTCCCGCGGCATCGGCGCCGCCGCGGCCCGATCATTTGCAGCCGCGGGCTTTGACCTGCTCCTGGTCGCCCGGGCCGGCGAGCCCTTTCTCAGCCTCGCCGAGGAGCTCCGGGCCCTGGGCCGAAGGGTGGAAATCCTCCCCCTCGATCTGGCCGACCCAACGGCCATTGAGCCCGGCATTGCTGAGCTTTGTGGCCGCGGGCTCCTGCCCACGGTGGTGATCAACAATGCCGGCGCCGCCTGGACCGGCCCCCTCGCCGCCATGCCCCTGGAGCGTTGGCAGTGGCTGCTGCAGCTCAACCTCACCAGCGTTTTCCAGGTCTGCCGCGCCGTGGTGCCGCTGCTGCGCCAGCAGGGCGGCGGCCTGATCCTCAACGTCAGCAGCCATGCCTCCCGCCATGCCTTCCCGGAATGGGGGGCCTACTGCACCAGCAAGGCCGCCCTGGCCTCCTTCAGCCGCTGCCTGGCGGAGGAGGAGCGTCCCCACGGAATCCGGGTGGGAACCCTAACCCTGGGTTCGGTGAATACACCCCTCTGGGATAGCGAGACGGTGAACAGCAGCTTCGATCGCCGTGCCATGCTTTCAGCCGACCAGGCGGCCTCGGCCCTGCTTTACCTGGCCCAGCAGCCCTCCACCCAGTCCGTGGAGGATCTCACCCTCATGCCGGCCGCCGGCGTCTTCTGAACTCCGATGACCTCCACCCTCCCGACGCCGATCACGGCACGCTCCATCGAGGCCAGCAACAACGGTTCCCAGGCCATCAGCGAGCGAATTCGTCAGCGCCTCCAGGCGGCTGATGTGCCGTTTCTGGCCAATGACAATATCTCCGCTTACCTGCGCGACGGAGAACTCGATTTGCTCGAGAGCGAAGTCGCTGACAGGGTTCGCGAGCTGCTGCGCAGCTTGGTGATCGACATTGATAACGACCACAATACTGAGGAAACAGCAGAGCGCGTTGCTCGCATGTATCTCCATGAGGTGTTCAAGGGTCGCTATCATCCCCAGCCCAAGATCGCCTCATTTCCCAATGTCAAACAGCTCGACGAGATTTATACTGTCGGCCCCATTTCCGTTCGCTCTGCCTGTTCGCATCACCTCGTTCCGATCCTCGGCAGCTGCTGGATTGGTATCAAGCCAGGTCAGCGGGTGATTGGCCTTTCCAAGTTTTCACGAGTCGCTGACTGGGTTTTTTCCAGGCCCCATATTCAGGAGGAGGCGGTTTTGATTCTCGCCGATGAGATCGAACGCCTCTGCGAGCCCCAGGGATTGGCCATCCTCCTCAAGGCGCAGCACTACTGTATGAAATGGCGCGGCGTCAAGGAGCCACAGGCCAGCATGATCAATTCCGTGGTGCGTGGTGACTTTCGCCACGATCCCAGCCTCAAGGCTGAATTTTTCGAGCTCGTCAAGCAGCAGGAGTCGCTGCTCAGCCACTGACCTCAGCCTTCCAGGTCGCCGGCGGCCCGGACCGCAGTCACCAGGGCCGCCACCCGCTCCAGATTCTTGAGGCCGGGGGCATCTTCAACCCCGCTGGAGGCATCCAACCCTGACGGCCTGACAACCCGCAACAGGTCAGGCACCCGCTCCGCGGTCACCCCCCCAGCCAGCCACCAGGGCACCGCCGGGCGAAATCCCCCCAGCCACTCCAAAGGCAAGCACTGGCCCGTCCCCCCCAGCTGATCCGGGGCCCAGGCATCCAGCAGCAGGGCATCCACCACCGTGGCGTAGGCCCTGGCCTGGTCCAGATCGTTGCGGCTGCGGATCCGCAGGGCTTTCCACCACCGCACCCCGGCCACCTGGCGCCGCAAGGCGAGGCAGCGCTCCGGTGTTTCGGCACCGTGCAGCTGCACCACCTGGTGGCCGCCAGCGACTGGATCGAGTTGGGCCAGATCGTCGTCGCTGGGATCGGCCACCACCAGAACGCGCCGGCAGTGCGGCCGCTCGGTGGCCACCGCCGCAAACAGGGCGGCGCGCCGCGAGGGCTCCACATAGCGGGGCGAGGCCGCGACGCCGATCACCCCGATGGCGTCGGCACCGAGGGCGGCCACGGCACGGGCCTGTTCGGTTTCCCGCAGACCGCAGACCTTGAGCAGCGGGCGGTCCATAGGGTCTCAGGCGGCGCGGTTGGACAGGCTCGCGCCAGCGGGGCAGCGAACGGTTCCTCTTTCTAGGATCGGATCAAGGTCGAGCGGTTGACGCCGCGACCCCAAGCACGGTGATCCGGAGGGTTGTGGGCGAAGGTTGGCAGTTGATGCGCATCCGGGGGATCCCCCTGCGGATTCATCCCACCTGGTTTCTGATCCTGCTTGCCGCCACCTGGGCCTTCGAGCGTCGTTATCGCCTCAGCCTTCCAGCCACGTCCTCCGAGGTGATCATCTGGAGCGTGGCCCTGGCCACCGCCCTCTTGCTGTTTGTTTCGGTATTGCTCCATGAGCTGGGCCACTCCCTGGTGGCGATCGGCCAGGGGGTGAAGGTGCGCAGCATCACCCTGTTCCTGCTCGGCGGTGTGGCGAGTGTTGAACGGGAGTGCCCGACGGCCCTTGGCGCCCTGATGGTGGCCCTGGCCGGTCCAGCCGTCAGCCTGGTGCTTGGCTTCGGGCTGTTGGCGGCAGTTCATCCCGTGAGCCACCACTCCAGCCTGTTGGCGGAGATGGTCACCCAGCTGGGGGTTCTCAATCTGGTGCTGGCCCTGTTCAACCTTCTGCCAGGCCTTCCCCTCGACGGCGGCCTGGTGGTCAAGGCACTGGTCTGGCAAGTCACAGGCAGCCGCCGACGGGGCCTTGAGGTGGCCAACGCCTCTGGTCGCTTTCTCTCGTTCCTGGCTGTCGGCATGGGCTGCGTGCTCCTGTTGCGCGGCGGTGGCGTAGGCGGGGCCTGGCTGGTGTTGCTCGGCTGGTTCGGACTCGGGGCAGCCCGCAACCAGGCCCAGATCCTGCAGGTGCAGCAGGCGCTGCGGGAGCTTCGGGTGAGGGATGCCGCCCGGCGGCGCTTCCGGGTGGTGGAAGCCGACACCAGCCTGCGCCAGCTGAGCCAACTCAGCCCGGCTCCAGCCAGCCCTGGGCCGGCTGCTGAGTCGCCGGCCCAGTTCCAGGGCCAGGCGGGCGGCGGTCCACCCGATTGGCTGTTGGTCTGTGATCGCGGCCGCTGGCGGGGGGTGTTCGATGAAGCGATCCTGCAGCAACTGCCAGTGCAGCGCTGGGATGCGGAGCGGGTGGGCAACCACCTCCAGCCCCTCGACAGCCTTCCCACCATTGGTGAGTCCCAGCCCCTCTGGCGGGCGGTGCGCCTCCTGGAGCAATCCCCTGGCGGCCGGCTGCTGGTGCTTGGGCCCGCCGGCCTGCCGAGCGGCACCGTCGAGCGGCCCGAGGTGGGCGAGGCGGTGCTGCAGCGGATCGGGTTGCGACTTCCCCCCCAGCTCCTGGCCACGGCCCGTCGCCTCAACGCCTATCCCCTCGGCCTGACCCTTCCCCAGCTGATCCGGGCGATGGAGCAGAACGGAGAGCTCGATGGTGATGGTCAGGACGGAGTCAGTCGGCCGGCCTCGGGCAGCAGGCGGTAGCGCTCCAGGAACGGCAGCAGGGCCTGCCTCTCCCCTGGCTGGAGGGGCCCCTCGATCCAGTCTGCTCGGCTGGATCGCCGACGGCCGACTCCCGACCATCCCAGGTCGAGATAGCGCTCGGCACTGCGGCGCAGATGGACCTCCAGGTCGGCCCCCGTCAGCGGCAGGGGGGCCAGCCTGGGCGCCTCCTCGCCGAACAGGATCCGCCAGAGATGGTCCGCCGGGGCGATCTGGATGCTGCCGTGCTGCAGCAGGGTTCCCCGGCTCCAGAGCTGGGCGCTGCCGATCCGCTTGGTCCCGTCGCGGTGCACCAGGTCAGCGGCTGTGCTGGTGGCGAAGCAGCTGGCCCGTTCGCGGCTGGGGGCCCTCCGGCCGAAGCGCAGGGGCTGACCCAGCTCGGCGAAGGCACGGCAGAGCCAGCCGCAAGCCAGGCCATAGGCCCGACGGCGCTGGGGCGGTGCCGCTGGCCAGACCAGCGCGTAGGTGAGATCCCCACCGTGCAGCACCGCCCGGCCGCCACTGGGCCGTCGCACCAGGTCGATGGTTCCAGCTGCCGCCAGCTCCAGCCAGTGGGGCGGCAGGCTGCGCTGGTGGTGCCCCAGCGACAGGGTTGGACGGCTCCAGCGGTAGAGACGCAGGCTGGGGGCTCCCTGAGGCGCCGCCAGGGAGGCCTCCAGCAGGCTGTGGTCGATGGCCATCTGCCAGCACCCTTCAAGCACCAGGCTGGGAATCCAGCGTGGTGCCGGGGCGGACCGGAGACCGGTGGCACCGGTCCCGGTGTTGGCGGACCCTGAATTCAGCAAGGGGGTTGCCTTAGCCCGGGGGCATCCCAGAAGCAGGGCTCCAGGTCGAACCCCAGCACCGAGGCCATCTGGGCGAGCTTCTGGCGGCAGGGCACCCCTGCCTGCTGGGTCCAGGCATCGAGCAGGAACAGGCGATGGGTGATCCACAGTTCCAGGCTTTCCGGCGCGAAGCGGATGCCCTCGCTTCGAGAGAAGCCGTGGGGCAGCAGCATCGCCACATGGCGGGTGAGCTGGCCGCTGCTTCGCTCCAGCAGCAGGGGAAGCCAGGGAAGCAGGGCGTCGGCGCGCAGGCTCCAGAGCCGCAGTTCGGCGATCTCCGAGAGCTCGCGGGGATCCTCCGGATCGCGGGGCCAGTCGAACTGAAGGTCCAGGGTTCCGGCGGCCTCCACCAGCTGGGCCACGTCGCAGCGCCCCAGCTCCTGGAGCGCGCCGAGGTCGAGATTCCGGATCCGCGCGGCTTCGATCCGGAGTGACGGGGGCAGCGCCGGAGGAGGTTGGGCCATCAAGAGCTGTGACAGGGCAGGGGCTGGGCCTGGACCGTAGCCACCCAAGGACAAAGAATGGCTGGGTTGCGTTTGTCCGACCCGATCATGATCAACCAGACCGAAGTGCTGATCGCTCTGGTGGTAGCGGCCCATGCCGGAGTTCTGGCCGTGCGCCTGTGCTTCAGCCTCTACAAGGCCTGAACCACCTGGCCAACCTTGGCAATCCCCTGCCGGGCTGCTACAAGCGGTGGATCGTCCAGCCCACGCCTCGGTGCTCTCCTTCCGTTCCGCCAGCCCCCAGCCTTCCTCGTCGGCAGGGAAAGCCAGGAGTTCTCGGGCGCGCCGCAGGTCCATGGAAGGCCCAGGACGGCCTGAACAGCCACCGCAACCAGCCCCCCAGCCGGCCTTCGGAGCTCCGGCCCGCCAGAGGCCGCCTGCCAACCCACCGGCTCCTGTCGACACACCAGCTTCGTTCAACCCACCGGGCCGATGGAGCCCAGCCTCGATGCTGCAGCGCCGCCCCAGCGGCCGCACGCTCAAACGGCAGGAGGACCGCCGCAGCGCCGCTGCCCCCAGCCCCCTGGCCCCCTTCGCCGGAGCTCCCGAACCCGCCCTCCGGTCCGATCCTTTCGCCGCATCAGACCCCCCGGCCGCGGAGTCGGGTGAACGGAACCCGTCTGGTGCTGGCTTTGCTGTGTTTGCCACCGATGGTCATCTGTTGGCGGTCACCCAGGAGCGGCGTGAGCGTTTCTGCAGCCTGATCGGTCTGATGGTCAAGCTGGGACTGGTCGCCGTCACCGGCGTCAGCCTGGTGCAGATCTCCTCCACGTACCAGCAGCGCATGGACAGCAACGGCGAGATCGTTGCCGTGCTCGAGCTGGAAAAGGCGCGCCTGGAGCGGGCTCGGCAGCGGTTCGACGCCCTGTTCAACGTCGATGGTGAGCAGCGGCTGATCCGAGAGCAGAGCCAGTGGATCGCCCCCAACCGCCTGCGGGTGATCTGGCAATCTGCGGAGGCGCCCGCCCGGCCCCAGCCACGACCCTGAGGGCAACGGGCCGTACCCTGCCCGTCCTCGCCCCTGAGTCCTGCCCATGGTTGCCGCCACCGGAGACACCCTCCCCAGCCGTTCCGCCCCCATCCCCGGGACGGCCCTGGTTACCGGAGCCTCCTCCGGGGTTGGATTGTTCGCCACCAAGGCCTTGGTGGACCGAGGCTGGCATGTGGTGATGGCCTGCCGCGATCTCGACAAGGCCCGTCGGGCCCAGGCGGCCCTGGCGATCCCCGATCAGGCGATCACCCATCTTCAGGTCGATATGGGTGATCTGGACAGCGTTCACCACCTGGTGGAGGCCTTCCACGCCACCGGCCGCCGCCTCGATGCCCTTGTGGTCAATGCCGCGGTCTACCTGCCCCGCCTGCGCCACCCGGAGCGCTCGCCCCAGGGCTATGAGATCTCAATGGCCACCAACCACCTCGGCCACTTCCTGCTGATCCAGCTCCTGCTCGACGACCTGAAACGCTCAGAGCATCCCTCCCGTCGCCTGGTGGTCCTGGGGACGGTGACCGCCAATTCCAAGGAGCTCGGGGGCAAGATCCCGATTCCCGCCCCGGCTGACCTGGGAGATCTGGCGGGCTTTGCCGCTGGCTTCAAGGCACCGATCGCGATGGCGGATGCCAAGGCCTTCAAGCCCGGCAAGGCCTACAAGGACAGCAAGCTCTGCAACATGATCACCACCCAGGAGCTGCACCGCCGCCTCCATGCCGAGACCGGCATCGTGTTCACCTCCCTCTATCCAGGCTGCGTGGCCGACACACCCCTGTTCCGCAACACGCCGGCTGCCTTCCGCACGATCTTTCCCTGGTTCCAGAAAACCATCACCGGTGGCTACGTGAGCCAGGCCCTGGCCGGCGAGCGGGTGGCGGCGGTGGTGGCCGATCCGGCCTTCGCCGTCTCCGGCGTGCACTGGAGCTGGGGGAATCGTCAGAAGAAGAGCGGCAGCGCCTTCAGTCAGGAGCTGTCGGAGAAGGCCAGCAATCCTGAAACCGCCCGGCGGATGTGGGATCTCTCGATGCAGCTGGTGGGCCTGGCCTGAACGCCGTCGCGGAGGTCCATGCTCCGGGCCTCCCCTCCCTGGCCCAGGCGCACGGCCGGGGCCAGGACCTTGCGACCTGTGACCGTTGTCCCCAGACCATTGGGGGGTTGCTATCAAGTCCGTAGCCGACGTCACGAACCGATGTCCCGCAACCTGCGCTGGGGGATCGGCCTGCTGCTGATCGCAGGTCTTCTCCTGGGCGCATTTTTCTTCCTGCCCTTCCGCTCCTGGCTGCCTGGGGGCACCGTGGGCGACATCCCCACACGGGAGGTGGTCAATGGAAGCAGCTTCAACCGCCTCTTCCCCAGGCCCCAACCTGGCGAGGAACTGGTCTTCACCCAGGAGAAGCGAGGGTTCAGCCAGGCCCGTCTCAAGCGGGGCGATGAGGTCAAAGCCCTGCTCTCGATTTCCGACGTGACCACCGCCCCGGCCAGCCGCGGCAAGTTTCAGCACAGCTCCGAGCAGCTCCAGTCCTGGCCGCTGGTGGACCAGGGCACCCAGGCCAGCGCCTTACTGGTGGCCGATCGCTTCCAGGTGAAGGTGATCGGCCAGGGCAGCGGGCTTGATCTGCAGCAGCGCCATGAACTGCTCGGCGCCTTCGACCTGCCCGGTCTGGCGGCCCTCAGCCCTGCCCTCAACCCCGCAACCAACGCCCGGAATCGCCTTGCCCTGCCGCCTGGCCAGGGTGAGCCGGTGCGTCCCAAGGTCCGGGAGCGTGAGCCTCAGCTGAGCCGCGTCCCCGCCGTCCTGAACCGCAGCCAAGCCGTCCTGGAGCCCGCCGCATGAGCGTCACCGTCCTCGAACGCCTGGACCGCCTCCCCCGCCGCAATCTCACGGTGCTGGCCCTCAAGGGGATCAGCACCCTGGTGCCGGGGGGCTGGCGCAACCAGACCAGCGCCACCGAGCTGATCAGCGATGTGCTGGGCAGCGATGACCCGGACCTGATCCAGCAGGTCCGGGCCAGGGCCGATGAGCTCAGCCGGGCTCGCCATGAGGGCTACCGCCGCGCCCTCAGCCTCTATGACGCCGTCAACCGCTCCCAGAAAGCGGCCGGAGGGCTGCGGGTCCTGGCCAACGTGGCCGGAGCGCTGCCGCTGGTGAAGCGGGTGGCCTCCCTGACCCCCACCAGTGAGACACTCCAGGCGGTGGATCTCAGCCTGAAGGTGGCGGCTGAGATGCTCGCCTTCACCCAGGTCAATGGCTTGCCGGGCGACAGCTTCGCCGCCTTCTCCTCCTCGCTCAACGAGTACGCCGGCGAGGCTCGGGTGCGGATGGCCGCCCTGGTCTGTTTCGATGCCCTCCTGCCCCTGGGGGATCAGGCGCTGCATCGCCTCGATGGCCTCCTGGGCAAGGTGGGAAGCCGCCAGCTGCACCAGCTGCCCGCCTACGCCGGCATGGCATCCCTGTTGCCCGGGCGAGGTGAGGCAGCCCACCTGGGCTTCCTGCGCCAAGGTGTCGACCACTGGCTGGGCTGGGCCGATGGCTTTGTCGGTGAGCTGGGCCTCAACAGCCAGCGGGCCGTCCGGGCCCTGGAGGGCACCCTGGGTCCGTGGCACGGGGGGATGGAGCAGCTGGCCACCTTCCTCGATGCGTTCACGGACACCTACGCCCACACCGGGGTGCAGGCCGTGGCCCGAAGGCTGGTGGAGCGGGCGGCGGCTGAAATCTGAGCTGCACCGTGGCTGCGGGATGCCGCAGCCTTGGGCAGACTCTTCTTGATCCCAGGAGAGTGGCATGCGCTGGTCGGATGGACGCCGGAGCGACAACGTCGAAGACCGCCGCGGCATGGGAGCTCCTGCCGTGGCCGGTGGTGTGGGGTTGGTGGGAATCCTGCTGGCGATCGCTGTCGGTCTGCTCGGCGGCGATCCATTTGTGGTGCTGCAGCAGTTCTCCGGGGGTGGCAGCCCCTTCAACCCACCCCCAGCCCAGGTGGGACGCCAGTCCGGCGCGCGGCCGCCGGCCGACGACAAGATGGCCGACTTTGTTTCAGTGGTGCTGGCCGACACCGAGGACACCTGGACCAAGGAGTTCCGCTCCCTGGGGGCCAACTACCGCCCACCGAAGCTGGTGATCTTTGATGGGGTCGTGGCCTCGGCCTGTGGCAGGGCCGCGGGCTCGATGGGGCCCTTCTACTGCCCCAACGACGAGAAGGTCTACATCGATCTCAACTTCTACCGCCAGCTCCGCCAGCAGCTGGGAGCACCGGGTGACTTCGCCCAGGCCTATGTGATCGCCCACGAGATTGGCCACCATGTGCAACACCTGATGGGCATCGACCAGAAGGTGCAGCGGCTGCAGCGGCAGATGCCCCAGGCCCAGGCCAACCAGCTCTCGGTGCGCCTCGAGCTGCAGGCCGACTGCCTGGCCGGGGTATGGGCGAACAGCACCGCCACCCAGCGCCGCACCCTGGAACAGGGCGATATTGAGGAAGCCCTCAATGCCGCTGGACGGATCGGCGACGACAATCTGCAGCGTCAGAGCACGGGGCGGGTTCGTCCCGACAGCTTCACCCACGGCAGTTCGGCCCAGCGCCAGCGCTGGTTCGCCCGAGGTCTTCAGAGCGGTGACATGAACAGCTGCGACACCTTCAACACCAACCAGGTTTGAGATCCTGGGATTGACAGACCTGGTGGCCCCGACTTGTCCACCAGGCCGGGCAATGAAGGGCTCCCCGGGCTGAGCATGGCGCCCTTGGCCCCTGTCGTCCTCGCCGTCCCGATCGGATCGATCGAGCTGTCTCCGTTGGCCCCCCCGCATCCAGGTCTGGTCCAGGGACGCCTCACCTGGGCCAGAACTTCGCTGCGGTTCTGACCCTGTGGCAGACGAAGCTCAGTCGAAACCGACGGAGCTCACGACGGAGCTCAACGGTGCTCAATCGAAACCGAGGAGGTCGAAGATCTCGCGATCCTTCAGAGATTCTGCTTCGAGTGGCTGGACATTTTCCAGCATGGTGCGGGCCAGGCTCAGGTATTCCTGTTGCACGGCCTCAACCTCGGGGCTGGGCTCCATCTCGAAAATGGTGCACTTCTTCAGGCGTGAGCGGCGGATCGCATCAACATCCTGAAAATGGGCCATGGTTTTCATGCCGACCCGATCATTGAACTTGTCAATCTGATCGGTTTCGCGGCTGCGATTGGCCACCACGCCACCGAGGCGCACCTTGTAGTTCTTGGCTTTGGCCTGAATCGCCGCGATGATGCGATTCATCGCAAAAATCGAATCGAAGTCGTTCGCCGTGACGATCAGGCAGTAATGGGCATGCTGCAGGGGGGCGGCGAAGCCGCCGCAGACCACGTCGCCGAGCACATCGAAGATCACCACATCGGTGTCTTCGAGGAGGTGATGCTCCTTGAGCAGCTTCACGGTCTGGCCGGTCACGTAGCCCCCGCAGCCGGTGCCAGCGGGGGGGCCGCCGGCCTCGATGCATTGGACGCCGTTGAAGCCCTCGAACATGTAGTCCTCAGGGCGCAGCTCTTCGGTGTGGAAATCGACGGTCTCGAGGATGTCGATCACCGTTGGCACCATCTGCTTGGTCAGCGTGAAGGTGGAATCGTGCTTGGGATCGCAACCGATCTGCAGCACTCGCTTGCCCAGCTTCGAGAAGGCGGCCGAGAGGTTCGAGGACGTCGTGGATTTGCCGATGCCGCCCTTGCCATAGACGGCGATCACCAGGGCCCCCTCCTCAATCCGCATCGACGGATCCTGATGCACCTGGACGCTGCCCTCGCCGTCCTCCCGGTGGCTGCCGTCAGCCGCTGGGCTGCCGGTGGAGGTGGGGGGCTGAAGGGTGGTGGTCATGGGTGAGCCTGGGAAGGCCTGGCACTTCTATCCATCCAAGGATGGCGCCGCTGCCGGTGGGTGCCCATGGCGCAAAGCGAAACATCAGGGTTTCGCAAGGTCGGCGCTCCCCCGCCCCCTCAGCGGCTGAAGTGTGCCTTTGCGTCGTAGAGGGTTTCGGCCGTGATCTGGCCGATGCCCCGCTCGCGGGCGAAGGTTTCAGTGTTGCGACGCACCTTGCCGCGCACGAAGAAGGGGATCTTGTGCAGTTCCGCCTCGCCGTCGGCGGTCCACACCGGTTCGCCGCTGGCAACCGGGGACTCCAGGGTGGCTGTGGCTGTGG
>JBMSXZ010000068.1:0-13743 GCA_049426205.1 Cyanobium sp.
GCTGGTACATCGGTGGCCTGCTCAAGCACGCCCCCAGCTTCCTGGCCTTCACCAATCCCACCACCAACAGCTACAAGCGCCTGGTGCCCGGCTTCGAGGCCCCGGTCAACCTGGTGTACTCCCAGGGCAACCGCTCCGCCGCCGTGCGGATCCCGCTCACCGGTCCCAGCCCCAAAGCGAAGCGCCTGGAATTCCGCTCCGGCGACGCCCTCGCCAATCCCTATCTGGGCTTCGCGGCCATGCTGATGGCTGGCATCGACGGCATCAAGAACCAGATCGACCCCGGCGATGGCACCGACGTCGATCTGTTCGAGCTGTCCGCCGAGGAGCTGGCCAAGATCTCGACCGTGCCCGCCTCGCTCAACGGCGCCCTGGAGGCCCTCAAGGCCGACCAGGACTACCTGCTCGCCGGCGGTGTCTTCAGCGAGGACTTCATCGACAACTGGATTGCCCTCAAGTACGAGGAGGTGCAGCAGCTGCGCCAGCGGCCCCACCCCCACGAGTTTGTGATGTACTACGACGCCTGATCCCCGCAACGGCGCAACCGGGGTCAGCCCAGCTGACCCTGCCCCCAAACCAACAACAGTCGCGCGGGATGGCGATTCGCCACCACTCCGAGCGACTGTTTTTTTTCTGGTGAGCTGGGGCTCCTGGAGCGGTGTTCAATGGGGTTGCAAGCCGGCCAGGGCGCTGGCGTGGCGGCGCTTGTCACGGGCATGGCCCTCCGCCCAGCTGGTGATCGGACCGGCGACGCCCGCCGCTTCGCTGGGATCGGACTGGGCATGGAGGCCGTGCAGGAGGGAGGCGATTCGCCTTTGCTCCCGCTGCCTGGAGCGGGCCCAGGCCACATAGAGGCTGTCGCGGGGAGCGGGACTGGAGGCAGGACTGGAGGTGGACATCACAGAGACGGAACGGAGGACCTCTTCCCGTTCATTCTGTAGCGGTTGCTACCAGCCGTAGGTTTGATTGACGTTCTGTCGCACGACGCCCCGTCAGGGCGCCAGCAGCCTGGCAACCAGCAGACCGAGGCCGCCCCAGCGCAGGATCCGCCAGAACCGCTCACTGCCACTCTCCGGGCTGTGCAGGCTCCGGGGCAGGGGATCGAGCAGCCGCTGGGCGATGCTCAACTGCTGTCGCCGCCGCCGCTCGGCGCTGCCGCTGCCGGGCCTGGCGCCGGCAAGGCCGTGGAGGATCGCGATCGCCTCAATCAGGCGGGGGCCGCTGTGGCCCCTGGGCGGGCGGCGGGAAGCCTGGGGCATGGTCGGGCGCGGGCTGGGCCGGGGATGGGGCCAGGATGGAGCAGCCAGCGGCGGGGCGTCCAGTGAATCAAGATCAGGCGGTGAATCGCCATCGAGGGGATGGCCATCGAGAGGATGGACAGCCCCTGGCGCGAGATCCAGCCTTGGAACGGGTTCAGGCGGTGGATCAGGTTCAGGCGCTGGTTCGCGGCCCGGCCAAGGAATCGTCCCAGCGGCAGCACTGGCCGGACACCGCAACCGCCCAGGCGGAGGCGCTGCATCGGCTGCTGACGATCAACGACCGGCAATGGCATGACCTCAAGGGCCAGCCCTGCCGGCGGGCGGCGGAGCAGCTGGCCGGCGCCCTGGTGCAGCTGCTGGCCGGGGATGGCCCCAACGCCGGACTGGCCAGCGACGGACGCCAGCGGGCCATCGCCCTGACCCGCTCCGCCCTGGCCTGGCTTGAAGGGGAGCTCAAGGATCCGGGCTGCCCATCCCACGGCCGCTGAGCCTGCGACGTCGCACCGCAAGCTGCAGGCGATTGCCGCGGCCACTCCAGCGCACATCGTCGAAGCAGTGGTGGATCAGAAACAAGCCGCGACCGGAACGGGCTTCCACACACTCCGGCAGGCCGGCACGGCGGCGATCGGGGGGAAGGCCCGGCCCCTCATCCTGCACCTGCCAGATCAGCCAGCGGGGCGAGCTGATCCGCCGGATGCGGAGGCACTTGGCGGGATCACAACCATTGCCGTGCCGGACCGCATTGACCAGGGCCTCATGGAGTCCCAACTGCAACTCGGCGAGGGCCGAAGCGGCGCCGACCGGCTCAAGCAGCAGATCCACCAGGGGCGCCAGCCGCAGGGTGGAGGGGGTTATGAAATCAACCCAGCGCAGGGCCATCCGGCAGGGGGCACGGTGCTGGGTTGACGCTAGCCCGCGGCCCCAGCGGAAACGACCGCCACCCGGCGGGCCAGGGCCGGGTGATGGAGCAGGGCATCGATCAGGCGCACGCCCCGGAGCTGGTTCACCAGGGGCAGGTGGCCCTCCGGAGCCTGCTGACTCCAGGTGAAGCCATTGGGGTAGCGGGTCCAGACCCCCTCGCGTTTCCAGCCGAGCCGCTGCCAGAGCTCCTCCCAGCGCCCCCCGCAAGCTGCCAGCAACCTCCCCTGCACCGAAAAGCCGTAACGGCCGCGGGAATAGACCAGCCACAGCCTGTCGAGACTTTCCAGATCGGCATCGGGGAAGCGGGGCACCTCACTGAAATAGACATAGCCGCGCCGGCAAGCCGGCTCGCCGGCGAGTTGGCGCAGATGTTCGCTGGTCAGCCGGTCCGCCGCCTCGAAGTCCTGGTGGAGCAGGCGATCCTGCAGAGGGGCGTAGTCGAGACCGGCGGCGCTGGGAGCCGCCAGCCAGCCCTCGGGGTAGCGGCGGCGCAGCGCCTCACCGCGCTCACCATCGGCGACCAGGAGCTGGAGCAGAAACCCGGCGGCCCAGTCGTCAGCCGTGGCATCAAAGCCGTCGAGCCGCTCCTCGATCAGGGGCAGCAGCTCGGTGCGCCTCTCCTCGAGGCTGGCGATCAGGGAGCGCCGCGCTCGCGCCGAACCGGCGCTGAAGCGCTCGAGCAGCTGGTCGGCGGCGATGCGACGGGAAACCGGTGAACCGGAAAGCATCGGGGAGGGCCGGTCGGAAGACCATCGGGCTGGAGGCCACTATGTCAGCTCGATTCCACAGCCACAGCGGAGGCAGCGGACGAGGGGGGTGACCGCTGCCTAGGATCTGGGTTTGTGCGCGAGTGCCATGACCGCCATCATTCAGTTCTTCCGGGGAGTGGAAGAGCCGGTCGTGCCCGACATCCGTCTGACCCGCTCGCGCGATGGACGCACCGGCCAAGCCCTGTTCGTGTTCGACGAACCCGTTGCCCTGTCCCCCGAAGCCCTCGGCGACATCACCGGCATGTTCATGGTGGACGAGGAAGGGGAGCTGGTCACCCGGGAGGTGAAGGCGAGGTTCGTGAATGGCAAGCCCAGTGCCCTGGAGGCCACCTACACCTGGAAGAGCCCTGAGGATTTCGATCGGTTCATGCGCTTCGCCCAGCGCTATGCCGAGAGCCACGACCTCGGGTTTGCCGGAAGTAGCGCTGACGACAGCGAGGCTCAAGAGGGGTGAGCTTCGGGCGCTGGCTGGGACTGATCGCCCTGATTGCGGCCCTGCTGCTGCTCTGGAGCCTGCGCGATGCCCTCGTGCTGCTCTTCGCGGCGGTTGTTCTAGCCATGGCGCTGTGCACCTTGGTGGGCACAGTGCAACGGCGTCTGGGCTGTCGACGGCCCCTGGCCCTGATGCTGGCGCTGCTGGCGGTGTTGGTGGTGGCGGCCATCGCCGTTGCGGTGATCGTGCCGCCGTTTGTGGAGCAATTCGAGGAGCTGCTCCACAAACTGCCCCAGGCCTGGAATGAGCTGCTCGACCTTCTGGGTCGCAGCCTTGGGGCAATCACCAGCATGGTGTACGGCAGCAGCGATGGCGTGCCGGGTTGGCTGCGCAGCTTCGACAGCGCCCGCGCCGGGGCCGCCACCGCCAACCTGGGGGGTGGCATGAGCGGCTGGGCCGGCCGGATCCTCGGCCTGGCCGGCAACCTGGGCACAGCCCTGATCCAGACCCTGTTTGTGGTGGCGGTGGCCCTGATGATCACCGCCCAACCCCTCGCCTATCGGGAAGCCCTGCTGCTGCTGGTGCCCTCCTTCTATCGGCGGCGTGCTCGAGAGGTGCTGCTGCAGTGCGGCGAAGCCCTGAGCGGCTGGATGGGCGGGGTGCTGATCAGCTCCCTCTGCGTCGGCAGCCTGGCGGCGATCGGCCTGTCGCTGCTGGGGGTGCGGCTGGTGGCGGCCAACGCCCTGCTGGCCGGCACGCTCAACATCATTCCCAACCTGGGACCGACGCTCAGCACCCTGTTTCCGATGTCGGTGGCGCTGCTGGAATCCCCCTGGAAATCGCTGGCGGTGCTGGCCCTCTACGTGGTGGTGCAGAACCTCGAGAGCTATGTGATCACCCCCTCGGTGATGCACCACCAGCTCAAGCTGCTGCCGGGCCTCACCCTGACGGCCCAGCTCCTGTTCACGGTGCTGTTCGGCCCCCTGGGACTGCTGCTGGCCCTGCCCCTGGCGGTGTGCCTGCAGGTGATCCTGAGGGAAGTGGTGATCCACGATGTGCTCGACCGCTGGGCTCCCCCCGGCGGCCGTGCCCCCATCCCGGCCGGGGAGGACCCTGCATGAGCGGCCGCACCCTGCTGGGGTGCATCGCCCTGGTCGTCCTCGGGCTTCTGGCCTGGGAATTGCGCTGGGTGCTGCTGGTTCTGTTCGGCGCCGTGGTGCTGGCGGTGGCCCTGGATGTGCCGATCACCCTGCTGCGTCGGTTGCTGCCCCTGGGCAGGCCTGCGGCCCTGCTGCTGGTGATCGCCAGCCTGCTGGTGCTGAGTTGGCTGATCACCGCCCTGCTGCTGCCCGAGCTGCTGGAGCAGATCCAGGTGCTCAGCCGCCTGATCCCCCAGTTGCCAGACCGGTTGAACGCCCTGCTGGTGCAGCTTCCGCAGTTGCGGGAGTTGGAGGGCGGCCTGGTGAACGGCACCAGCTGGGCCCAGCTGAAGCCCCTGGGCAGCCAGCTGCTGGGTGTGGCGGGCGGTGCGGCGAACAGCACGATCCAGCTGCTGCTGATCGCCCTGCTGGCCATGCTTCTGGCCCTCGATCCCCGCAGCCATCAGAAGCTGGTGGTGGCCGCCACCCCCCGCTTCTACCGCCCCCGCATTCAGATGTTGCTGGGGGAATGCCGCGAAGCCCTGGGGGGCTGGCTGGCGGGCATGACCCTCTCGGCCACGGTGGTCTTTCTCACCACCTGGGCGGGTCTGGCGCTGCTGCGACTGCCCCTGGCCCTGCTCTGTGCCCTGGTCTGCGCCTTGCTGACCTTCGTCCCCACGGTGGGTCCCACAGCCGGCACGCTGCTGCCGATGGCGGTTGCCCTGCTGCTGCGGGACCCGGCCACGATGGTGCAGGTTCTGATCCTGCGGCTGGTGCTGCAGAACCTGGAGGCCTTTGTGCTGACGCCGCTGCTGCTCAATCGCACGGTCAATCTGCTGCCCACGGTCGCCCTGATGGCCCAGCTCTGTCTCGGGGCCCTGCTCGGACTCCCCGGCCTGCTGCTGGCGCTGCCGCTGGTGGTGGTGATGCAGGTGCTCTGCGAAGAGGTTCTGGTGCGGGATGTGATGGACCGCTGGAACCTGCCGCAGGCGGCCGGTGGCGCTTCTGCCATGGTGACGTCCTCCAGGAGTAGCGATCCCCAACGCCAAAGCGCAGCGGAGTGACCCGCAGCACGAAGGGAATCAGCCCCTGTAGCGACGCCAAAGCGAGGGAGTGATCAGCAGCACCATCACCGCCAGGGGATGGTTGCGGATCGCCTCGGCCACGGCCGTCAGCGTGACATGGTCAGCCAGCAGTTGCAGGTCGGTCCTCAGATCGAGGAACGCCAGCACGAGCAACGCCAGTGGGATGATGCGCCGGCCACGGGGGCGGCGCTGGGGCTCGGTGGCGGGCAGAGCTGGGCTGGTCGGTGTCATCGCGCCACAAGCAGGGGGATCAGCGTTGGCGCAATGCCGATGCTCGACCAGCTGCCCACGGCGATGCCCACGGTGAGGGCGACAGCAAACCAGAACAGGCTGCTGCCTCCGAAGAAGATCAGGGCCACAAGCGGGAGCAGGGTGGTGAGCGAGGTGTAAAGGGAACGGGTCAGGGTGGCATCGACCGCCACATCCACCTGCTCGCTCACCGGCAGGTGGGCCAGGGCGCGGCGCTGCTCACGGATCCGGTCGAAAACGACGACGGTGTCGGTGACGGAATAGCCAGCCACCGTGATCAGGGAGACGGCGAAAAGGGAATCGACCTCGATGCCCCGCAGCAGTCCCAGCCAGGCGAACAGGCCGCAGGTGATCAAAACGTCGTGGGCGAGGCAGACCAGGGCCAGAAAGGCGAAGACCCCGCTGTAACGCGCACTGATGTAGAGGGCGATCGCCACAAAGCTCACCAGCAGCGAGACGAGACTGCCCCTCAGCAGGCTGGACCCCAGGGTGGGGCCGATCGTGTCGATGCCGGTGCCGCTGGGCAGGAGTGGACCGATCTGCTGGTCGAGGGTCTGCACCACCGTGGCGGCCTGCTCGGCGCTCAGGGCAGGCAGTCGCAGGACCACCGAACGGCCCTGATCGAGGACCTGAACACTGCTGGCCCCCAGATTGGGGGGCTGCTCAGCCTCGGCGGCCTTGAGGGTGATGGCGGCCACCTGGCGCTGGATCTGGGGAGCCGTGAGCGGGGAACAGGGGGGCTGCTGGGAGGCGCCACCGCAGTTGCGCACCACCTGAATCTGGGTACCGCCGGTGAAATCCAGACCCGGCTTCAGGGGAAGCCGGATCGAGGGATGGAGCCAGCAGAGCACCAGGCCCAGCAGGCTGAGGAAACAGGCGAGCCCGGAGCCGATCCAGGCCAGCAGGCGATAGCGACTGATGCGGAAGCGGGGGGCGGGCAGATCGGTCACAGCAGGGTGGAGGGGAGCTCAGGCGGCGCCGGCGGGACGCTGGCGGGCGGGAAGGAAGTAGGTGGGGCGGCGCAGGCCCGGGTAGCTCATCAACAGCCGCAGCAGGGTGCGGGTGCAGGTGAGGGCGGTGAACAGGCTCAGCAACAGGCCGATCGCCAGGGTCACGGCGAAGCCCTTGACCAGGCCGGTGCCGAGCAGGAACAGGGCCACGCAGCTGATCAGACCGGTGACATGGCCGTCGAGGATGGAGGAGAAGGCGAGGGAGAAACCACTGTCGATCGAGCGGATCAGGGTGTTGCCGGAGCGGAGCTCCTCCTTGACCCGCTCGAAGATCAGCACATTGGCATCGACCGCCATGCCCACCGAAAGGATGAAACCGGCGATGCCAGGCAGGGTCAGGGTGACCGGGATCAGGGCATAGATCGCCAGATTGAACAGGGCATAGAGGCTGAGGGCGATCACGGCGACCACCCCTGGCAGGCGGTAGACGACCACCATGAACAGGGCCACGAGCACCAGGCCGGCGATGCCAGCGATCAGGCTGGAGCGGATGTTTTCGGCGCCGAGGGTGGGGCCGACGGTGCGCACCTCCACGATTTTGACGGGAAGAGGCAAGGAACCCCCGCGGAGCTGCACCTCCAGGTCGCGAGCTTCCTCAGCGGTGAAGTTGCCCGTGATCGAAGCGGCGCCACCGGTGATGCCGGCAGCCTTGAATTCAGGCCCCACGGTGGCTTCGCTGATCGAGCGGCCATCGAGCACGATGCCGAGCAGGCGGCCGGTGCCGGCGATCGATTGGGTGAGGGCAGCGAACCTCTCGCCGCCCTCACGGTTGAAGCCAAGTGTCACCTCCCAGGCGAGACCGGTGCGGTCCTGGGTGCGGCCGGCGTTGGTCAGATCCTTACCCGTGAGGGCCGCCGGCTCATAGAGGGCGAGGATGCGGCGATTGGTCTCGACGCGCAACGCCTCCAGCTGCTCGTCCTCCGTGCTGTCAGGTGGAATGGCGAGACCGAGGGCGCGGAAGGCGGCGGCCCGTTCCTCATCCTTGAGTTCCGGCTTGGGCCTGGGCTGGACCGACGGGCCGCCGGCAGAGTTGGC
This sequence comes from Cyanobium sp., assembly GCA_049426205.1. Classification (GTDB taxonomy): domain Bacteria; phylum Cyanobacteriota; class Cyanobacteriia; order PCC-6307; family Cyanobiaceae; genus Cyanobium. The sequence goes on from JBMSXZ010000068.1 coordinate 7,902, forward strand.
CAGGGCACCCGGACGACGGGAGGCGAGCACCGCTTCCAGCTGACGCTTGAGGGGCAACAACCCCTGCATCTCTTTCTCCGTGCCGGCCCGCTGGGCGCGAAATTCGAGCAGGGCGGTGCTGCCGAGCACCTTGGCGGCGCGGCTGGGGTCCTGCTCGCCGGGGAGCTGCAGCACGAGCTGGTCGCTGCCGACGGTCTGAAGGGTGGATTCCGCCACCCCGAGGCCGTTGATGCGGCGCTCCAGCACATCCTTGACGGCTTCGAGCTGCTCCTGATCGATGCTGCGGATCTCACCGGCCGGCATCACCTGAAGGGTGAGCTGGCTGCCACCCCGCAGATCCAGGCCAAGTTGGAGGCCATTGCTGGCCAGAAGGGCCGCGGCGCCGATCGCCAGGGCCAGGATCAGGGCAAACCACCCCTGTTGACGTGCCATGGATCAGAGGGAACCGTTGACGATCTGACGGGCAGCCTGAACGATCTGATTGGGTTGGATGATGGTGAGGTTCTCGAGGGTGCCGTTGTAGGGAGTCGGAATGTCCTGGGAGGAGAGACGAACCGGGCGGGCATCAAGGTCATCGAAACAGTGTTCGGTGATCAGGGCGAGCAGTTCGGCGCCGATGCCACCTGTCTTCATGCATTCCTCGACGACGATCACGCGGTGGGTCTTCCGGATCGAGGCGCAGATGGTGTCGAGATCGAAGGGTTTGAGACTGATCAGATCGATCAATTCCACATCGATGCCCTCGGCCTCGAGCTGCTGCACAGCCTTGAGGCAGTGATGGCGCATGCGCGAATAGGTGAGGATCGTGACGTCCTTGCCCTGGCGCACCACCTCGGCCTGATCGAGGGCGCAGATGTAATCGCCTTCAGGAATCGTTTCGCTGAGGTTATAGAGCAGCACATGCTCGAAGAAGAGCACGGGATTGTTGTCTCGGATCGCGGCCTTCATCAGGCCCTTGGCGTTGGTGGGTGTGCTCACCGCCACAATCTTGATGCCGGGAACGGCGTGGAAGTAGGCCTCCAATCGCTGGCTGTGCTCGGCGCCGAGCTGGCGCCCCACTCCACCGGGGCCGCGCACCACCGCCGGGATTGTGTAGTTGCCGCCACTGGTATAGCGCAACATCCCCATGTTGTTGGAAATCTGGTTGAAGGCCAACAACAGAAAGCCCATGTTCATGCCTTCGACAATCGGCCGCAGGCCGGTCATGGCAGCCCCTACCGCCATGCCGGTGAAACTGTTTTCGGCGATCGGTGTATCGAGCACGCGCAACTCGCCGTATTTCTCGTAGAGATCCTTGGTGACCTTGTAGGAACCGCCGTATTGGCCGACGTCCTCACCCATCACGCAGACGTGGGGATCGCGGGCCATCTCTTCATCGATGGCCTCGCGCAGAGCGTTGAACAGCAGGGTTTCGGCCACGGTGCGTTCGCCGGGATCGCGGCCAACCTATCTCAGGCCCGGGGACCCGTCCGCCCGCGAGCGCCGGAAAAAGGGACGGGGGTCAACCGCCGGCAGCAAAGGTGCTGAGCAGCAGCACCGAAAGCAGCATGCCGGGCAGCAACAGCGCCACCAGAAGGCCGAGGTCGTGGGGAGTCATGGCCCGTCGGGGGGAATGGACCGAACCCTAGGCAGGGCTGCCGTTGCGCGCCTCCCCAAGCGAGCGCAGGAACACCAGGAACAGCCCGAGGGCCACAAAGGCGAAGCTGAAGGTGGCCAGGAAGCTCATCCCCACGATCAGGGTCTTCAGGGCGGTGGCGATGCTCTGGGCCACCCGCGCCTCGTAATGGGGCGGGTGAAGGGCGTAGTAAGCCACCACCTTGCGGCTGAACCCCAGGCAGAGCCAGGCCAGGGCCGCGCTGGTGAGGGCGCCGCTGAGGAAGGAGAGCGGGCCCTTGCGAGGGGGGGGCGGCGTGGTGGAGCTGGCCTCCGCGGGCTCGGAGCCGGCGGCCGCCATCGGTTCAGAGGTGCCGACGGGGGGCGTGTCGGAGCTGGGAACGGGGGCCGGCGAACGCTCGGCGCTGGGCTCGCTCATGGGGTCGTGCCGGAGTCCTCCAGGCTGACACCCGCCCCCCGGAACCGGCAGCACCAGGCGTCAAAGCCGGCGGCAACGAGGTCGGCGGCCAGCCGGTCGTGGGCGGCGCTGGCGGCGGAGGCATCGGCGAAGAGAGCGAACAGGGTCGGCCCGGAGCCGCTCATCGCCACCGCCAGGGCTTCCGGTGCCTGGCGCAGCAGCCGCAGGCCCTCCCCAACGCTGGCGACCTCCGCTTCCACCACCGCCTGCAGATCGTTGCGCAGGGGCGGCAGGGGAGACCCCGACGCCAGGGCCGCCAGCAGGGGCCCCTGGCGCAGGGCCTGGCGGCGCTGCTCAAAATCGGCCTCCCGCTCGAGATAGAAGTCGCCCCGCAGCTCGCGGCAGCGGCCGAAGGCCCAGGGGGTGGACACACTGACCCGGGGATGTTTGATCAACAGCACGGCGAAGCCGGGCCGCAGCGGCGCAGCGGCGGCATCAGCCGGGATCGCTCCACCCGTCGGGGCTAAGGGCGGTTCGAGCCGCTCGCCGCGACCGAAGCAGAGGCGGGTGCCGCCCTCCAGGCAGAAGGGCATGTCGGAGCCGAGCTCGGCCGCCATCTCCTGCAGGTCGGCGGCGCTGAAGCCGCAGCCCCAGAGGGCGTTGAGCCCCAGCAGGGCAGCGGCGCCATCGCTGGAGCCCCCCGCCAGGCCGGCACCGATCGGAATCCGTTTGCTCAGCTCCAGCAGGGCCCCGAGTTCCGGCAGGCCAGCCCGGGAGCGCAGCAGCTCGGCGGCGCGCACCACCAGGTTGTCGGCGCCGGTGCTCAGGCCGGGGGCATCGCAGCGCAGGGTGATCCGCCCATCGGCCGTGGGCATGCAGCGCAGGCGATCGGCCAGATCGAGGGTCTGCATCACCATCGCCAGCTCGTGGTAGCCGTCGGGCCGCAGGCCGAGCACCTCCAGGTGGAGATTGATCTTGGCGGGGGCCACAACGGTGATGGTCATCGGCGCTGGGGAGGTCTGGGATCGGGGCTGGTAAGGGGAGGCCGCGACGGGGCCATCATCCGCTGCGACCAGGCCGTGGCGACCAGGCTTGCTGTCCCTGGCCTGGTTGCCGCTGCGGCGCGCTGGGGCGGTGTGGGGAGGAGCCGGGGAGCACGCCGGGACCGCCTCCTGGAGGCCCGGCTGCTGAAGGCCATCCCGCTGGAGGCTCTCCTCGGGGAGGTCCTTCTCCTTGGGGTCCTTACTCCTGCAGGTCTGTCTCCTGGAGGTCCCTCTCCTGAGGGTCTGTCTCCTGCAGGTCCGTCTCCTGCAGGTCTGTCCCCTGGGGACCCTTCCCTTGCAGGCCCTCCTGCCGGAGGCCCGCCGCCAGGGCCAGCCAGCGCTGCGGCGCCAGCTCCTGGGGCCGCTGGCTGAGGGCCACCCCGGCGGTGGCGGCGACAGCTTCCAGGCGCCCTTCGGGCAGCAGGCCGGCGAGGGTGTTGCGCAGCATCTTGCGGCGGGCGGCGAAGCAGCGCCGCAGCAACACCTCGGTGGCGCGGGCCAGGGCGGGCTCGGGCCTCAGCTCCGGCGGCAGCGGTTCGAGGCGGATCACCTCGGACTGCACCTTCGGCGGCGGGGTGAAGCAGCGGGGCGGCACGACGCCGACCCCTTGGCAACGGGCCAGCAGCTGCATCCGCACACTCAGGGCCGAATAGGCGCTGCTGCCGGGGCTGGCGCGGATCCGCTCCCCCACCTCCTGCTGCACCAGCAGCACCAGGGCGCGGTAAGGGCGCTCCAGGGGCCGATCGAGCCGGCCGAGCAGCCGCTCCAGCAGCGGGCCGGTGATGTTGTACGGGATATTGGCGACCACCTTCTCGGGGGCAGGACCGGCGGCAGGCTCCAGGGGGACGGCCAGCACGTCTCCTTCAACCAGCTGGAAGCGGGGGTCGGCGCCGAAGCGCTGACGCAGGCCCAACACCAGGTCGCGGTCGAGCTCCACCGCCAGCAGGGAGGCGGCGGGACTGGCCAGCAGCCGCTCGGTGAGCGCACCCCGGCCGGGGCCCACCTCCAGCAGGTGCTCACCCGGTTCGATGGCAGCGGCGGCCACGATCCGCTCCAGCACCTGTGGATCGGTGAGCCAGTGCTGGCCTAAGCGCTTGCGGGCGCGGTGGCCGCTGAAGGTCATCGGCGGGTGAAGGAGAAGCTCCAGATTGCTCCGGCGCCGGGCTGGGCGGTGCCAGGGGCGGTTCCCCGGACGGAATCGGAACCGCTTCGGCAGGACGGGGTGGGATCGCTGTGATGGGTGCTCTGGAGGTGGCCCCCGAAATCCGGTCCAGGGCCACTGGGAGCAACCGCTTCACCTGGCCGCAGAGCGCTGCCATAAAGACGTGGTCGTTAGTGACCCCTGCGGGGGACGCTCTGGCTGCTGCTGCCCGAAGGGCGGATGCTGGGCAACCACCCTGCTCGTCCCCTGATCCGCATCCTGGGGCAGCGGCTGGAGAAGGCGAAGGAGGCTTGGATCCCTGGTGGTGAGCACACCACAGCGGAGTCTGTTCAGGAGCTGTCATGAGCTCGACACAACCACTCCGAGTGCCCTCGCTCGAACTCGGTTGGCTTCGTGGGCTTGATGGATCCAGCCCTGTGCGCTTCCTCCACTGCCGTCCAAAGCCGAGCAGATCCCAGGCCGGATCACTCAGCCGATTGGCAGGAGCTGCTGGAACTGCGTGGCAAGTTTGAAGGCTCCGCTGGAACAACGGCCTGCACCAGCTGGGAGCCTGAAATTATGCACAGGTTTCATAGTTCTGGCTCCATTGGATCCACGTGCTTCTGTACTGCTGCAGTCAGGCTTCCGCAAGGTGCAGACTGGCGGCAGCGACCCCTGTCCCTGATGCCACCTCAGCCGCGGCAAGCGGTGAACCGATGACCGTCCGGCTCGAGCAGCTGAAGCCGGACGCCATGGTCCAGGGCCTGGTCGGCCGCGAAGCGGTGCGGATCGTCAGCGCCGAAATGCTGGGTGATGCGGCCTGCAAGGTGGTCTACCGGGGGCAAGACGGCGTCCTGGGCGAACAGCTTCTCTTTCGGAGCAGCGAGGCCGACCTGGAGCTGGTGGGCGGCGGCCGCAAGTGGAGCTTTGCGGGCAGTGGCGATCTGTTCCGGCTGGTGAGCGAGGCCACCCGGATCCAGCTGGCCTACCTCTTTGACCCCTATGTGGCAGTGAGCAGCAGCACGATCGACCCGCTGCCCCACCAGATCAGTGCGGTGTACGAGCACATGCTCCCCCGCCAGCCGATGCGCTTCCTGCTGGCCGACGACCCCGGCGCCGGCAAAACGATCATGGCCGGGCTGCTGATCAAGGAGCTGCTGATCCGCGGCGAGCTGGAGCGCTGCCTGATCGTGGCGCCGGGCTCGCTCACCGAGCAGTGGCAGGACGAGCTGAAGGAGAAGTTCGAGCTCAACTTCGAGCTGCTCAGCCGCGATCTGATCCATGCCACGGGGCTGGGCAACCCGTTCGAGCAGAGGCCGCTGCTGATCGCCCGCATGGACATGCTCTCCCGCGACGAGGAGCTGCAGAGCCGGCTGGAGCAGGCCCCGGAATGGGACCTGGTGGTGTGCGACGAGTCGCACCGGATGAGCGCCCACATCTTCGGCGGTGAGGTGAAACGCACCAAGCGCTACGAGATGGGCAAGCGGCTGGGGAACCACACCCGCAACCTGCTGCTGATGACGGCGACGCCGCACAACGGCAAGGAGGAGGACTTCCAGCTGTTCATGGCCCTGCTGGATGAGGATCGCTTCGCCGGCCACCAGCGCGATGCCGTGCACCGCAGCGACCCCACCGATCTGATGCGGC
>JBMSXZ010000069.1:0-13629 GCA_049426205.1 Cyanobium sp.
GGGGGGCCGCGGGGGGGTCCTGACCCGTTCCTGCCCCGCCTGACCCTTGACCCCGAATCCCTGACCCCGAAGCTCTGGCCCCTTCCCCGGGCCCTGGGCCCAGACCCTGACACGCCCTGCAATGACGAAGCTTTACGACCGGGCCGGTTCTGCACGCATTCTGATAAAGTGCAGCAAGCTTGTCGTGAGATTACCTAGGCCAATCCCTTAAGACGCCCAGCTACCCACCCAGCCTGGCAGCCACTCCTTACCCTGGCAGCCGCCATCGTACCGATCGCTTCGTCCCCTGCGAAAGATCGCCATGCTTCTGGCAGAGGGCCCCCAACCTTGATGGAGGCGACACTGCCAGGACCGTTCTGGACTGATCCCACCATCCCCTCTGGTCTGAGCGATTCGCCCGCTCGTCCCCTTCCTGCCCTCCACCGGCCCTCCACCCCACACCCAGCTCTCAATACCGAGGATGCAGGCCTACACCAGCGAACGTGAGATCTACAACGACGGCTCACGGAGCACCAACTCCCTGTTCGGCGGCATCGATATCAGCGGCGGAGCTGGCGTCACCCCGCAGGACGAGCAGGCGGCCAACGAAGACCTGGAGGCGAGCAGCCGCCAGACCAATCTCTCGCCGGTGCTCAGCCTGGTGGACCGGGTGCTGATCGAAGCCCTGGCCAGCGGCACCAGCGATATCCATATCGAACCCCAGGAGGACGGGCTGCTGATCCGCTTCCGCCAGGACGGGGTGCTGCGCCGCATCGAGACCCTGCCGAAGACCCTGGCGGCGGCGGTGACCTCCAGGCTCAAGATCATGGCCGACCTGGACATCGCCGAGCGGCGACTGCCCCAGGACGGCCGGATCCGCCGCAACTTCCGGGGCCGCACCATGGACTTCCGGGTGAGCACGCTGCCCTGCCGCCACGGAGAGAAAGTGGTGCTGCGGCTGCTCGACAGCGGCGCCACCCAGCTGGGTCTCGACGCCCTGATCACCGACACCGACGCCAGGGCCAAGCTGCGGGCGATCGGCAGCAAGCCCTTCGGCATGGTGCTGGTGACCGGGCCGACCGGATCGGGCAAATCCACCACCCTCTACGCCCTGCTGGCCGAGCGCAACGATCCGGGCATCAATATCTCCACGGTGGAGGACCCGATCGAATACACCCTCAAGGGCATCACCCAGACCCAGGTGAACCGGGACAAGGGACTCGATTTCAGCACCGCCCTGCGGGCGTTCATGCGCCAGGACCCGGACGTGCTGCTGGTGGGGGAGACCCGTGACCTGGAAACGGCCCGCACGGCGATCGAGGCGGCCCTGACCGGCCACCTGGTGCTGACCACCCTCCACTGCAACGACGCCGTCAGCGCCTTCGCCCGCCTCGATGAAATGGGCGTCGAGCCGTTCATGGTCAGCGCCTCCCTGCTGGGGGTGGTCTCCCAGCGGCTGGTGCGGCGGCTCTGCTCGGTCTGCCGCCTGCCCCACCAACCCGGGGCCGAGGAGCTGGCCCGTTTCGGGCTGGTGGCCAGTGATGAGAGCGCCATCACCTTCTACAAGGCCAAGGTGAGCGAGGGCGGAGACGGCAACGACCATCAGGACTGTCCCTCCTGCCAGGGTCGCGGCTACGCCGGGCGGGTGGGCGTTTACGAGATCCTGACCATGACCGAGACTCTCTCCTCGGCGGTGGCCAAACGGGCCAGCACCCAGGAGTTGCGCCGCCTGGCCCTGGAAGCCGGCATGAAAACCCTGCTGGGCTATGGCCTCGATCTGGTGCGCGGCGGACTGACCAGCCTGGAGGAAGTGGAGCGGATGCTGCTCACCGACACGGGTCTGGAATCGGAACGGCGGGCCCGGGCCCTCAGCACCCTGACCTGCCAGGGCTGTGGTGCCGGCCTGCAGGATGAATGGCTGGAATGCCCCTACTGTCTGTGGGTGCGCGGCTGAAAGCATGCAACTCACCATCGAGGAACTGATGGTCGAGCTGGTCGAGGCCGGCGGCAGCGACCTGCACCTGGCCACCGGCCATCCACCCTTCGGCCGCTTCGGAGGATCGCTGCGACCCCTGCGTCCGGATCTGGTGCTGGACGAAGACACCTGCAACCGTCTGATCTTCTCCCTGCTCAACAACTCCCAACGCAAGCAGCTTGAGCAGACCTGGGAACTGGATTGCTCCTACGGCCTGCGGGGCGTGGCCCGGTTCCGGGTGAACGTCTACCGCCAGCGGGGCAGCTATGCGGCCTGCCTGCGGGCCCTGGCCAACACCATCCCCAGCCTGGTCAGCCTGGGGCTGCCGGCGGTGGTGGAGGAGATGAGCCGCAAACCCAAGGGCCTGGTGCTGGTCACCGGGCCGACGGGATCGGGCAAATCGACAACGCTGGCAGCGCTGATCGATCACATCAACCACAGCCGCAGCGAACACATCCTGACGATTGAAGATCCGATCGAGTTCACCTACAGCAATGACCGCAGTCTGATCCACCAGCGGGAGGTGTCCCAGGACACCCGCAGCTTCGCCAACGCCCTGCGCTCCGCCCTGCGGGAGGACCCGGATGTGATCTTGGTCGGTGAACTTCGGGACCTGGAAACCATCCAGCTGGCGATCAGTGCCGCCGAGACTGGCCATCTGGTGATGGGCACCCTGCACACCAACTCCGCCTCCCAGACCGTCGACCGCATGGTTGATGTCTTTCCCGCCTCCCAGCAGAGCCAGGTGCGGGTGCAATTGAGTTCGAGTCTGTTGGCGGTGTTCTCCCAGACCCTCTGTCGCAGCCGCGAGGCCAGCCGTGGGGCGCTGGGGCGGGTGATGGCCCAGGAGATCATGGTCAACACCCCGGCGATCGCCAATCTGATCCGCGAGGGCAAGACGGCCCAGATCTATTCGATGCTCCAGACCGGCTCCCAGTACGGCATGAAGACCCTGGAGCGCGCCCTGGTCGACCTGGTGCAGGCGCAGCGGATCACCCGGGAGGAGGCCCTGCTGAAGACCAGCCGACCGGAGGAACTGCAGCGGATCCTCGAGCAGATCTGACGCTGATGCCAACGCGATGACCATCTTTCAGGTCACCTACACCACCCGTGACGGCCGCAAACGGGAGATGGAACTCAAGGCCGACACCCCGGCCTCGGCGCGCCAGCTGCTGCGCAGGCGCGGCATCCTTCCCAATCTGCTGGTGCGCAAGGAGAAGTCCGTTGAACCGGACGCCATGCCCAGCAGCACGGGGATCGATTGGCGAACCCTGCTGGAGGCGAAGATCACGGTGAAGGAGAAGGCGCTGTTCGCCAGCAAGCTGTCGGCGATGGTGGATGCGGGCGTGCCGATCATGCGCAGCCTCGACCTGATGCGGCGCCAGCAGAAGTCGCCCCTGTTCCGCCGCGCCCTCAGCGCCATGACCGACGAGGTGAACCAGGGCGGCAGCCTCGGCAATGCGATGCGGCGCTGGCCCAAGGTGTTCGACAGCCTCAGCATCGCCATGGTGGAGGCGGGCGAAGCCGGCGGCGTGCTTGATGAGACCCTCAAACGGCTGGCCAAGCTGCTGGAGGAAAACGCCCGCCTGCAGAACCAGATCAAGAGTGCGCTCGGCTATCCGGTGATCGTGCTGGTGGTCGCGATCCTGGTGTTTCTGGGGATGACGATGTTCCTGATCCCCACCTTTGCCGAGATCTTTGATCAGCTCGGCGCCAAGCTACCGGCGTTCACTCAGATGATGGTGGATTTCAGCAAACTGCTGCGCTCCTCCTTCTCGCTGCTGCTGGTGCTGCTGCTGCTGGTGCTGGTTTTTTTCTTCAATCGCTATTACGCCTCCCCCAGCGGTCGCCGCTCGGTCGATGGCCAGATGCTGCGGCTGCCGCTGTTTGGCGACCTGCTGCAGAAGACCGCCTCGGCTCAGTTCTGCCGCACGCTGAGCTCCCTTTCCAGCGCCGGTGTGCCGATCATGATGGCGCTCGACATCCTCACCGAAACGGCCACCAATGCCGTGGTGCGCGATTCGATCAGGGGGTCGCGCACCGACATCAGCGAGGGCGTGCCGCTGAGCACAGCCCTGGCCTCGAAACGGGTCTTCCCGGAGATGATGGTGAGCATGCTGGCCATCGGTGAGGAGACCGGCGAGATGGATTCGATGCTTTCGAAGGTGGCTGATTTCTATGAGGATGAAGTCAGCAACACGGTGAAGGCGCTGACGGCGATGATCGAACCGGTGATGATCGTGATCGTCGGTGTGATTGTGGGCTCGATTCTGATCGCCATGTACATGCCGATGGCCTCCGTTTTTGAGAACATCAGGTGAGCGTCGCCGCCAGCTCCTGACCAGCCAGCCAGCCGGAGCTCCAGCAGTGCTGGAAGTTGAAGCCACCGGTGACCCCATCGACATCGAGCAGCTCCCCGACCAGAAACAGACCGGGCTGCCGCCGGCTCTCCATCGTGGCCAGATTGACCTCCCCGAGCGGCACGCCCCCCGCCGTGACGAACTCCTCGCCGAAGGGGCCGCGCCCGCGGATCGCATAGCCATCGTGGCGCAGAGCTTCCTGCAGGCGGCGCTGGTCGCCGCGGCCGAGATCGGCCCAGCGTTGGCCCGGGTCGATCCCCCGGGCCTCCAGGAGATGGCCCCAGAGGCGGCGGCCGAGGCTGGGCCAGGGCCTGGCCGCCCCCAGCTGGCGGCGGGCCAGCTCGCGACGGGCGACAGCAAACCGCTGCTCCAGGTCGTCCGGCGACAGGCTGCCGCCGCTCCAGTCGATGCGCAGGTTGGCGCGATAGCCCCAGGCCCGCAGGTCCCTGGCCGCAAAGGCGGTGAGCCGCAGGATCGCCGGACCGCTGAAGCCCCAGTGGGTGATCAGCAGGGGCCCCCGCTGGCGGTGCCGCTGGCGTCGCCGCGGGCCGGCGGCAGCGCCAGCAGGCCCCTTGGGCAGGGGAGAGCCTCCGGCGGGCGGCGGCGGCGGCGGCGGCGCGGCCACGGCGGCCGGAGCCTCAAGCTCCAGCACCACCGGATCGACCACCACCCCGGCCAGGGCGGTGAGGGGATGGGGGCCCAGGGCGAGGGTGAACAGGGAGGGAACGGGCGGCACCAGCCCATGGCCGAGGGCGGCGGCGATCCGCAGGCCGCTGGGATGGCTGCCGGTGGCCAGCACCAGGCGGTCGGCCTCGAGGCTGGCGCCACCCCGCAGCCGCAACCGGAAGCCGCCGCTGGGCAGGGGCTCCGCCGCCTGCAGCGCCAGACCCTCCAGGCAGCGAACGCCGGCGGCGAGGGCGGCGGCCCGCAGGGTGTCGACCACGGAGCTGGAGCGGTTGGAGCGGGGGAACAGGCGGCCATCGGCCTCCTGAACCAGCTGCAGGCCGTGGGCGTCGAACCAGGCGACCGCATCCCCTGGGGCGAAGCGGCCGAAGGGCCCCCGCAGGGCCTGGCCGCCGCGGGGGTAGTGACCCACCAGATCGCGGGGATCCCAGCAGGCATGGGTGACATTGCAGCGGCCGCCGCCGCTGATCCGCACCTTGTGCAACGGTTCGGCGGTGGCCTCGAGGATCAGCAGGTCGGTGGCACCGGCCTCGGCGGCGGCGATCGCGGCCATGTAGCCGGCCGGCCCTCCCCCGGCCACCACCACGGATGCACGGCTGGGCAGCATGGGGGGATGGAGCACGCCTACCGCTTCAGTGTGGCGCCGATGCTGGACTGCACGGACCGCCACTTCCGCGTGCTGATGCGCCAGATCAGCCGCCGCTGCCTGCTGACCACAGAGATGGTGGTGGCCCGGGCCCTGCACCACATCCGCAGCGAGGCCACCGGGCCGCGGGCGGGGGAGGCCGAACGGCGGTTGGAGCGACTGCTGGGCTTCGCTGCGGAGGAGCGGCCCCTGGCCCTGCAGCTGGGCGGCGACGACCCGGCGCTGCTGGCGGAGGCGGCGCGGCTGGGGGCGGCCCGGGGCTACGACGAGATCAATCTCAATCTCGGCTGCCCCAGCGAGAAGGTGCAGCAGGGGCGGTTCGGGGCGTGCCTGATGGCCGAACCGGAGCGGGTGGCCCGCTGCGTGGCGGCGATGGCGGCGGCGAGCGAGCGACCGGTGACCGTGAAGCAACGGATCGGCATCGACAGCCTCGATTCCTACGGGCACCTGCTCGGCTTTGTCGACACCCTGGCGGCCGCCGGCGCGACCCGCTTCGCGATCCACGCCCGCAAGGCCTGGCTGGATGGGCTCGATCCGAAACAGAACCGCACCATCCCGCCGCTGCGCTGGGACCTGGTGCATCGGCTGAAGCAGGAGCGACCGGAGCTGGTGATCGAACTCAACGGCGGCCTGGAGGACCTGGCCAGCTGCCAGGCCCAGCTGGAGCACGTGGATGGGGTGATGGTGGGCCGGGCCGCCTATGGCCATCCCCTGCGCTGGGTGGCAGTGGACCGGGAGATCTTCGGCGACGGGTCACGGCCGGAGGCGCGGGCGTCGGAGGTGCTGGAGGGGCTGATGCCCCACGCCGAGCGCTGGTGCCGCGGCGGCGGCCGGTTGTGGGCGATCGCCCGCCACCTGGTGCATCTGGTGGAGGGGGTTCCGGGCGCGCGCCCCTGGCGCCAGCAGCTGACCCGGGCCGCGGGAGAACGCGGCGCCGGGCCGGAGGTGCTGGCGGAGGCGGCGCGGCAGCTGCGGGAGCGGGGCCTCTAGGGCCAGGATCCAGGGCAGCGGGCCGGGATTCAGACCTCGGCGCCGCCGTAGCCGCCGTAATCGCCGCCGCCCTCGGAGCCGCCGCTGCGGCGGCGGCGGACGCGACCGGAATCGAAGCCATCGGCGCCGCGATCACCGCCGCTGCGGTCTTCCCAGCCACGGGCACCGGAGCCATAGCCGCCTTCGCCGCCACCACGGGAGTAACCACCGCCACCGCCGCCGCCGTAGCCACCACCGCCACCGCCACCGCGGCGGGGACCGCCGCCGCCACCCCCGCCGCCGTAGCCACCGCCGCCACCGCGGGGTTCGGCCCGGTTGATGCGCAGGGGCCGGCCCATCAGCTCGGCGCCCTGGAGGCCGTCGATCGCCTTGGTCTCCAGCTCGGGGTTGGCCATCTCCACAAAGGCGAAGCCACGCTTGCGACCGGTGTCGCGCTCAAGGGGGAGGGAACAGTTGGCCACCTCGCCATAGGGGGCGAACAGTTCGATCACGTCTTCCTGCTCAGCACGGAAGGGAAGATTGCCGACAAAGATGCTCACGGAACGTCCAGGGGGGTCTGGAGGGCGCGAAAGGCGCCAACGACCCGACAAGATTAGACCCGCCGGCGCGACATTCCGCCATTCCACCAACGGGGCTTCATGGTGTGATGACAGCCGATCCCCTACCGCCCCCGCCAGCCACGGCGCCGACGCCAGGGCTGGCATCGAATTGACGGCGCAGACGCTGCAGCTGGCGCTCCACCTGCTCAAAGGCCGTGCCACCCTCGCTGCGGCGTGCCGCCACCACCTGACGGGGCTCGATCGCGGCGTGGATGTCGGCCTCGAAGGCGGGATGCAGCGCCTGCCAGCGTTGCAGCGGCAGATCGCGCAGCAGCACCCCCTCCTGCAGACAGGCCTTCACCAGGCCGCCCACCAGTTGATAGGCCTCGCGGAAGGGCACCCCCCTGGCCACCAGGTAGTCGGCCACATCGGTGGCGTTGGAGAAATCAGCGGCCACGGCCTCCTCCAGCCGGGCGGGCCTGAACTCCAGACCCTCCTCAAACAGGATCGCCATCGCCTCCAGACAATCCAGGCAGGTGGCGACGCCATCAAACAGCGCCTGCTTGTCCTCCTGGAAGTCTTTGTTGTAGGCGAGCGGCAGGCCCTTGATCATCGTCAGCAGGCCGATCAGATGGCCGAAGACGCGGCCGCTTTTGCCGCGCACCAGTTCGGGCACATCGGGATTCTTTTTCTGGGGCATCAGGCTGCTGCCGGTGGCGCAGCGATCGCTGAGGGCGATGAAACCGAATTCCTGGCTGGCCCAGAGGATCACCTCCTCGCTGAGGCGGCTGAGGTGCACCATCACCAGCGAGGCGGCGGCCATGAATTCGACGGCGAAGTCGCGGTCGCTGACGGCATCGAGGCTGTTGGCGTAGACGTCCTCGAAACCGAGGCTGGCGGCGGTGTGGCGGCGGTCGATCGGCACGGGGGTGCCGGCCAGGGCGGCGGCGCCAAGGGGGGAGACGTTGACGCGGCGGCGCACGTCGGCGAGGCGCTGGCGGTCGCGCTCGGCCATCTCGATGTAGGCGAGCAGGTGGTGGGCCAGGGAGAGGGGCTGGGCCCGCTGCAGGTGGGTGTAGCCGGGGATCAGGGTGTGGAGGTGGGCCTCGGCCTGGCTGAGCAGGGCCCGCTCATAGCGGAGCAGGGCGGCATCGATGGCGTCGATCCGCTGGCGCAGCCAGAGGCGCACGTCGGTGCCGACCTGGTCGTTGCGGCTGCGGCCGGTGTGGAGCTTCTTGCCCACCGGGCCGAGCAGCTCGATCAGGCGGCGCTCCACGGCGAAGTGGACATCCTCGGCTTCGAGGCCGGGGCGGAAGCGGCCGTCCGCCGCCTCGGCGCGCACGGTTTCGAGGCCCCGCTCCAGCTGGGCGGCCTCCTCGGGGCTGATCACCCCGCAGGCGGCGAGCATGCGGGCGTGGGCGATCGAACCGTCCAGGTCCTCCTGGAGCAGGGCGATGTCGAAGCCGATCGAGGCATTGAAACGCTCGATCGCCGGATGCAGGCCCTGCTCGAAGCGATCGCTCCAGCCGGCGGCCGAGCCGCCGGTGACGCCAGCGCCGCTGGGGGCGGCGGCACTGGGATCGGCGGCGCCCCGGGGGGCGGAGGGTTCAGCAGCCATGCACCTGTGCCGCGCGCTGCCGCTCAGCTTGGCACCGTCGGCGGCCGGGGGTCAGCCGCTGGGGAGGGAGGGGAGGCGCAGCTCCTCGCGCACCTTGAGCACCACCATCGAGGCATCGTCGTCGAGGTGGCGGTCGCTGCCCACGAAGCGGTCGAGGCGGGCGAACAGCTGGTCGAGGATGCCCTGGGCGCCGAGGCCGGAGCGACAGGACGACTGGAACAGCCCCGCCAGGCGCTGCTCATCGAAGCGCTCACCGCCGAGGCCACTGGCTTCGGTGACGCCATCGGTGTAATAGAGGAGGGCGTCGCCGCTGTCGAGCACCACCTGGCCGCAGCCATACTCCGCTTCGCTCTGCAGGCCGATCAGCAGGCCGGGGGCATCGAGGCGGTCGACGTGGCCACTGCGACGGCGCCAGATCAGCGGCGGATTGTGGGCCGCATTGGCGAAGCGCAGGCGGCGGCTGGGGGGGTCGTAATCGGAATAGAAGAGGGTCACGAACCGATGGGACTGGCTGAGGTCCTCCATCGCCAGCTGGTTGAGGTCGTGGAGGATGCGATCGGGGGGCAGGCCGCTGAGCACCTCGGCCCGGAGCATGCCCCGCAGCAGGGTCATCAGCAGGCCGGCCGGGACGCCCTTGCCCATCACATCGCCGATCACCAGGGCCCAGCGGCCCTGCTCCCGCTGGCGGGGGAGGGCCTGGGGGCGGGTGGGGATGAAGTCGTAGTAGTCGCCGCCCACCTGAAAGGCGGGCCGGCAGCGGGCCGCCAGCTCGACGCCATCGATGCTGGGGCAGCGGTCGGGGAGGAGCTGGGCCTGAATCTCGGCGCCGATGCTGAGCTGGCGATCGAGCCGTTCATGGCGGCGCATCTCCTGCTGGAGCAGCTCGTTTTCGAGGGCCACGCCGGTGAGATCGGCCACCAGCTGGAGGTGGCGGCGGTGGACCTCGCTCCAGCAGTAGCCGCGGCGTCCACTGAAGACATAAAGGCGGCCCCGTTGGCTGTTGCGGGCGACCACGGAGGTGGCGATCACCTGGGCGGGGGCGAGCAGGCGGTGCAGCAGGGGGTCGAGCAGGGCCGCCACCGCCTCATCGCCGGACTCGGCCTGGAGGCGGCTGTCGCTGAGGGCGGCGAGTTGGCGGAGCAGTTCGGCGCAGCGCTCGCCCGGGGTGGCCTGGAGGTGCTCGCGCCAGAGGCGGCCATCGGGATGGAAGACCACGAGCACGGCGCCCTCGGCCTCCACCAGGCGGGAGGCGACCAGGGGCACCAGCTCGAGATAACGGCTGAGGTTGGTGAAGCTGCGCAGGGCGAAGGCGAGGGAGGCGAGCAGCTCCTGGTTGCGCCGCTGTTCGCGGTTGAGGCTGTCGAGCAGCTGGCGAAACGACGCGACGGTGCTGGCGGTGCCGGCGCTGGCGGCTGGGCTGGCGGCAGCATCGAGAGGTTCGGCGGCGGCGGCCCCGGCTGGATCGGTGCCGGCGGCGGGAAACCGGGAGCCGGGCGTGGGAGCGGCGGGGGGCGGTGGGCGGCGGGGCGGCGGACTGCCCACGGGGGAGCCGCGAAGGACCCGAAACGTAGCAACGTTGCCCCGCGCCGGCGGTGGTGGTGCGCGCCGGCGGGACCCTCCCTAGGGTGCCGCCAGGGATCGGGCCATCGCGGGCGATGTCGATGACGCTGGAGCTGCTGGAGGAGGTGGTGGCGCCCCTGGCCCGCGCCACCGCCCTGCTGCTGGAGGCGCTCTCGGTGCTGACGGTGCTGGGGGGCCTGCTGGCGATCGGCCGCGATGCCCTGCCCCGCTGGCGGCAGCGGATCCCGCGGCGACCGTCGAACCGGGCACGGCTGACCTTCGCCAGCTGGCTGGCCCTGGCCCTGGAGTTCCAGCTGGGGGCCGACATCGTGGCGACGACGGTGAGCCCGTCGCCGACGCACCTGATCCAGCTGGGGGTGGTAGCCGTGATCCGAACGTTCCTGAATGCGTTCCTGGGCCGTGAGATCGAAGCGGAGCGGCGGCTGGAGGAGCGGGAACGGGCGGCGGCGGGGCCGGCGCTGGGCGGCCTGGCCTGAGGAGGGGGATGGCGGCAGCGGCGAAGGGGCGCGGCAATACGGGTGGCCCGGGTGGCGCAGCCGAGCGTCCGCCGGGCCGGCCGCCGGCGCCGGGGATGGTGTGGATTCCGGGCGGCAGCTTCACGATGGGTTCGGACCACCATTACCCGGAGGAGGCGCCGGCCCATCGGGTGCGGGTTGATGGGTTCTGGATGGACCGCACGGCGGTGACCAACGCCCAGTTCCTCAAATTCGTCAAGGCCACGGGCCATGTGACGCTGGCGGAGCAGCCGGCCGATGCCGCCGCCTACCCGGACGCCCTGCCGGAGCTGCTGGAGCCGGCCTCGATCGTGTTCGTGCCGCCGCCGCGCCCGGTGAGCCAGGGGGATCCCTACCGCTGGTGGCAGTACGTGGCGGGGGCGAACTGGCGCCATCCGGAGGGTCCCGGCAGTTCGATCAAGGGACGGGAGCAGCATCCGGTGGTGCACATCGCCCATGGCGATGCCCTGGCCTATGCCAACTGGATCGGCAAGAGCCTGCCGAGCGAGGCGGAGTGGGAGCGGGCGGCGCGGGGGGGGCTGGAGGGTGTGGAGTATGCGTGGGGAGGGGAACTGCATCCGGGCGGGCGGATGCTGGCCAACACCTGGCAGGGCGATTTTCCTAACCACAACAGCCGCGCCGATGGCTGGGAGCGGACGGCACCGGTGGGGTGTTATCCGGCCAATGGCTACGGCCTGCTCGACATGATCGGCAATGTGTGGGAGTGGACCGAGGACTGGTATCAGGACCACGGCGCCCGGCTGGCGGCGGCGAGGGATGGGGGAGAGGCGGCGGCGGCGGCGGGCTGCTGCGCCAGCCTGGCCAGCCTCGACAACCCACGCGGTGCCAGGGACGAGGCCGCCAGCATCGATCCCAGCTCCCAGCACGGATCGATCCCGCGCAAGGTGGTGAAAGGGGGCTCATTTCTGTGTGCACCGAGCTACTGCCGCCGCTACCGGCCGGCGGCGCGGATGGCCCAGGGCATCGATACCAGCACCTGCCATCTGGGGTTCCGCTGCCTGGTGCGACCCCCTGGCGGCCACCATCCCGGCGAATGGCAGCAGGATGGCGGCGCACCCAGCCCCTGGCCGCGGTGAAGACAGCACCGATCGATCCCCCCGAAGCCAGCACCCTGGTTCGCGAGCTCTGCGCCGCAGTACGGGACCTCGGCACACCGCCGAGCGCCGGCGAACGGGCCGCGGCGCTGCTGCGGATCCTGGCGCTGGCGGCGGTGCTGCTGGGCGGGTCGGGGCTGTATTGGACGCTGCCGCTGGGCTGGGAGGCGATCGCGGCGGTGCTGGTGGCCGGGGTGGCCTATGCGCTGCTGCTGGTGGCCACCCATGAGATGGTGCACGGCACCCTGCTGGGACAACCGCGGCTGGAGCAACCGCTGGCGTGCCTGCTGAGCTGGCCGATGGCCTGGCCTTACCTCACCTACAGCCGGCTGCACCGGCTGCATCACCGCTGGAATGGGGTGGATGGTCGCGATCCGGAGCGGACCACGCCGCTGGAGCACGAGCTGCAGGGGGCGAGCCCGCTGCGGCGATGGCGGCAACGGCACAGGGTGGTGGTGCGGATCGCGGCGCTGGCGGGGGTGGGGCTGATTGCTGAGACGACGCTCAAGGGGATCGGGCTGCAGGGGATCGATGGCGCCCTGAAACGGGCCGGGGTGGTGGATGGGGTCGGGGTGGTGATGGTGCACGCCGCGATGCTGACGGTGGCGATCCAGCAGGGGGTGGTGGGGCGCTATCTGCTGTTCTGGCTGCTGCTGGAACGGGTGATCGGAGCGATCGTCCAGGCCCGTGGGCTGGTGGAACACCACCACCTCTGGGCTGCGCACAGCAACCATCTGCTCACCCAGCTCTACGGCTCCAGGAGCGTCGAAGCCGGCCCGATCGTCAACGCCCTGATGGGAGGTCTGCCCCACCACAGCGCCCACCATGCCTTCCCCTGGATCGCCAGCGGCCGGCTCCCCCTGGCCAGCCAGCGGATCGCCACGGTGCTGGCCCGCCACGGGGCCCCGGCATTCCCCACGGCAAAGAGCTATGGGGAAGCGCTGCTGGAGCTGGGGCGCCGGGAAGGGGGGTGAGCTGTCGGGTCTGATTCAGCGCTACCTAACTGTTGTTGCTCCACCGAATGCTGCTGGAGAGGGAGCTGGAACGAGAGGGGGGGGGTGCGGGGAATGCGGCGGAAGAGGCTGTCGGTGGGGCTGACAACCAAGGAGGGACAGGCGGTAGGCGGGGCCGAAAGGGCGTGGTCCCACAACACCAGCGATAGCGGAAAAGCCAAGCCGGAGAACAGGGGTGACACCATCGGAGTCCAAGTCAGGCGTCGAAAGCAAGTCCCTCCGCCGAACGGAAAGCCGACATCACGAAACCCGTTCCATCACACAGAAACCGCCAATCGATTGCAACCCATCCACTAGACACGTAGATGCAGATATAGCATCCTAACAATCCAAGAACTGCACGACCACAGTGATTTCCGAATAACAATATCCTATGCCTGAACAACAATGCTCTACGCCTATGATCTCAACCGCGTTCCCCAGGGAATCGGCAGTCCCACCGACAGATTGCAACAGCACGAACGGCCTGGCATACCAAGCCAAAACCAAACGAAGACTCACCAGAAACTCGCTCATGTATTGATGGACAGATCTCAGGGCGCCATGACTAACTGCCCAGATCGGCCAAGCGATTTCAACGATGCGCGGCCAATCGGCCTTCCTTGCCGACACACTGTCACGAAGCTCGCAGATAT
>JBMSXZ010000070.1:0-13573 GCA_049426205.1 Cyanobium sp.
GACTGGAACACCCCGTAGAACCAGCGGTCGGTGTTCAAGGCCGGGCGGCGGGCTGGGAGCGGCTGGCAAGCTACCGAGTGCAGGGGCAAATCCACACCCGAACAACGGTGGCGAGCCCCTCTCGACCCTGCAAGCCGATCTGCACACTGCCCATCCTGCAACCTGTGCGCACGTCAGTGGCTTCGCTGTGTTCGTGCCTGTCGGACCGAGGGAAGGCGAGCGCGGAGAGGCGAGCCACCAGCAGATCGCGGTTCTGCGGGCCCGCCAATCCCTGCAGCAACTCTGCAGCATCAGCCCCGTCGTGAAGACCTGGACGGAGGCCATCAGCGCCTGGCGCTGGGCTCCCACCTCAGGGGCGGCTGGCTTGACATCGCGCCGCAGCGTCAGGGAGCAGAGGCTGGTGTCGACCCGCAGGCTCGCGGCTGACGATTCCGTTCGGCCTTGTCGTCGACGCTGCTGTGCCATTCGAGCCTGCCCAACAGCCCAGCGATCTGCCGCTGTTCTGTGCGGCCAATCAAGTCATGAAGGTCTGCAGGGCCCGGCTGACGGCCGCTTGGTTGCTGGCTTCGCCGCTCACCGAAGGGCGCGATCCAGCAGCTCCGGGTTGAGGGAAAGGTTGGTGGCCATGGGTGGTGCAAGGAGGTGTGCCGTACACACCCTCGCTTGGCCTCTGGCGCTTGAGCGGCACGGCCTCTGGGCCAGGATCGGGGGAGCTGGGCCAGGGATGGCGATGACGCGGACGGCAACGGCAACGGCAACGGGGCGGAGCAGGGGCGGCCGGGGCCGTGCCCTGATCCGGTGGCTGTCACCCCTCCCCCTGGTGGGGCTGGCCGCGCTGCTCGGGGCCGGTCCGCTCCAGGCCGCCAGCCCGGAAGCCTGGAACCGCTACGACCGCCAGGTGCGCAGCGCCTGCATCGCCGCCAGTGGCCTGGCGGCGGTTCGGATCCGTGGCTCCCGGGTCGACGTCCCCAGCCTGGGGTTGAGCAGCCTGCTGCTGGAGGGTCGCTATCCCCAGGCCCACATGGCCGGTCGCCGCGGCCTGGAGCTGTGTGTGTTCGAGCAGCGCAGCGGTCGGGCCGCGGTGGCGGAGGCCGACTCGCTGCTGGCGGCGCCAGGAACGGCGCCAGGTACAGCTCCAGCATCAGCGCCGCGTTGAGCTTCCGCCGCATCCCAGCGCTGCCCCCCCCAGCGCTCACCCCCCAGCCGGCCGGCCGCCACCGTGGCGGTCCCGCCAGGCCGCGGCGGCGATCGCCAGCGCCAGCGGGATCCGCCGCGCCAGGGAGGCCTGCAGCCGCTTGTGCAATGTGTCGACCAGCAGCACCAGCAGCGGCGCCAGGGCCATCCAGCCCAACCAGGCCACCGGGAAGGGGGCGGTGGCGAACACCCCGGCCAGGGGCGGCAGCAGCACCACCAGCGAGGCCAGGGCCGGTTCGCTGAAGAACCCCCACCACAGCCAGGGATTGGGCAGGGCCAGGGTGGTCCAGAAGGGCCTGTGTTCGCTGCGGCAGGCCAGCAGGGCGCCCATCTGGGCGGCCACGATCAACCCGAACGCCACGCTGGAGGCCTGCCGCCCCACCGTTTCCAGGGCCGCCGGTGCCTGGTGGTGCAGCAGCAGCGGCGCCAGCTCCCGCAGCTCCGACCAGCCCACCCCCTGCTGGCGCCAGACGAGCAGATAGCCCCCCATCGCCAGCAGCGCCTCGGTCACCCCCAGCACCCCGTAGGCCCGCAGCATCACGGCGCCATTGAGCAGCGCCCTGCCCCGGGGCCTGGGCGGCAGCCGCAGCACCCCGGGCTCCGGCGGCTCGGCCCCCAGACCCAGGGCCGGCAGCAGGTCGGTGCCGAGATCCACCGCCAGGATCTGGAGCACGGTGAGGGCCGCCGGGATCCGCAGGGCCACCATCGCCAGGAACGGCACCACCTCCGGCACGTTGGAGGCGAGCACATAGGTGAGGAAACGGCCGATGTTGGCCACCACGGCGCGGCCGTGGCGGATTGCCTCGATGATCGTGGCGAAGTTGTCGTCGAGCAGCACGATGTCGGCGGCCTCGCGGGCCACATCGGTGCCGCTGCGGCCCATCGCCAGGCCCACATCCGCCGCCCGCAGGGCCGGGGCGTCGTTGACGCCATCGCCGGTGACGGCCACCACCTCGCCGAGGGCGCGATAGGCCAGCACCAGCCGCAGCTTCTGCTCCGGCGTCATCCGGGCGAACACCAGGCGATGGCGGTACTTGAGCAGCTGACGCAGCTGCAGATCGCTGATCGTGGCCAGGGTGGCCCCCTCGATCACCCGCACCGGATCGGCGCCCCCCGCACGCCCTGCCTCAGCCGCCCCGGCCGCCCCGGCCCGATGGCCATCGGATCCGGCCAGGGGCAGACCCCCACCAGCTGCCGCTGCCGCCGACGGCGCGCCCGCCGGGGGGGGATCGAGCAAGCCGATCTGGCGGGCGATCGCCTCGGCAGTGAGTCCGTAGTCGCCGGTCACCATCGTCACCCGGATGCCCGCCTCGCGGCAACGGCGCAGCGCCTCGGGCACCTCCGGCCGGGGCGGATCGACCAGGCCCACCAGGGCCACGAACACCAGCTCCCGCTCCAGCGCCAGCGCCGCCGCGGCCGGAGGTTCCAGGGGCTCGTCCGGCCCGACGGGCCGCAGGGCCACCGCCAGCACCCGCTGGCCTCGCCGGGCCATGGCGTCGTTGGCCGCCACCACGGCGGCCCGGGCGGCGGTGGTGAGGGGTTCGGCCCCGGCCGGCCCGAGCTGGCGGCGGCAGCGCTCCAGCAGCTCCAGCGGTGATCCTTTGGTGAGCAGCAGCCGCTGGGGCGCAACGGCCCCGGGCGACGCAGCAGCGGCAGCCGGCGCCTCAACGCCGTCGCGGCTCGCCGCCGCGATCAGCCCCGCCGGCAGCGGCCCCTCCCAGGCCACCACCACACTCATCCGGCGGCGGATCGAATCGAAGGGCAGTTCCGCCAGGCGCCGATGGCGACGGCGCTCCAGCAGGGGATCGAGGCCGCTGTCCCGGGCCGCCTCCAGCAGGGCCAGCTCGGTGGCATCGCCACCGGCGGCGGCGGCATCGCTCTGGGCATTGCAGCAGAGGCTGGCGGCCAGCAGCGGCAGGCTGGCCTCTGTGCTGCTGGCCTCAGAGAGGCTGGCCTCAGAGAGGCTGGCCTGGGTGATGCTGCCCTCAGGGAGGCTGAGCCCGGGTCGCCAGATCTGGGCCACCGCCATCCGGCCCTGGGTGAGGGTGCCGGTCTTGTCGCAGCAGATCACGCTCACCGACCCCAGGGTCTCGACGGCGGAAAGGCGCCGCACCAGGGCGCGGCTGCGGGCCATCCGCTGCACCCCCAGGGCCAGGCAGAGGGTGACCGTGGGCAGCAGGCCCTCGGGCACGTTGGCCACGATGATTCCCACGGCGAAGACCAGGCTCTCCAACGGCCCGAGGCCCACGAACAGCACGCTCAGGGCAAAGGCGAGCACCCCCATCGACACCGCGACGGTGCTGATCGTGTGCACGATCCGGTCGACCTGCTGCTCCAGGGTGCTGGCGCTGCGGCGGGTGCCGGCGGTGAGGTGGGCCACCTGGCCGAATTCGGTCTCGGCGCCGGTGGCGTAGACGAAGGCCTCGGCCCGCCCTGAGGCCACGGTGGTGCCGGCCAGCAGCAGGTTGGTGGATTCGGCCGCCGCCAGCCGCGGCGATCCCGGCCGCCAGGGGATCGGCTCCGCCTGGCGCGGCACCGGTTGGGATTCGCCGGTGAGCGAGGACTGGTCAACCGCCAGGCCGAGGGCGAGGGTGAGGCGACAGTCGGCCGGCACCCGCTCGCCTTCCGCCAGCACCACCCGGTCGCCCACCACCAGCGCATCGGCCGCCAGCCAGCGGGGCTGGCCATCGCGCCAGACCCGCACCTGCCGGGGCAGGGAGCGGCTGAGGGCCTCCAGGGCCCGCTCCGCCTGGAACTCCTGCAGGAAGGAGAAGAGGCCATTGATCACCACCACGGCCCAGATCGCCCAGCCCAGCTGGGGGGTGCCGGCGGCGAAGGCCAGGCCGCCGCCGATCCAGAGCAGCAGGGCCATGAAGTGCCCCATCTGGTCGAGCAGCCGCAACAGCAGGGGCCGGCGGTGCAACGGGGGCAGCCGGTTGGGGCCAAAGCGCGCCAGTCGCTCGGCGGCCTCCTGCTGCTCCAGACCGGCCTCGCTGCTGGCCAGTGCGTGCAGCAGCTCGGTGGTGCTGAGGCTGCCGATCGGCGGGGCGACGGCCATCGGCGGGGTGGAGCCCGGCGGGGCGACGCTGGCCGCCGGGGGGGAGCGCTCAGGCATGGAGCGCCGCACCCTGACGGGCGAGCAGGGCGATCACGGTGGCGTCATCGAGCTGTTCAAAGCGCTCGTACCAGATCCCCACCGCCTCCAGGTGTCCCACCACCGCCACCGCCACCAGCCGCTGCACCAGGGCCAGGAATTCCGGCACCACCTGACGGTCGATCACCGGCACCGCCAGGCTGAGGGAGGCGGGCTGGAGGGCCTGCAGGGAGAGCAGGGCGGCGCGGGCGGTGAGCCCGGTGGCGATGCCGTCGTCGACCACCACCAGATGGCGGCCCTGAAGCTCCTGGGGGGGCGGGTCGCCATAGCGGCGTTGGCGGCGCTGCAGCTCCCCGACTTCCTGCTGCACCAGGGCCCGACGCCCCTCCGGGCTGAGGCCGAGGCCACCGGGGCGATCCTCGGCCCAGAGCACCAGGCCGCCGGGGGCGACCGCCCCGATCGCCAGTTCCGGCCAGGCCGGATCGGCCAGCTTGCGCACGCACCAACTGCGCAGCGGCAGGCCCAGGGCCTCGGCCATCGGTGCCGCCACCGCCACCCCACCCCGGGGCAGGGCGATCAGGGTGGTGTGGGGTTGGCCGCGCAGATCGGCGCAGCGGCTGGCCAGTTGCCGCCCGGCGGTGGCGCGATCAGAGAAGAGGGGAGGGTGGGGCTCCACGGCCGCAACGCTGGGGCTCCCTCATCCTGAGAAGGTTTCAGGGCGGCGGAAGGTGTTCAGGCGAGATCGCGTTTGAGCACGGCGTAAAGGTAGTCGGGAGATTTGTAACGTCCGGGCAGGCAGATGTGCAATTGCTCCAGACGACTCCAACAGACGGTGCGTTGAATTGCCTCCATGCTTCTACCCTCCTTCAGCAACAGCCGCATGGCCTTGCAGTAGAGGGAATACTTGGCCTCAAGCTCGCCGATTGTCGGCGGGTCGGCAGTGGGTCCCGGCATGGGAGTGGAGGTGCCCGGGGGATAGCGGGGGCACGGATCCACCCTAGGAGACGGCCAGCGCGTCGCTGCGGCGGGCGCCGTGGCCGAGCAGGGCGGCCTGCTCGGGGCGGAGTCGGCCGGCGGCGAGGAGCACCGCCGTGATCGTCTCGATCCGCAGCACGGCGTGGCAGCGGTAGCCGGCGGCCTCAAGGCGGCGGCGGGCACTGGCATCGGCGTTGCCGCCGTGGTCGAGGAAGACCACCACGTCGCGCACCACCAGGGCGGAGCTCTCGAGCTTGGCGATCCCCTCCAGCACGCTGCCGCCGGTGATCAGCACGTCATCGACCACCGCCACGCAATCACCCTCCTCGAAATCACCCTCGATCAGACGACGGGCCCCATGGGCCTTCACCTCTTTGCGGGGATAGATGAGCGGTTTGTGCAGCTGCAGCGACAGGCCGGTGGCGGTGGGCAGGGCGCCGTAGGGAATGCCGGCGATGCGATCGAACTCGAGGCCGGAGAGGATCTGGGCGTAGGCGTGCAGAACGCGGTGAAAGAGGTTGGGATCGGAGATGATCTGCCGCAGGTCGATGTAGTAATGAAACACCGCTCCCGAGGCCTGCACATAGTCGCCGAACAGCAGGCAGCCGATGTCGAACAGATCGAGGATCAGCTGCTCCATCAGGGCAGCACGACCGTTGGCCGCCGAGCCAGCGTCACCGCCAGTGGCTCCGGCCCCGACGATCGCCATGCCGCCGGCGGCCCCGCCCCCCGCGGCCGACCCCGCGTCGCCCGGGCCGCCGCCAGGTCCGCCGGCCGGGCTGACGGGGGTTGGCTGGGGCGCCGGCAGCCAGAGGCTGCAGGCCGGTGCGGCCTCCTGGCGGCGTTCCAGCCAGGCCTGGCGCCGTTCATCGATGCGGCGCCGCAGCCGGTCAGCCCGCTCGGCCATGTCGTCCTCCACCAGCAGGTTCTGGGGCAGGGGCAGGAGCAGGCCGTCGGCGGAGGGGCTGAGGCCGGCTTCCAGCAGGGCATCGAGGCGGTCCTCCTCGGCCCAGAGGCTGCGCAGGATCAGGAACCGCTCCGGAGCCTCCTGGCGAACCCGGGCGAGCACGGCCGGATCGCTGGTGCCCACCTCCAGCAGCAGCTGGTCGGGCGTTCCCCAGCGCTGGGCCTCGCGCACGATCCGCACGAACAGCGGATTCTGGTCATCGGGGTGGTGCTGGATGGTGCGGGCGGCGGGATTGGAGCTGTGGCAGGTGACGACGACCGCCTTCTCCGGGTAGAGCAGGAACGGGGCGGCGATGTCCTGGCCGGGCAGGGGCGAGACGGTCACGGCGCTGGCGCCGAGGTCGCGGAAGAGGTAGGAGGCGAGGGCGGAGGAGCTGTTGAGATCGCCGTGCTTGGCGTCCACGATCAAGGGGATCTCAAGGGGCACCAGCTCGCGCACCTCCCGCAGCAGCTCCAGGCCGACGGGGCCGAGGGAGAGGTAGAAGCCGAGGCTGGGTTTGTAGGCGCAGACGTGATCGGCGGTGGCCTCGATCACCGCCTTGATCCAGTGACGGGCCTGGGAGAGGAAGGAGCGCCCGGCCAGGCCGCGCCGCTGCGCCCAGCTCTGCAGCATCTCTGGATTGGGATCCAGACCGGTGACCAGCAGCGACTGGCGGTCGGCGATGGCGTCGGTGAGCTGGACGAAGAAGCCCATCGCACGGGGATCGCTCGGCCTGTGCTAACCCCCGCCGTGCACCGGCTGCGAGGGGGTGACACAGCTCTTAGCGAATCAGCCCGATCCCTGGGCGGCCAGGATCGGGTGGTAGGTGGGCTGCCAGCGGCAGGCCTCGAGCCGCTGCCGGGCCTCGGATGGCGAGCCGGCCAGGCGGGCCCGGCCCTCGGCCACGGCGGCCAGGGCCACGGCCTCCGCCACCCGCTGGCTGATCGCCGCCACGGCGGAGAGGGGGGGCATCAGGGGAGCCTCCGGATCGGCGGCGGCGGGGATGGCCGAGGCCAGGGCCTCAATGCAGGCATCGATCATCGCTTCGCTCACCTCGCTGGCGCCCACCGCCATGGCAGCAAAGCCGAGGCCTGGGAAGACGAAGCAGTTGTTGCATTGGCCGATCAGCCGTTCGCCGCTGGCGGTGGCGACGGGCGGGAAGGGGCTGCCGGTGGCCACCAGGGCGCGGCCGCCGCTCCAGGCCAGCAGGTCGGCGGGGGTCACCTCCGCCAGGGGGGTGGGGTTGGAGAGGGGCAGCACGATCGGCCGCTCCACGCCCCGGCAGAGGGCCTCGACCACCCCCTGATCGAAGGCGCCGGCGCGGGTGGAGGTGCCGATCAGGATGCCGGGCCGCACCGCGTCGATCACCGCCTGCAGGCCCGGCCCGGCCTGGCCATCGCCCGCCAGGCCCACCGCCGCCAGCTGGTCGGAGCCCTTCACCCATGGCGCCACCGCCTCGCTCCGTTCGGCCAGGCCGTCGTGGACCAGGCCATGGCGATCGATCGGCCAGATCCGGCCCGCCGCCTGCTCTGGCGTGAGGCCGGCCTGCTCCAGCAGCCGCTGCAGCCGCTCGGCGATGCCGCATCCGGCGCTGCCAGCCCCGAAGATCACGATCCGCTCCTCGGCCAGGGGCCGCCCCAGCCCGCGCAGGCCGGCCAGCACCGCCGCCGCCGCCACGGCACTGGTGCCCTGGATGTCGTCGTTGAAGCTGGGGATGCGATGGCGGAAGCCATCGAGCACGCTGCGGGCGTTGGGGGCGGCGAAGTCCTCCCAGTGGACCAGGGCGTGGGGGCAGACCTGGGTGACGGCGCTGATGAAGGCGTCGAGGAAGGCGTGGTAGGCGGCGCCGCGCAGGCGGGGTTCCTGCAGGCCCGGGTAGGTGGGATCGGCCAGCAGGTCGGCCCGATCGGTGCCCACATCGAGCATCACCGGCAGGCCGTCGCTGGGGTCGAGGCCGGCGGCGAGGGTGTAGACGGCGAGCTTGCCCTGGCAGATGTGAATGCCCCCCACGCCCTGGTCGCCGATGCCGAGGATGCCCTGGGCGTCGGTGACCAGCAGCAGGCGGGGGGGCTGGTCGCCGCAGGCCTGGCGCAGCAGCTCCACCAGCCGCTCCTGCTGGGGAGCCGCCAGGTAAACGCCGCGGCTGGGGGTGCGGTAGGTGGTGCTGGCCTGCTGGATCGCCCGGCCGACGGTGGGGGTGTAGACGATCGGCATCACCAGCTCGATCTGATCGGCCAGGAGCCGGTGGAAGAGGGTGAGGTTCCGCTCCCGCAGCGCCTGCAGGTAGGCGTAACGCTCCAGGTCGTTGGCCATCGCCGCCAGGGCCTGCTGGCAGCGGTGCACCTGCTCTTCGATCGTCTCCACCTGCCAGGGCAGCAAGGCCTCCAATCCGAGGGCGCGACGTTCGTCGCGGCTGAAGGCCGTGCCTTTGTTGAGGGTCGGATCGTTGAGCAGGGCCTCGCCCCGCAGGCTGGTGCGGCGCGGCGCCAGGGCCGCTGGGGCCGGGGTGGCCGTCGGGGAGGCCGTCGGGGAGGCGGGGGACGGCGTTGGCGGCGTCGCGGGCGGCGGCGGGGAGGCGGTCAAGGCGAGGGCTGGCGCTGCCCCATCTTCCCCGGCGGCGGGGCGGCGCCGGGGGCGGCAGGGGCGGCAGCTGGCGCGGCGGCGGCGTGCTGGCTGGATCCAGCGAAGCCGGTGGCACAGCCTGGACATGAAAACAAAAGAAACTGCAGTGCCGTGCCGTCGCCCCTGCCCCTGTTGGGAACCGCCGCCGCCTTCCGCCTGAGCCGGCGGCTGCGGCGGCGCCTTCAGAGCGCGGCCTGAGTGCCGGGGGACCTTCGCCTGGGTCCTGCGGCTCCGGCGATCCCGCTCCTCGACACACTCAGTCCCGCAGCTGCACCAGCAGCTCGCGCTGGCGCGGGCCGTCGAGTTCCACCAGCAGCACATCCTGGTAACGGCCCAGGGCGAGACGGCCGTGCTGGATCGGCAGGGTCAGGTGGTTGCCGAGGATCAGGGCGATCAGATGGCTATGGGCATTGCGCGGTTCATCGGGCGGAATGTCGGCCCGCAGCTCCAGGTCGTTGTGGAGCCAGGGATGCTGCTGCGGCACCAGCCGCCGCATGAAGGCCTCGAAATCGGCCAGCAGCCGGTGCTCGTTTTCATTGACCACCAGCGCCGTGGTGGTGTGCTGCCCCGCCGCCACCAGCACCCCCTCGTCCAGGCCGGAGCGCTCCACCAGCTCCTGCAGCTGGGAGGTGATCGCCACGCATTGAAACGGGGCGGCCGTGGCCACCGTGAGGCGCTCGCTGAGCAGA
Source organism: Cyanobium sp. (assembly GCA_049426205.1). GTDB lineage: Bacteria > Cyanobacteriota > Cyanobacteriia > PCC-6307 > Cyanobiaceae > Cyanobium. The sequence continues at coordinate 9,521 of JBMSXZ010000070.1, forward strand.
CAGGCCATGGCGGGCTCGTGGACCGGCTCCCTGATCCTTGCAGCGGGCCTGGTTCGGCGTCCCGGCGCAGCCCCATACCGGCGTGCCGTCAGCCAAGGCAGCGATGGCCAGCAGGCGGCGAACCGGCTCCGCAACGGACCCGCCAAGGGCTGATGGGTGGCCCCGCCGATTGCCAGCCATTGGGGCCACGTCGTCCCCGGACTTGCCATTTGCCGTTATCCGAACAGGCAGGATCATTGGCAAGCATTGAACAACTGAGTCCCGAAGCCATAGCTGGCCCAGCACGCGGAGCCAAACCCAATGCATTGACCGCCAGCTCTGGAGTTCAGGTTGATGGTCCAGCAGCGCAATCACCCTTCTGAACAGGGCGCAAGTGCATCATCGTGCCAGCTCCAGTAGCACGGGATAGAACACGTCAATGGCCTGGATGTTGTGTCTCCGTGGCGCCTTGCAGCTGTGAAGCCAAGCCATGGCTGAGTGCCGACTCAGCCTCTCCCTTGACGCCCGGCGGCTCGATCACGCTGCCCCCCCCAGCACCCAGCCCTCCCGGGCCGCCATCATTGATCCCATCCCCCTCGCCCAGCCGCGATGAGCAGCGCCACGGCCGCCCAGCCCACCAGCCAGTGGGACAACTTTCTGCGCAATCTCGGCACCTGGGAGGGCAGCTTCGCGTCCCTGGATGCCGACGGGCAGGTGCTGGACACCACCCCGTCGCGGCTCTGCCTGGAGCAGGGAGAAGGGGAGCGGCTGGTGCACTTCAGCCTGAGCCGCTGGGGCCACGGCCGTGATCAGCCACCGACCCGCGAGATCCGCCAGGAGTACCGCTCCCTCGGCCGGCAGGTGGTGTTTTTCGGCTCGGGATCGTTCTGCAAGGGCTCCCTCCAGGTGGCGCCGGCCACCGCTTTCGGGGCGGAGTTCGGCTTCGTGGACGGCGATCGCCGCCACCGGCTGGTGCAGCTCCACAGTCCCGAGGGGGCCTTCGAGAGCCTGGTGCTGATCCGCGAAGTCCGAGCCGGCAGCGATGCCGCCGAACGGCCGCCCCTTGAGCCCGCGGCCCTGCTCGGCCGCTGGAGCGGCCAGGCCGCCACGATCCAGGCCGACTGGCCCGAACCCGACCTGGACGACGCAACCCTGACGGTGAGCGCCGCGGCGGACGGCGGCCTCCATTTCGAGAGCCGGATCGGGGCGAGCAGCCTCAGCAGCGGCCAGACGCCGCAACGGCTCCTGCTCCTGCCCGATAGCGGCTACTGCCTGGCCCCCCTGCAGGTGAGCCACCGCGAGGCCTTCGCCGTGGAGGCCGGCTGGTCGCCAGCCCCGGACCGGCTGGAGCGCCTGATCCGCCACTACGACGCCAGCGGCGCCTGGCTGTCCGCCACCTGGATCAGCGCCCGCCGCGACCCCGACGGCGGCGGCAGGTGAGCAGGGCAAGCCGGGCCTGGCGGACGGCGGCCCTGCTCGCCCCGATCAGCCTGGCCCTGCTCGCCGCCCCGGCCCGGCCTGCGGAACGGTCCGCGACCGCCCCCTTTGCCGCCCGGGTGCTGTCAGTGGGCGATGGCGACACCCTGCGGGTCAGCCGGGACGGCCAGCCGCTGACCCTGCGCCTGGTCTGCATCGATGCACCGGAGCTGGCCCAGGGGCCCTGGGGTATGGCCTCCCGCACCCATCTGCAGGCGCTGCTGCCCCGCGGTCAGGCCGTGGAGGTGCGCCCCCATGGCCGCGACCGCTACGGCCGCACCCTGGCGGAGCTGATCGCCGCCAGCCGGCTGGTCAACCTGGCGATGGTCGAAGACGGCCAGGCCTTCGCCTACCGCAAGTACCTGGCCAGCTGCGATGCCGCCACCTACCTGGAGGCCGAACGGCGGGCCAGCCGGCGCCCCAAGGGGGTGTGGCAGCAACCGGGTGGAATCAGCCGCCCCTGGCTGTTTCGCCAGCAGCACCGATCCACACCGATCCCCGATGGCAGCAGCCCCGATGGGCGCCGCTACAGCTGCCGCAGCATCGGTTCCTACGCCCGCGCCCAGCAGTTGCGGCGCCAGGGCCACACCTATCTCGACGGCAACGGCGACGGACAGGCCTGCGAGAGCCTGCGCTGAAGGCCGCAGATCGACCGAGGCGGCAGAACTTGGCGGAACCCATTCGGCAGCGTGCGCAAGGGGCCGGCGGGAAAGGCTACAAATCCGCCGACGCGGATCAAACTGCGACGACTGGGAGTAGAGATGGGAGAACGAAAAGATCAACCGGCCGATTGATCGCTTGAACATTGGCGGATGTGGTTGCCGATTGAATTGGGCCTGAAAGCAAGATCTACTGGAGAGTTTCAATCAGGTCAGGCAGAAGTGTTCGTGGTAGGCAGGGTGGGGGTTAGTTCAAGGAAGGCCGCGGGAGCGCTGCCGTGGTTCACGGAAACCATCCAAGAACCGTCAGCGGCATCAACTGCCGAGGCTGGCCAGGATGGAGACTGTCTCTTTGGTGGCGGTGCCAACACTCCTGAGAATCGGGCCATAGCGGATCCATGTCCACAACCACGATCCCAATGAACATCCTCATAGTGATGTTGATCGCGCATGAACAAGCTGCAAGATGTGGTTAAACCTTGTGGCACTGGCATCAAGCCTGGGAGTCAAGGCGGCAGAGCCTCGAGAGATCGAGCGGCTTGTGAGTGCCACCCGGGATATGCTGGTGAAAGCATGGGAGGAGTTTCATGGGTAATCCTGGGACGCGTGTCATGACGATGAGATCTACAGATGATCGTCTGGTTGTCGAGCTTGAGGACAGGAGAACTATTTCCGTTCCACTTTCTTGGTAGCCAAGGCTTTTGCATGTCTCTCAAAAGGATCGTGATGACTGGCAAGTCGCCGGTGGTGGTTTAGCCAGCCACTGGCCGACGATTGATGAAGACCTGAGCGTCGCTGGCTGACGTCGTGGAGCACCAGCGCCCCGAGTCCGTGAGATGGGCAGTGAAGACGTGAATGCCTGTCTCAGCCACCTGGCGGTGGATCTCCAGGTGAGCCCATCGGCCCAGAACCAGGCGCTGGCGGCGCAGCTGTTTCGTTATCGGGAGCTGCTGGAGCTGGATCTGGAGCTGGAGGGAGTGGTGCGAGCGCGGACGCGCAGAAGGCTGCCCGTGGTGCTCAGCGAGGCGGAGTTGCGCGCCGTGCGGATGGAGCTGGAAGGGGATCCCGCCTTGGTGGTGGGACTGCTCTATGGCAGTGGTCTGAGGCTGATGGAGTGCTGCCGTTGCCGCTGATGGATCTGGATGTCGAGCGAGGAAAGCTCACGGTGCGGCATGGCAAGGGCAGTAAGGACCGCCTGACGTTGCTGCCCCAGAGCCTGCTTCCCGAGCTGCGCCAGCATCTTCTGGTGGTGCGGCAGCAGCATCGGGCCGACCTGGCAGCCGGAGGGGACAGGTGCTGATGCCGTAGGCCCTGGCGATGAAATACCCCCATGCCCATCGAGATTGGGGCTGGCCTTGGGTGTTCCCCCAGCAGAATCGCTGGCGGGATCCAAGCAGTGGCCTGCAGGGGCGCCATCCCATCGATCCCGCCCTGGTACAGAGAGCCGTCAAACAGGCCGTAAGCGCAGCTGGGGTCAGCAAAGCCCCGCCAGCTGCCATACCTTCCACCATTTCTTTGCCACCCATCAGCTGGAGCGGGGCCAGAACATCCGCACCGCGATGACCTACACCAATGGGCTCAACCGCGGCCCCCTGGGGGTAAGCAGCCCGGCGGGCTTTGTGTATCCCAATGAACGGGTGGTTCTCAGAACCGGGAACCAGCGCTATGTTCAGGGGCAACTGCCGAAAAGCTCTGCCTGCCCTGGAAAGCCACCAAGGGGTGGCCTGGCTCCATGCGTAGTTCTCGGAAGGGAGACGCAGGGGTGCCGTGGTTCGCGGAATCGTTCAATGACTAGTTGGACCAAGCCGCTACGCGGCAGAATTCATGAAATTAGCATAGGCAACTGTCAACGGCGGGCAGGGGACCTGGGCAACACGCCTTAACACAAGCAGAAGTTTTCTCTGAAAAGGCCTGGCTGAACAGTTGGGCGGTTGGGGCA
>JBMSXZ010000071.1:0-13437 GCA_049426205.1 Cyanobium sp.
GGGAGTTGAGCCAGGAGCTCGGCCGCACCCCCACCGTCACCGAGCTGGCCAGCTATGTGGAGCTGCCGGAGGAGGAGGTGAAGGATCTGCTCTGCCGCGCCCGCCAGCCGGTGAGCCTGGAAACCAAGGTGGGCGACGGTGACGACACCGAGCTGCTGGACCTGCTGGCCGGCGAGGGAGCCGGACCGGAGGAGATGGTGGCGGGCGAGTGCCTGCGGGGAGATCTGCGGGCGCTGCTGGAGCAGCTGCCGGAGCTGCAGGGCCGGGTGTTGCGGCTGCGCTATGGGATGGAGGGGGAGGAGCCGATGAGCCTCACCGGCATCGCCCGCGCCCTGGGCATGAGCCGGGACAAGACCCGCAGCCTGGAGCGCCGGGCCCTGGAGGAGATTCGCAACCGCTCCCGCCAGCTTCAGGCCTACCTGGTGGCCTGAGGTCAGGGCGATCGACGGGGCCGGGCTGGACAGGCCGCCCGGATCCCCGGGGGTGGGATCCGCACCAGGGTCGGCGTGGCGATCAGCTCCCCGCCCGTAGCTTGATGGCCCTTCCGCTGTGCTCCGGCCCGTGGCCCCCTCCGCCAGAGAGAACCAGCCCCTGCCCAGGCTCCTGGCCACCCTGCTGCCCCTGAGCCGGGGCCCCCTGGGCCGCCATGGCCCTGGGCGTCGCCCCGATCTGGAGCGCGAACTGGAGGAGGCCCGGCGCCTCGGCCACTGGTTCACCGAGGAGGATCGCCAGCTGCTGCGGGAGCATGAGGCGGAACAGGCCCGCGAGCGGCGCGATGCCCTGCTCCAGCGTGCCGGTCGCAGCGGGGCGGTGGGCCTGATGGTGGTGGCCACGGTGCTGCCGCCCCTGTGGCCGGTGGCGATCCTGGCGGGGGTGAAGGCGTTCCCGGCGACCAGCCGGAGGCTGGGGGCGGCCCTGGCGATCACCGCCGGTGTCGGCCTGATTGGCACCGGGGTGGTGGTGGTGCAGGCGGGGCGGAGCCTGCTGGCTCCAGAGGCCGCCCCGCCAGCAGCCCTCAGATCCGCCCCCCAGGCTGATCCCGTTGCCTCCCCCGCTGAGGGGTTCGGGACCACGGCCGAGGGGCTCGGCCGCGATCTGGCCCGCAGGTTGGAAGCAGCCACCGATTACTGGACCCTGGAGGGTCGCAGCCCCGATGGGACGGCCACCTGGCGCAAGGGTCTGTATCAGCAGAGGAATGGCGCCACGGTGATGGTGATGCCTCGCAGCAGTTGGGCCCTGCTGGATCCCCGGCAACGGCGGGCCCTGGCGGAGCATGTGCGGGCCGAACGGGATGTGGCGGCCATCCATGTGGGCCGGATCGTGGCCGCGAGCGGCTTTGACGGCACCACGATCGAGGTCGGGGAGCGGGTCTGGCCTTGAGGGGCCAAGAAACCCCCGACGGTTGACCCCAGGCCGAGCAGATCTGGCTCCCAAGGTCTGAGCGGTGCCCTGTGGGGGCAGGGCCCGCAGGGCCGCGATCGGCGATTCAGAAGAATTCGTCGAAGTTGTCGAAATCGACAGCCTTGAACTTGCCAGCCTCCACCTGCTGCATCAGCCTCACCAGCTGCACCCACAGGGCACCGCCGGTGGCCAGGGAGAGCAGGAAGGCCACCAGCAGGGCGGCGCCGCTGGCGAAGCCGAACACCTGCAGGCAGCCCCCCAGAAACAGGGTCACCCCGATCAGCAGGCCGCTCCAGGGCAGCACGGTCGCCACGCCAGCCAGGGGCAGCATCGCCAGCCGATCCTCCTTCCAGCCATCGAGCCGCTGCTGCACCAGCTTGGAGAAGGTGAGACCGCAGACCACACCGATCGCCAGGCCGAGACCGGCCAGCAGGTAGGGCGGCTGGAGCAGGGGCGCGAACTCCAGCAGCAGATCGGCATCCTCGAAACCGTCGGGCAGGCCGAGGGACTCGAGCGTGGTCGCCGTCCCCAGCGCAGCGATCGGGGCAGGGGGGACGGCGGGAATCGAAAGCACGGCTCGGCGGAACGCTGCCCGCAGACCCTAGGTCCCGGCTCAGGCGGCCAGTGGATTGAGGCGGGCGAACACCCCACCGGCCAGGCGGCGTGGCGAGAAGGTGCGACCCAGCAGGCCGAGCAGCGCCTGCAGATCATCGGTGTGGAGGCGATTGTCGGCCACCAGGCTGAGCAGCAGCCGCTGGCGCAGGCCGCTGCCCTGTCGGCCGAACAGCAGCCGCAGGCCATCGCGGGCGACGGGCAGCAGATCAAACCCCGCCCCTTCGCCCTCCACCACATCGAGCAGGTTCTCGAGGCGCTGCAGCCTCAGGCGCCCATCGGGATCGAAGATCACTTCGAGAAGCTTTTCGCGCATCTCAGCGGTATCACCGGCCAGCAGGCGGCGGGCCACATAGGGATAGGCGACGCGGATGATCCGGAAGCTGGGATCGAGACGCATCGCCAGACCCTCCTGGCTGACGACGGCCCGGATGATCAGGGCGAAGCGGGCGGGGACGCGGAAGGGGTAGTCGTACATCAACTCAGAGAAGCGATCGGTGATCGCCTTGAAGTTGAAGTTGCCGACATTCTCGCCCAGCGCCCCCCCCAGCACATCGGCCAGGGCAGGAATGATCGGCTCCAGATCAGCCTGGGGGCTGAGAAAGCCGAGGGCAACAAAATCCCTGGCGAGAGCTTCAAAATCACGGTTGATCAGGTGGACCACCGCGCCGGTCAGGGTGAGGCGATCCTGGTCGCTGATCGAATCCATCATCCCGAAGTCGACATAGGCGACATGGCCGAGGCCTCCGCTGCTGCCATGCAGGGCGAACAGATTGCCGGGATGGGGGTCGGCATGGAAGTAGCCGAATTCGAGCAGCTGCTGCAGGCCGGCGATCACCCCGGTGCGGATCAGGGCCGTGGGATCGAGATGGGCGGCTTCCAGCTCGCGACGGTTCTGGAGTTTGATGCCATCGATCCACTGGGTGGTGAGCACACGGCGGCTGCTCAGACGGCGCTCGACGCGGGGGACCGTGACTTCGGGATGCGCGGCGAACAGCCCGGCAAAGCGCTCGGCGTTATCGGCTTCGCGGCGGTAGTCGATCTCCTCGAACAGAGTGGATCCGAATTCATCGATGATCGACCCCAACCCGAAGCCCAGATTCAGGGGCAGGAAGGGGGCGCTCAGCACCCCCAGCAGGCGGATGATCACCAGATCGCGGCGCATCAGGAAGGGCAGCCGCGGTCGCTGCACCTTCACCGCCACCCAGCGGCCGTCGTCAAGACGGGCCTTGTAAACCTGACCCAGGCTGGCCGCCGCCACCGGGTAGTCGGGGAACTCGGCGAACAGGCGCTGGACCGGGGCACCGAGCTCGGCCTCGATCACCGCCAGGGCCACCTTGTGGGGAAAGGGGGGCAGGTCGTCCTGGAGCCGGGTGAGCTCCTCCAGCCATTCCCGCTTGACCAGGTCGGGCCTGGTGGACAGGGCCTGCCCCACCTTGATGAAACAGGGTCCGAGGCCGCTGAGGGTGGAGAGGATGCGCTGGGCGAGGCGCTGCTGCACCTTCGGGTCCGGGCTGCTGGCCTGGGCGGCCAGGGTGATCGCCAGGCTGCCGAGCTGCCAGAGCACCACGAAGATCCGGCTGATCCAGATCCAAGGGCGCAACAGCAGCCAGCGCAGATCCCCCTGGGGGTCGTAGCGCGGCGAGGGCGGTTCGTTGGAGGGTTCGTTGGAGGCGGCGGTCGCGGGGGTCAGGGCGGCATCCGGTCGGTGGCGAGACTCTAGAAACCGCACCACGGCCCCATGGGCGAACCCTGCGACTGGCCGCTGTTCACCCTGCTGCGCCGCCGGGGCGGCCTGGCCCTGCACCTGCCGGCCCACGGGCGGGGCCGGGCCCTGGCACCGGAGCTGCGGCGGCTGCTGCGCCGCCCTGCCGCCAGCTGGGACCTGCCCGAACTGCCGGCCCTGGGGGGCCCCCTGGAACAGGACGGGGCCGTGGCCGACGCCCAGGCGGCCTGCGCAGCGCTGCTGGGGGCCGATCGCTGCTGGTTCGGCGTCAACGGCGCCAGCGGCCTGCTGCAGGCGGCCCTGCTCGGCCTGGCGCCGCCTGGATCGCGGCTGCTGCTGCCCCGCAACCTGCATCGCTCGCTGCTGCACGCCTGCGTGCTCGGCCAGCTGGAACCGCTGCTGTTCGACCTGCCCTTCGACCCGGCCAGCGGCCTCTGGCGGCCCCCCACCCCGGCCCATCTGGAGCGGGTGCTGCGGGAGGCCCTGCCCCACAAGCCCGCGGCCCTGGTGCTGGTGGATCCCACCTACCAGGGGTTCGGCGCCGATCTCCCCGGCCTGGTGGCAACGCTGCGCCGCCTGGCGCCGGAGCTGCCGCTCCTGGTGGACCAGGCCCACGGCGACGGAGCCGCCCTGGCGGCGGGCGCCGACCTGGTGGTGCTGTCGCTGCAGAAGGCGGCCACGGGCCTGGCCCAGAGCGCCGCCCTGCTGCAGCGAGGAACTCGCGTGGATCGGGACGCCCTGGAGCGCAGCCTGCTGTGGCTGCAGACCTCCAGCCCCAGCGCCCTGCTGCTGGCCTCCGCCGCCGCCGCCATCGCCCATGGCCAGAGCGCCGCGGGGCGGCGACAGCGGCAGCGGGCCGAAGCCCGGGCCCTGGCGCTGCAGCAACGGTTGGAGGGGCTTGGCTTCACCCTGGTGGCCGGCCAGGATCCGCTGCGGCTGGTGGTGAACACCGCCGCCCTGGGCCTCAACGGCCTGGAGGCCGATGGCTGGCTGCTGGAGCGCGGGGTGGTGGCCGAACTTCCGGAACCGGGCAGCCTCACCTTCTGCCTGGGCCTTGGGGCACCGGCCGGCCTGGTGCACCGGCTGCCGCGGCGGTTGCTGGCGCTGCGCCAGGCCCTGGGCGGTTCGGCCTGGGGGCCGTTCGAGCCCCCGCCCCTGCCGCTGCTGGGGCGGCCGGAGCTGGGGGTGGGCGAGGCCTGGCGCGCCCGCTCGGAGGCGGTGCCCCTGGCGGCGGCGGCAGGGCGGATCGCAGCGGCGCCGCTGTGTCCGTACCCGCCGGGAATCCCGCTGTTGATCCCCGGCGAGCGGATCGATGGGCCCCGGGCGGCCTGGCTGTCCCGACAGCAACGGCGGTGGCCGGGCCAGATCGCTGATAGCGTGAGGGTTGTGGCCTATGATCGCGGGGGCCGATGACGCTGCGCAAGCCCCAGGAGCATCACCCGGACCATCGCCCGGACGCCAGCCCGCACACCGGCTCGCGCGAGCCTCAGGACCAACGCACTGACCCCGGCCCGACCGGGCCCATGAGCCATCCCGCCGACGGCTGGGACTTCGTCACCCCGGGCCTGCCCGATGCCGCCTTCGAGGATGCGCCGGGGTTCAGCCCCACCCCGATGGAGCTGCGGGTGATGCTCCTGGCCCACCTGCGACCCCGTCCCGATTCGCTGGTCTGGGATGTGGGGGGCGGCACCGGCGCCCTGGCCCTGGAGATCGCCCGGTTGCTGCCCTCCGGGGCGGTGCACACCCTGGAGCGGGACCCGGAGGCGATCGAGCTGCTGGAGCGCAACCGGCGCCGTTTCGGCATCGCCAATCTCCACATCCATGCCGGGCGGGCCCCCGATGACCTGCCCCGGCTGCCCCCGGATCCCGACCGGGTGCTGCTGGAGGTGGGCCGGCCCCTGGTGGATGTGTTGCGGGCGGTGTGGGCGGCCCTGCGACCGCTGGGGAGGCTGGTGATCAGCACCTCCAGCCTGGAGGGCCTGGTGGATGCCAGCGATACCCTCAGCCAGCTGGGTGCCCGCGATGTGCAGGTGGTTCAGGCCACCGTGCATCGCATGCAGCGGCGCGGCAGCCAGGCCAAGCTGGCCCCGGCCGAACCCCTCTTTCTGATCGCGGCCGAACGTTGACCCCACGCCCTCGCACCGCCACCTCCCTCGCCCGGCTGGCCAGCGGCTGGGCCGCCGGAGGCATCGGCTTCGTGGTGGTGATGCTCGGCGGCTGGTGGTTCACCCTGGCGGTGGGGGTGATCGTGCACCTGGGGCTGCTGGAGTTCTTCCGGATGGCCCGCTTCAAGGGCATCAAACCGGCCAGCCGCACCACCCTGGTGGCGGTGCAGCTGCTGCTGCTCACCACCCAGGCGGCGGCGGGCAGTGGCTGGTTCAGTGCCGGCGTGGCCAATGACCTGGCCGCTGCGGTGCTGCCCGCCAGCGGAGCGGTGATCTGCGGCTGGCTGCTGCTGCAGCCCACCACCGGCACCATCGCCGACATTGCCGCCTCGATCTTCGGGCTGTTTTACCTAGGGTTCCTGCCCAGCCATTGGATCAAGCTGCGGGCCCTGGCCGATCCGGGCCTGGCACCGGCCCTGAGCGGTTCCAGCCTGCCCGGCATCCCCTGGCCCTGGAGCAGCGGCCTGGCCCTGACCCTGCTCGCCTGCTTCCTGATCGTGGCCACCGACATCGGCAGCTATGTGATCGGCCGGCGCTGGGGGCGCCATCCCCTCTCACCGATCTCGCCGGGCAAGACGGTGGAGGGGGCCCTGGGGGGGATCGGCTGTGCCATGGCGGTGGGAGCGCTGGGCGGCCTGTGGCTGGGATGGCACTGGGGGGCACCGCTGGGCTGCCTGCTCGGCGGCGTGGTGGCCCTGTTCGCCCTGGTGGGGGACCTCACCGAATCGATGATGAAGCGTGATGCCGGCCTCAAGGATTCCGGTGATGCGATCCCAGGCCACGGCGGCATCCTCGATCGGATCGACAGCTACCTGTTCGTGCCGGCGATGTTCTACGCGGTGGTGATCCTGCTCTACCCGCTGCTGCAGCGGGGGGCATGAGCCCGGGCCACAGACGACGCCCTCAATCGGGTTGCACCTCGATGGCGCGCACGGCGGCGCCGCCGTCGGTGCGGCAGACGCCGATCGGCAGCGGATCGGGTTTGCCGAGCACCATCCAGCCGAAGGCCAGGCCATCGCGCCGCAGCGCCGCCAGGGAGCTGTCGCCGGCCTCGATCGCGATCGTCAGGCTGGGCACCAGCCAGGCCTGCACCCGCGGCGAACTGGTGGCGAAGCGACGGGCCAGGGCCGATCGGCAGGCATCGGCCGCCAAGGCCACCAACCGTTGCAGGGCGGGATCGGGGCTGACCAGGCTGGTCCCCCCCGCAGGGGCGGCGACCGCGGTGTCGAGGGCGCCGATCGGGGTGGCGATGGGCAGGGTCAGCGGCGGCGGGGGAGGGGGCCCCGGGGCAGCGGCCGGCTGAGCCAGGACCGGCTGGGGGACCAGCAGCAGGGCCTGGCCTGCTGCCCCCAGGCCGAGGGCCAGCCCCAGGGGAAGCCCCAGCACGGCAAGCCTTGGCCCCGACAGCAACCAGACCGGCCTGGGGGAAGACGACGCTGGGCAATGGGTCATGATTCGGCGCCTCATGGGGAGACGAGGGCTTCGCCCCGCAGCTCCAGCAACCCGGAGGCCAGCTCGGCCCGGTCGATCCGGATCGAGGGATCCATCGGCAGACGCGCCTCCACACCGCCGGCCCGGCTGCGCAGCAGCACGGTGCCATCAGCCGCCACCACCTCGGCGGCCACCTCCAGGGGCACGCTGGTGCCGCTGCCACTGGCAGAAAGAATCAGGCGATCGGCGTCCATGCGCAGGCCCGCCAGGGGACTGACGCCGAGCAGCTCTTCGGCCAGGCCATCGCCGAGGCTGCGCCAGGCCGGACTGGCCAGGGAGCGGGCCAGGTCCTCGGCATTGAAGCTGACCAGACCGCGCACGGCGAAGGGATGATCGAGCTGCACCGACTTCGAGCGCAGCAGCGCACCCATCCGAACCCGGATCGGGTCGCTGCGGAGCTGAACGCGGTCGATGCGCAGGTTGCGGTAGGTCACGCGGCGGGCCTCCAGCACCACCCCCTCAAGGCGGCCTCCCATCAGCTGGGCGGCGGAGCCCTCCAGGCGGATCTCCAGCCGTTCGATCCCATCGCACTGCTGCCGCAGCCAGAGCTCCAGGCCGCGGGCCAGAAGCCCCAACACCGGGCCGGAGGATCGGGAGCCCGCGGCCTCCGGGGCGTCGTCGCCAGCGGGGGCCGCCCCATGGCCGGGGTCAGGGGAGGAAGGGGCGTGGGCCATGCCGGGTCACAACGCAGAGCAGGAATACCAGAGCGACGACGGGGGCAGGGGACGGGTCACCGCATCCGCGCCCGGCGGGCCGCCAGGAACGCCTCCGCCGCCGTGATCAGGGCGAGGAGCAGCAGCACTGCCAGAGAGAGAAGCTGAACGCTGGGCAGGGCACCCTCAGCGGCAGGGGTGGGCGACAGACCGCCCAGCACGATGCCGATGGACCCCAGCAGGGTGGTGATCCACCAGGCCCGCCAGCGGCGCTGGTAGAGGTAGCCGGCGCCGAGGCCCGGCAGCACGTTGAGCAGGGCCCCCAGCCAGGGCGCCGACGCGGCCAGCACCGCCTGCCGATCCGGCAGGGCGAAGGGATCGGGCGCGGGGGGTGATGGCGGTGTCGGCGCAATCGATCCGGCTGCGACGGAGCCCTCGGCGGCGTCAGGGGATGGAGGAACCATGGCGGCGGTTGGGGGCCCCGAACAGAAAGGGAACCGGGCCCGCCATTCTGTCGAGCAGCGCCAGGAGCGTGGGCTGGCGGGGACCTGCCCTGCGGTTTGCCAGGGACGGGACGATGGGGGAGGTTCCGGCCTTCGCCATGTTCCGCCCCCTGCTGGTTGCTGGCCTCTGCGGTGCTGCCGCGGTGGTGATCACGGGCTGCGGAGTCCTGAGCAGGCCCGGTGGCGAGCCGGGCCCCACCACCCCTGGGGCTGACAGCCCAGGGACGGACAGCCCAGGGGCCTACAGCCCAGGGGCCACCCCCCCAGGCGCCAGCAGCCCAGGGCACAGGAGCCCGGCGGCTGGCACCCCGGCGCCCGGCCGGCCGGACAGCTCCGGGGCGGGCACCGCCCCGAGCGAAAGCGAGGGATCGGTGCGTGACACCCAACCCGGCCCTGGCGAACCGGACCACCGACCGGCCGGCACCGAGAACAGCCGGCCAGCCCCAGCAACACCGGGCGCATCAACCCCCGTCAGGGGGGACGGCCCGGCGGTGGGCGCTGGGCCAGCAACGGGGGAGCGGCTCTGGCCTCCCCTGAAGCCACCACCGCCCGTGCTGCCGGTGGCGCCGCCTCCACCCCCCTGAAGGCCCGCCCGTCTCAGGCGGGCTGCAGGCTGCGCCGCAGCCGCTCCAGGCGGCGGGCGTTGACGCCCAGATCCGAATCGCCAAGCCTGGAGACGGAACGGGCCTCGATCACACCCGCGACCGGCGCCGCATGGAGCTCAAGGTCGTCCACAAAGCCGAACAGGCGGCTGCGGGCGATGGCATGGAGGTAGTCGGATCCGCTTTCAACCAGCTCCACATCCTCCAGGGCCAGCAGAGCCGGGAGGAGTTGGCCGAGGGCTGCGATCGGGTCGGCCACGGGCCAGTCCTCACGGGCGCAGTGGGCCGGTGACACACAGGCGGCCAGATGGCCATCCCGCACCCCCAGATCAGCGGGAACGGGACCCTCCAGGTGGAGCAATGAGGCAGCGGCGGGCCCTGGACCACCCAGCAGCAGGGTCAGGGTCAACAGCAGGGCGACGAGAACGCCGCGCCAGGGGGCGGCGTCGTTAGGGACGACCGGGACGGTGGGGCGGTGGACCAACACGTTCAACGAGGGGGGTGGGGGAGGGAGAAGCCCGGAGGCGCGTGCCCCTGCAGGACTCCGCGAGCGGCACCGGGCTGGACCAGCGCAGCAAGCACTGGAGACAGCCTTGGTGAGGCTAAGCAGCGCGGGCGAAGCCAGGCGGCGAAGAGCAGGGGATCAGGGCGTGGCGATGACGCGGTGCAGCGACACAGCGATCGCCAGGGGGCTTGATCAAAGAAGGCGGAACAGCCAGCGGGGGAAGCGGAGCAACCCGACGCCGAGGGGGCTGTCTGCGTTGCTCCGGTATCCAAGCGGTGGCCAGACCGCCGCCAGTGGCTCGGCGATGACCAGCAGATCCAGCAGGACAAGAGCGGTTTGGTTCAGAAGAGAAGCGCTCAAGTTGAGCGGAGCTTCAGCCAGCGATTGCTGATGAAACAAATGCCCGGATCGGCGACACTATGACAAACAACCCTGCCCTCAAGGTTGGCAGGCTTTATGTTGGAAATACTCCCAGTCCAGTCCAGCCATGACGGCCCTCGCCTCGCTCTTCCCCGATCCTGCCGCCGGCCGCCAATCGGCCAGCCATCAGGACGATCTGCCAGTGACGCCAGGGGCAGCACAAGCCAACGCGGTCACCAGCCCCAGCAACACCGGATCTTCAGCAGGTGCCGTGGCTGAGCCCGCACCCGCCAGCGGCGCCAGCGGCCCCCTGGGCACCACCACGGCCACTAACGCGGCCGCAGCCACAGCCACCGCTCCCCCCAACGCCAGTCTGAACCCGGCGACAGCAAGCCCCAGCCCGGCAGCGGCCAGCAACGGCTCAGCCGCTGCAACCACCAGCTCCCCTACCGCCCCAGCCGCTGCCCCAGGCGGGACGCCGACCGCGGTGGCGGGCTCCGGCGCAGCGCCGGAGGTTTCCTTAGGGGTCATCGCCGCCGAGCCAGCCTTCGACGGCATCCTGGTGAGCTGGAATCCCCTGGCGATGGCCCAGGAACGGAGCGATGCCCGCGCCGCCCTGGGCCTGGGCCTGAGGGAGACCATCCACACCCGGGCGATGCAGGCCAGCGGGGCCGGAGCGCTGGAGTGGCTGGATGTGCCGGCGGGCCGAAGCACCGAGGAGGTGTTGCAGCAGCTGGCCCGCCGACCCGGCGTGAGCTTCGCGGAGCCGAACTGGCTGTTGCAGAGCGAGGCCAGCAGCAACGATCCAGGCGTGACCAACGGCAACCTGTGGGGGATGTATGGCGAGAGCTCAAGCCCGGCCAATGCCTATGGCTCCCAGGCCGCCGAAGCCTGGAGCCGCGGCTTCACCGGATCCGATTCGGTGGTGGTGGCGATCATCGATGAGGGCTATCAGAACACCCATCCCGATCTGATCAGCAACGCCGGCACGAATCCCGGTGAAATCGCAGCCAATGGCATCGATGATGACGGCAATGGCTACGTCGATGATCTGTATGGCTGGGATTTTGATGGCAATAATGCCAGCATTTATGACGGCACTGGCGATGACCATGGCACCCATGTCGCCGGCACGATCGGTGGCCAGGGGGGCAATGGCATCGGTGTGGCTGGTGTGAACTGGAATGTGTCGCTGCTTTCCGGAAAGTTTCTGGGCGCGAATGGTGGCACAACTGCCAATGCGATCAAGGCGGTGGATTATTTCACCGATCTCAAGACCCGCCATGGCCTCAACCTGGTGGCCACCAACAACTCCTGGGGTGGCGGTGGTTACTCCCAGGGCCTGTATGACGCGATCGCCCGCGCCAATGCCGCCAGCATCCTGTTCGTGGCCGCCGCCGGCAACAGCAGCACGAGCACCCTGTCCTATCCGGCCGGGTACAACCTGCCGAATGTGATCTCGGTGGCGTCACTCGACAGCAATGGCAACCTGTCGAGTTTTTCCAACTACGGCAGCACCTGGGTGGATCTGGCGGCACCGGGGGGCGGGATCTATTCCACCCTGCCGGACAACACCTATGGCACCTATAGCGGCACCTCGATGGCCACACCGCATGTGAGCGGAGCGCTGGCGCTGATGGCCTCCGCACTGCCGACGGCCAGCATGGCCCAGCTGAAGCAGGCGCTGCTGGAGTCGGTGGTGGCCACGC
Organism: Cyanobium sp.; assembly: GCA_049426205.1. Classification (GTDB taxonomy): domain Bacteria; phylum Cyanobacteriota; class Cyanobacteriia; order PCC-6307; family Cyanobiaceae; genus Cyanobium. The sequence goes on from JBMSXZ010000071.1 coordinate 11,728, forward strand.
CTTCCCTGGCCGGCAAGACAGCAACGGGGGGCCGGCTCGATGTGAACGGCGCCATCAGCCGCCTCAACGCCCTGGTCAACCCCGACCCCAATGCCCCCACCTACGCGGTGAGCGGCCCCGCCTCGGTGAATGAGGGGTCGGCCCTCAGCCTGGCGCTGAGTAGCACCAATGTGGCGCAGGGCACGGCGCTCTATTGGACGATCTCGGGCACAGGCATCAGCAGTGCCGATTTCGTGGCACTGGCGGCGCTGCAGGGTTCGTTGCTGGTGGATGCCGCAGGTTCCGCCTTGTTTCAGACGAGCCTCGCCGCCGATCTGATCAGCGAGGGCAACGAAACCCTGCGCTTCGATGTGTACAGCGATGCTGGCCTGACCACCAAGGTGGCGGGGACCACGGTGGTGATCAACGACACCTCCAAGCCAGCCGGTGTGACGCTCTGGGGAGGCACGGGCAGTGATCAGATCACGGGCGGCGGCGGCCCCGACCAGCTGGCCGGGGTTCGCAGCACCGGTACCACGGCGATCGATCTGGGTGCCGGCCAGGTCGACACACTCACCGGTCTGGCCGATCAGGATCGCTTCCTGTTGGGGGATAGCCGTGGCGTGTTCTACGACGACAGGGTCAGCAACAACCTGGGCAGTGCCGACTATGCCCTGATCAAGGACTTCACGCCCGGCATTGACAAGCTGCAGGTCAAGGGCGGCAACGCCTATCTCTATACCGTATCCAGCAGCGGCCTGTCGCTCTACTGGGACCGCAACCGCAACGGCCTCCTGACCAGCAGCGGCAAGACCCAGGACGAACTGATCGCCGTGCTCCAGGGGGTGAGCGCCCTGAGCAGCACTGATCTGATCGCGGTGTAAGGCATCCGATCCGCCTGGATGATCCTGCCCGAAGCCCACGCCATGGCGGTGGCATCGGGCAGGATCAAGTCGTCTGCCTGGAGGAGCCATGGCCCGCTACCGCATCAGCCGCGATGATGGCCAAACCGATCAGATCGCCGGCAGGACCTTCGCCTCCTATGACGAGGCCTATGCCGTGCTGGAGCGCTACTACAACGACCTCTGCTGCTCCGATGAGCGCGAGTACTATCAGATTGTGGACGATCTGGAGGAAGCCGGTTGATGCGCACCGGCTGAGACCCAGGGCTGGGTGGCTGGGGGGGGTCAGTGCAATCCGTACCTTGCTGGATAGGAGGGCATCGCCATGCGCCAGGGGTGTGCCATACCTGCCGCCATTCATTCGGTCCGCACCTGCTGGAGAGGTGCCAGGACATCCGCACACGATGACCTACCCCAATGGGCTCAACCGCGACCCCCTGGGGGTAAGCAGCCCGGCGGACTTTGTGTAACCCCATGAACGGGTGGTTCTCAGAACCGGTAACCAGGGCTATGGTCAGACGCAACCGCCGAAAAGCTCCGCATACTGTGGAAAGCCACCAAGGGGTGGCCTGGGTTGATGCGTGGGACTCGGAAGGGAGCCGCAGGGGTGCCGTGGTTCGCGGAACTGGCCAATGACTAGTAATATGTTCCTAATGACCACCCCCTCCCTGAGATACGCATTCAATCGTTCGAAGAGTTAGAAAGATACCTTATTCAGATTAAAGAAGAATGGCGTGAGAGAAAGCCAACACCATGTGTCCTTCAGTCTGAACCCTGAGGTGGTCTGGCTTTCCTGGACAGCCCCCATCGTTAGCCTCTGAGGCGGGGC
>JBMSXZ010000072.1:0-13280 GCA_049426205.1 Cyanobium sp.
GCGGGGTGCGCAGCTCATGGGACACATTGCTGATGAAGCGGCTCTGGGCGGCGTTCAGCTCCACCTCGCGGGTCAGGTCCTGGATGGTCATGGCGATGCCCTTCAGCACCTCGCCGCTGGCATCGCGCACCGACTGCAGCACGATCCGCAGGGTGCGGGGCGGTTCCCCCAGGCTGCAGCGCACGTCGCTGCCCTCCTTCTGGCCGCTGATCAGGTTCTGAAGCGCAGCCCCCAGCTCCATCGCCAGCCGGTCCGGCAGCACATCGAGCAGGTCGCTGGCCTCCAGGTTGCGGGCCTCCCAGCGGAACAGGCGGCGGGCGGTGGGGTTGGCCAGCACGATCCGGCCATCGGCATCGAGCAGCACGGCGCCATCGGCCATGGTGGCGATCAGGGACTGCTGCTTGCCCTGTTCAGCCCGCAGCTCCTCGATGTTGGCCGCTTTGTAGACCTCCAGCTGGGAGGCCATGGTGTTGAAGCCCTCCAGCAGTTCCCCCAGTTCGCCGCCCACCGGCAGGGCGATGCGGGTTTCGAAGTTGCCGCCGGCGATCGAGCGCACCCCCCGCAGCAGCTCCTTGACAGGCCGGATGATCGTCAGGGCATTGATCACCGAGCCGAGGATCACCAGCACCCAGATCGAGACGAACACCGCCACCGTCACCTCACGGGTCAGGGCGGAGCTGACCAGCAGGGTTTCATTGGGATTGATGCCCAGGGCGACAACGCCCAGGTAGCGATCGCCGCTGACCATCGGCACGAACACATCGGTGACCTGGCCATCGGGGGTCAGGTGCTGGCGGATCAGGGGGTTGTCGGGGCGGCGCTGCAGGTCGGCGGGCAGCTCCAGGCGGCGGCTGAGCAGTTGTTCGCCCACCGGCGAGAGGCCATCGACGCCGTTGCCCATCGGGATGCCGAGGTAGATCACACCCTCGGCGTCGGCGAAGACGATGTAGCGCAGGCTGCGGCTGGACCGCCAGAAGCGCTCCGCCACCGCCGCCAGCTCCCGGTCATGGCCCTGGGCCACCAGGGGCGTGACGTTGGCTGTGAGCAGCAGGCCCAGGTCGCGGGCATAGCGGGTGTCGCTCATCCGCGCGTCCTGCTGGATGCCGTTGAGGGCGAAGAAGGTGATGCCCGTCATCAGCAGGCTCACCACCAGGGTGGCGACAGCCAGCAGTTTGGTCTGAAGGGTGAATTCGGCCCACCAGCGCTGCAGGCCCTGGCGCCAGTCGCCCTCGGGCGACGGGCCGCCGCTGCTGGTGGCGGGGGCGGTTGGGGCCGCGGGGCTGCTGGCGGTTGGCCCGCTGGCGGCAGGGGCGGGGGGGGCAGTGGTGTTCATGCCACTGGTTCCGGGCGGGGGCGGCGCACCTGGTGGCCGATGTCCCGCCGGTAGGTGATGCCCTCGAACTGCACCTGGGCCAGCCCCGCATAGGCCTTGGCGAAGGCGCCGTCGAAGTCGTCGGCCTGGGCCACCACCGCCAGCACCCGACCGCCGGCGGTGAGGCAGCGGCCGTCCCCATCGCGGCGGCTGCCGGCGTGGAAGAGCTGCAGGCTGTCGCTGGCCACCAGCTCGCTCTGGATCGGATCGCCGCGCCGCACCTCGCCCGGATAGCCGGCGGCGGCGGCGATCACGCAGGCGCTGCAGCCGGGATGGATGGTCAGCGGCGGTGCCGTGCTGAGGTCGCCGCGGGCGCAGGCCAGCAGCACCCGGGCCAGCTCGGGGCCGAGCAGGGGCATCAGGGTCTCGCATTCGGGATCGCCGAAGCGACAGTTGAATTCGATCACCTGGGGCCCCGCGTCGGTGAGCATCAGGCCGGCATAGATCACGCCCCGGTAGTCGATCCCCCGCTGCCGCAACGCCGCCAGGGTGGGCTCCAGCACCCGCTGGCGCACCGCCTCCAGCTCGTCACCCGCCAGCAGGGGCGCCGGTGCGTAGGCCCCCATGCCGCCGGTGTTGGGGCCGGTGTCGCCCTCGCCGATGCGCTTGTGGTCCTGGGCGGTGGGCAGCAGCACCAGATCGCGGCCATCGCTGAGGCCGAACACCGAGACCTCCGGCCCGTTCAATGTCTCCTCGAGCACCAGGGAGGAGCCCGCCGACCCGAACCGTCCGGCGAACACCGCCTCGATCGCGGCCCGGGCCTCCTCCATGTCGGCGGCCACGGTCACCCCCTTGCCCGCCGCCAGCCCGTCGGCCTTGACCACCGGCGGCCGATCGAACTGCAGCAGCAGCTCCAGGGCCTCCTCGCGGCTGCTGGCCGGACAGTGGCGGGCGGTGGGGATGCCGGCCTCCACCATCAGCTGCTTCGCCCAGCGCTTGCTCGCCTCCAGCTGGGCCCCATCGGCCCCCGGGCCGAACACCGCCAGGCCCGCGGCCCGCAGCTGGTCCGCCAGGCCCGCCGCCAGGGGCGCCTCCGGGCCCACCACCACCAGATCGACGCGCCGCTGCTGGCAGGCCGCCACCAGGGCCTCGCCATCCTGTTCCGGGATCGGCAGGGCTTCGCAACCCGGGAGCTCGGCGGTGCCGCCATTGCCGGGGGCGATCCACACCGCCTCGACACCGGGGCATCGGGCCAGGGCCCAGCCCAGGGCGTTCTCGCGGCCGCCGCCGCCGACCACCAGGATCCTGGCCGGGCCGCTGCTGCCGTGCGGGGTGGCTCCGTCGGCGGGGGCTTGGGTGGGAGGCATCAAGGGGCTGCTCCGGTGCCGGCTCCCCGGCCGCGTGTCGGCCAATCCTGCCAAGCCGCGGCCCGGGGCGCGCAGGGGCTGGGTCGGGACCAGCCGGCTCCCTTAGGTTGTTCCCTGGCCCGGGGCGTGCCGCCAGCCTCCGCCTGGGCAGCCGCTCCGCCCTCCCCACCCCGCCTTCCCCTGACGCCGCTCCCCCCGCCCGTGCCCCCTCCCGCGCCGGCGCGCCGCTCCGTCGCCCGGGCCATGGCGCCGCTGCCAACCCGACACGGCGGGTTCCGCCCGAGCCTGGGCCGCTTGGCCCTGCTGCTGCTGTTGACCCTGCAGCCCGCGCTGGCGGCGGTGGCCCCCCGCCCGGGCGGCGGCCTGCCGGGCGGGGCGCCGTCCCAGGCACCACCGACCGGGGCCGTGGTCGGCGCCGCTCCGCCTGCCACGCCGCCAGCGACGGCGCCGGGCCCGATGGGCAACGCCGAGCTGCGGGCCCTGCTGCGCCACGGCGACCTGGAGGGGTTGGCCCTGGGCTGCGAGCGGGCCCTGGCGGAGGAACGCTATGACCGCCTGCGCCTGCTCCGCCAGAGGCTGCTCACCCTCCATCCGGCCCCCCAGCCCCTGCCGGTGGTGCTGGCCAATGCCGATGTGCTGCTTGGCTGCCAGCAGCCTGAGGCGGCCCTGACCGTGCTTGAGCGGATCTCACCGGCGGCCGGTGCCGAGCGGGTGCAGTGGCTGCTGCTGGAGTGGCGCGCCGCCTATGCCGCCCTCGACCATCGCCGCGCCGCCTTCGCCCTGGAGCGGCTGACCGCCTCCCGTCCCGAGCGTCTCGACCTGCTGCAGCTGCCGGTGGCTCGCCGCCCCGACGGCAGCGTGGTCAGTCGGCCCGCCCTCGACCTGCTCGCCGAACACCAGCGGGCCCGGGGCTTCCCGGAGGCTGCCGCGGCACTGCTGCTCGCCAGCCGTGAGCCCGGTGCGGTGGGGGCCGCACGGCGCCTGGATGGGGTGCGCGCCCTCGCGCAGCTGCCCGTTCAGGAGCGGGAGGCCCTGCTCGAAAGCGCCCTCGACCAGGCCGCCGCCGCCGGCGCCTGGGGCCTGGTGGCGGAGCTGCTCGATGCCCAGGCGGCCCTGCCCTCGGAGCGGGCCCGCCAGCGCCGGCTGCGGCTCAGCCCCCGCATCGACGACGCCTACGGCGAGTGGCTGCTGCGCCGCCAGGAGCCCCTTCCCTCAGCCCGCCAGCGGCAGCTTGAGCGCCAGCTGCGGGCCCCCGTTCCGCTCCAGCCGCCCGCCGCCGGCACCGCTGCAACCCCAACCGCCCCTTCGCCCGCCCCCCGATGACCGCCTTCAGCCTGGGTTCCTTGCTCTATGAGGGCAAGGCCAAGCGCGTCTTTGCCACCGATCACCCTGACCGGGTGGCGGTGGAATTCAAGGACGACGCCACCGCCTTCAACGCCCAGAAGCGGGCCAGCCTGGCGGGAAAGGGTGCTTGCAACTGCCGCATTTCAGCCCTGATCTTTGAAGCGTTGGAGCGCCGCGGCATCGCCACCCACTACCTGGGCCTGGTCGATGAGCGCTGGATGCTGGTGCGTCCGGTGCGGGTGGTGCCGGTGGAGGTGGTGGTGCGCAACATCGCCGCCGGTTCCCTCTGCCGCCAGCTGCCGATCGCCGCCGGCACCCCCCTGGAGCCGCCGCTGCTGGATCTTTACTACAAAGATGACGGCCTCGGTGATCCTTTTCTCAGCGAAGCGCGGCTGGAGCGTCTCGGTGTGGTGGATCAGGACCAACGCCGGGCGATCGGCGAGATGGCCCTGGCGGTGAACAGTGGCTTGCGCGAGTTGTTTGGTTCGGTGGAGCTGGAGCTGGTGGATTTCAAGATCGAGCTGGGCTTCGCCGCCGATGGCAGCCTGCTCCTGGCTGATGAGATCAGCCCCGATACCTGCCGGCTCTGGGACCGCCGCCAGAGCGACAGCCGTGACCGCATCCTCGACAAGGATCGCTTCCGCCAGGATCTCGGTGGCGTGGTCGAGGCCTACGGGGAGGTCCTCAAACGGGTCCAAGGGGTGTGTCCTGAACCCAGGGTCTACGGGTAGGGTCAGCGCGCATTGCGGCATCGCCGCACCAGAGCTCTCCCCCCAATGGCCGGCGCCAGCCACCGCAGGAAGACCGCCCTTCGCACCGCTGGCTCCCTGTCCGCTCTGCCGCTGCTGGGGGCGGTGCTGATCGGCGCTGGCCAGGCCAGGGCGGCGGAGTCCTCCCCCGCGCCAGCGGAGACCACCCCAACCCCTGATCTGGCCGGCCTGCTGGCGATGGCGCCCAGCGTCCCAGCCCAATCCGGCAGTGCTTCCCCTGCCCAGGGCGACCCGGCGGCACCACCGTCTGCCGTGGCCGCTGCGGCCTCGGCGGCCGTCACCGCGGCTGAGCCGCACCTGCCCCAGCCGAGCCCGGGCGGCTCTGCGGCCAGCGCTGACCCCACGATCCTCGCCCAGGCCGCCCCGACCCCCGCTCCCGCCGGCTCCAAATCCGCTCCAGCCAGCCCCGGCGCCGCCGCCCCGGTCGCCAGTCCGAAACCGGCCAGCACCGCTCCGGTCCCGGCCGGCACCACACCGCCCGCGCCAGCCACCCCAGGCGCCGCCAGCCCCGGCGCCGCCGAGCCCTCCCCGGCCGACGGGGCGGCGCCTCCGGCCGGGCCAGGGTCCCCCTTCACCCCGTCCCCCTTCAACCCGGTCCCCACCACCCCAGCCCCGCAGGCTGAGCCGGCCGCCGCCGAGCCGGACAACGAGCCGCGGGTCCTGCTCAGCGAAGTGGTGGTTCAGGGCCTCGACGGCCACCCGGAGCGCCAGCGGCTGGAGCAGGCCGTTTACGGCGCCATGACCGTGATCCCGGGCAGCCGGGTCACCCGCACCCAGCTGCGCAAGGATCTGGCCGCCATCTATGCCACCGGCTGGTTTTCCGATGCGCGGATGCAGCCCAAGGATGGCCCGCTCGGGGTGCGTCTGATCGTCACGGTCTCGCCTTACCCGGTGCTGACCAAGGTGGTGATCGAACCGGCCGACGCCAAGCTGCCGGTCACGGTGGTCAACGACACCTTCGCCTCCGACTACGGCCGCAGCCTCAACCTCAACACCCTGCAGACCCGCATGCAGGAGCTGCAGAAGTGGTACTCGGACCAGGGCTTTTCCCTGGCGCGGGTCACCGGCCCGGGCCGGATCGGTCCCGATGGCAGTGTGCAGCTGCTGGTCCGGCAGGGCACGGTCAGCGGCGTCGAGGTGCAGTTCCTCGACAAGGAGGGATCGAGCACCGATGCCAACGGCAAACCGATCCGCGGCAAGACCAAGCCATGGGTGATCACCCGCGAGATCTCGCTCAAGCCCGGCCAGGTGTTCAACCGCCGCAATCTTGAGGACGACATCAAGCGTCTCTACGGCACCGGCCTGTTCAGCGATGTCAAGGTCACCCTGCGACCGCAACCGGACGATCCTGGTCAGGTGGCGATCGTGCTCGGGGTTGTTGAGCAGTCAACCGGTTCGCTCTCCGGCGGTCTGGGCTACAGCCAGAGCCAGGGGGTGTTCGGGCAGATTCAGGTTCAGGACAGCAACCTTTTCGGTCGCGCCTGGGACCTGGCGACCAGCTTCACCTATGGTCAGTTCGGCGGTTTGTTTGACATCACCTTCACCGATCCTTGGATCAAGGGTGATCCCTACCGCACGGCGATGCGGATCAAGGCATTCATCAGCCGTGATGTGCCGCAGGTGTTCCAGAGTCAGAACAACGGCAATATCTACACGGTTTCGGAGTTTTACGAGGCCCCTGGTGCGAGCCTCAACGACCTGGCCTATAACATCCAATCAAACCACAATCCAGTCAACCGTCATTTTGATTCGGTTCAGGATGCTGTAGACGCCGATCCAAGCAGCAGCTGGTTCAACTACGACGGCAACACCGTGGTGGTCCAGCGCATCGGCGGCAACCTTCAGTTCGTGCGGCCCCTCAATGGAGGCAATCCCTTCAAGCGGGCCCCCTGGAGCGTCGTCGTCGGAATGAGCGGCCAGCAGGTCAGGCCGATGAATGTGGGCGGTGAGACCATGCCCTATGGCGCGGCCGATACGAACGACGGCTTTGATCAGAACGGCAATCTCAATGTCGGTGATCTGGTCTGCATCGCGTACAACTGCGCCACCCGCAACCAATTGCTGGCGGTGCGCCTGGCGACGACCTACAACACCCTCGATGATCCCCGCAATCCCACCCGCGGCGATTTCTTCAGCTTCGGCACCGAGCAGTTCGTGTCGGTGGGCCCCGACTCCCCCACCTTCAACCGGGTGCGGGGCAGCTACACCCATTTCATCCCCGTCAACTGGCTGAAGATCTTCAAGGGCTGCCGCACCGGCGCCTCCGGCACTGCCGCCAACTGCAAGCAGGCCGTCGCCTTCCAGGTGTCGGCCGGCACGGTGATGGGCAACCTCCCCCCCTATGAAGCCTTCTGCCTGGGCGGCGGCAATTCGGTGCGCGGTTACTACGACTGCGACCTGGGCGTCGGCCGCAGCTTCGGGGAGGCCACCCTCGAATACCGCTTCCCCCTGTTCAGCATCGTCAGCGGTGAGCTGTTCGTCGATGGCGGCACCACCTTCGGCACCCAGAACGATGTGCCGGGCAATCTCGGCACCCTGCTCGGCAAACCCGGCGAGGGCTTCTCGGTGGGTACCGGTCTGATCGTGACCACCCCGGTGGGTCCCCTGCGCCTGGAGGTGGCCAGCGAGGACCTCAGCGGCAGCTGGCGCTTCAACCTCGGCGTGGGCTGGAAGTTCTAGTGAACGTCTGGCCCTCCGATTACAGCCTCGCCTGGACCCTGGCCGCGGCCGTGGAGCGCTCCGGCGTCGGACTCCACAGCGGTCTGCCCTGTCGGGTGCGCCTCGCCCCCTCCGCCCTGCCCGGCTACAGGGTCGGCTGGCTTGATGCTCCGGAGCTGCCAGTGCGGCGGCTTGAGCCCTCCCAGGTGTGCGACACCCGTCTCTGCACGTCCCTGCAGCTCGGCGAGCGCCAGCTCTCCACGGTCGAGCATCTGCTCGCCGCCCTGGCCGGCACCGGTGTCAGCCAGGCCGAGATCTGGGTGGAGGGCAGTGAGATCCCCCTCCTCGACGGCTCCGCCCTGCCCTGGGTGGACGCCATTGCCGAGGCCGGGCTCACAGCTCTGGGGGAGCGGCCGGAGCCGACCCTGCCGGAGCAGCCCCTGACGGTGCGGCAGGGGGCCGGCTTCGTGACCGCCTTCGCTGCCGAGGAGCGGCGGCTGGCGGCGGCCGTGGAATTTCCCCAGGCCGCCATCGGTCGCCAGTTGTTTTCGCTCACACTCACGCCCGAGAGCTTCGTGCGCGAGATCGCTCCGGCCCGCACCTTCGGCTTCCGGGAGCAGGTCGAGCAGCTGCGCCAGGCCGGACTGATCCGCGGTGGTGCCCTCGACAACGCCCTGGTCTGCGATGGCGACCGCTGGCTCAACCCTCCGCTGCGCTTTGAGGACGAACCGGTGCGCCATAAGCTACTGGATCTGCTCGGGGATCTCGCCCTGGCAGGGTTGCCCAGGGCCCAGGTGTTCGCCTATCGCGGCTCCCACGGTCTCCACACCGCCATGGCCCGCGCCCTGGCCGCTGTGGTCGATCCCGGGCCTCCGGTTCCAGCGCCGCCCATGGCAGGCCGCCCGAGCGCAGCCCAGGCTCCGGCCCCGCCCGCTCCGATCCCTCCCATCCTCAGCATCTGAGACCTTGACCGCTTCGCCCACCATCCCCGCCGCCACGGAGCCCGGATCGGCTGACGATCATCGTGATTCAGCCCGGGCGGGCCTTGAGTCCGACAGCTTCGCCAGCGCCGGCCTGGTCCTCCCCGATCCGGTGGTGCTGAACAGCGAGCAGATCCAGGGTCTGCTGCCCCATCGCTATCCCTTTTCCCTGGTGGATCGGGTCGTGGCCCATGAGCCGGGGCGGATGGCGGTGGCGATCAAAAATGTCACCCTCAACGAACCCCAGTTCCAGGGCCATTTCCCCGGCCGGCCGCTGATGCCTGGAGTGCTGATCGTTGAGGCGATGGCCCAGGTGGGGGGCCTGATCGTGACTCAGATGCCCGATCTGCCCAAGGGCCTGTTCGTGTTCGCCGGCATCGATGGGGTGCGCTTCCGTCGCCCGGTGGTGCCCGGCGACCAGCTGCGCATCACCTGTGAATTGCTCAGCCTCAAGCGCAAGCGCTTCGGCAAGGTGAAGGGCGAGGCCCGGGTTGATGGCGAGCTGGTCTGCTCCGGCGAGCTGATGTTCTCCCTGGTCTCCTGAGCTGATGACGAGCGCTGCCACGCTGACATCGGTCCACCCCACGGCGGTTGTCGATCCGGCCGCGCGGCTGGGGGAGGGGGTGACGGTCGGCCCTTATGCGGTGATCGGTCCCGACGTCGAGATCGGTGACGGCAGCCGCATCGGTCCCCATGCGGTCATCGATGGACGGGTGCGGATGGGCCGCCGCAACCGCATCTTCCCCGGTGCCTGCATCGGCCTCGAACCCCAGGATCTCAAGTACGACGGCGCCGCCACCGAGGTGGTGATGGGTGACGACAACACGATCCGCGAGTGCGTCACGATCAACCGCGCCACCGGCGAAGGGGAGCAAACCCGGCTGGGCAGCGGCAACCTGCTGATGGCCTACAGCCACCTCGGCCACAATTGCCACCTCGGCGATCGGATCGTGATCGCCAACGGCGTTGCCGTCGCCGGCCATGTGGTGATCGGCGATCGGGCCGTGATCGGCGGCGTTCTCGGCATCCACCAGTTCGTGCACATCGGCGGTCTGGCGATGGTGGGCGGGATGAGCCGCATCGATCGCGATGTGCCCCCCTTCAGCCTGGTGGAGGGCCATCCGGGGCGGGTGCGGGGCCTCAACCGCATCGGCCTGCGCCGCAGCGGCCTGGCCGAGCGCCAGGGCGGCGAGGAGCTGCGCGAGCTCCAGGAGATCTGGGCCCTCCTCTACCGCAGTGATCGGGTGCTCGCCGAGGCCCTGCGGGAGGCGCGCCAGCGCAGCCTTTTGGCGGCGGCCGACGAACTCTGCAGCTTCCTGGAGGCTTCGGTGGGCCCTGGCCGCCGCGGTCCCCTGCCGGCCTCTCGCTGATGGTGCGCCTGCTGGTCAGCACCGGTGAGGTCTCCGGTGACCTGCAGGGCAGCCTCCTGATTCAGGCGCTCCACCGCGAGGCGGAGCGCCGGGGGCTGGCCCTGGAGGTGGTGGCCCTGGGGGGCCGGCGCATGGAGGCGGCCGGGGCCAGCCTGCTGGCCGACACCGCCGCCCTCGGCGCCATCGGCCTCTGGGAGGCCATTCCTCTGGTGCTGCCCACCCTGCGCCTGCAGGCCAGGCTGCGGCGCTGGTTGCGCCTCCATCCCCCCGATGGTGTGGTGCTGATCGATTACATGGGGGCGAACATCAACCTCGGGCTGCGCCTCAAGCGCACCTACCCGCAGGTGCCGATCTCCTATTACATCGCTCCCCAGGAATGGGCCTGGCGGATGGGAGATGGCGGCACCACCCGCCTGATCGGCTTCACCGACCAGATCCTGGCGATCTTTCCGGAGGAGGCGCGCTTCTATGCCGCCCGCGGCGCCCAGGTCACCTGGGTGGGCCATCCCCTGATCGACACCCTCGCTGAGCTCCCCAGCCGGGCCGAGGCCCGCCGCCGGCTCGACCTGCCCGCCACCGCCCCGGTGCTGCTGCTCCTGCCCGCCTCCCGCCCCCAGGAGCTGCGCTATCTGCTGCCGGCGATGCTCGAGGCGGCCGTGGTGCTGCAGCGGCGCCGCCCCGATCTGGAGGTGCTGCTGCCGGCGGGACTGGAGAGCTTCGAAGCGCGCCTGCGGGACGCCGTGGCCGAGGCCGGTCTGCGCGCCCGGGTGATCCCCGCCGCCCAGGCCGATGCCCTGCGGCCCGACCTCTGCGCCGCCGCCGATGGGGCCGTGACCAAATCGGGTACCGCCAACCTCGAACTCGCCCTGCGGGGGGTGCCCCAGGTGACCGGCTACCGGGTGAGCCGGCCCACGGCCCTGGTGGCCCGCCACGTGTTGCGCTTCCAGGTGCCCCACATCTCCCCGGTCAACCTGATTCTCGGCGAGCGGCTGGTGCCCGAGCTGCTTCAGGAGGCGTTCACGGCGGAGGGGATCATCGCCGCCCTCGAGCCGCTGCTGGATCAGGGGAGCGGGCGGGAGCGCATGCTGGAGGGCTACGGGCGTCTGCGCCGCTGCCTCGGGGAACCGGGGGTCACCGGCCGGGCCGCCTCCGCCATCCTGGACCAGGTCCAGCACGCCCAGCAGCCATGCGCCTGAGCCGCCGCCCATCCCGCCGCATCGCCGGCATCCCACCCGGGGAGACGCCGCCTGCAGGGGGAGGGCCAGGGCCGCTGGCCCGCTGGTGCCTGGGTCCGCTGCTCGCCCTGCTGCTGCTGCTCGCCCCGGCCGCCGCCGGCCTGGCGGCCACCGAGGAGGCGGTGCTGGCGGGGGGATGCTTCTGGTGCCTGGAGCACGACCTCGAAGACCTGCCCGGGGTGCTGGAGGTGGAGAGCGGCTATAGCGGCGGCCGCAAGGCCAACCCCAGCTACGGCGAGGTCTCGGCCGGCGGCACCGGCCACCAGGAAAGCGTGCGGGTGCGGTTCGACACCACCAAGATCCGTTATGAGGTCCTGCTGCGCTCCTACTGGCGCCATATCGATCCCCTCGATGGTGGCGGCCAGTTCTGCGACCGCGGCGACTCCTACCGGCCGGTGATCTTCACCACCAACGCCACCCAGGCGGTCGAGGCCCGCAACAGCCTGGTGTCAGCGGCCCGCGAGCTGGGACGTCCGGCGGCGGCCATCAAGGTGGCGGTGCGGCCCTTGGCCAAGTTCTGGCCGGCGGAGACCTACCACCAGAACTACGCCCGCCGCAACGGCCTGCGCTACCGCTACTACCGCTGGGCCTGCCGCCGCGATCAGCGCCTCGATGCGGTGTGGGGAGAGCGGGCCCGCCGGGGCGACCGCTGGCAGGCGGCCCTGGTGCCCGGCACCCCCGCCCGGGCGGCCCAGGCCCAGGCCCAGGCCGCCGCCGGCGCCAATGGCACGGCTGGCCCCCGAAGCGCCGCTGCTGAGGCCGCGGCGTGATCGGATCCTGATCAAGCCGCGACAGCTCCGGCCAGCGACGGGGCCAAAAACAGAAGGAAAGACAAAGAAAACCGGTGGCTCCGGGGCTGTGCTGTTCTGGGGATGCTCGGTTTTCACGGCTTCCGTGGCCTGATTTTCCGCCTAACGTGGCTTTGCCCTGAAAGCTGTGCGTGTATGTATCTGCTGACCATCCGTGACGGTCTTCAGACCCGTCACATCGGTCCCTACAGAACGCCCCAGGACGCCGCTGCCCAGCTCGATCAGCTGCTGCTCCATGCCGGCGAGCGCGCCCATTGGCAGATCCATGAGCTTGAACCACCCCAGGGCCCGGTGCGTGACGCCCTGGTCAGCAGCTCCAGTGCCGCAGGGCCGGCGGTGGTTGCGGCGGCCTGAGCCCGCCGGGCCCGCCGCCGCTGCACCGTGCCCCAGCCCCAGCCCTGGCGCGCCAGGGGCTGCCTGCCTTCAAGGTTTCGGGGAGCCCGGATATCCCCGCCGCAATCCGCTCTCGATCATCAGGCCGATCCCGGCATTGATCAGCACCAGGCCCAGGGTCCCGTACCAGAACCACGGCCCCGCATCAGGGACCACGGCCAGCTTCTGGGGCACCGTCATCGCCAGAGCCGCGTAGGTCTTGATCCCCTTGCGGATCACCGCTTCGCCGAACAGGCAGAGACCGGCGGGCAGCAAGAGCACGCCGATCTGGGCCTTGAGATACCAGCGCAGTTTCTGGAAGGGCATCGGCAGGGGGCCGTCGTCCCCCTCAACCTAAGGGTCTGGTTTCGGCTCAGGCGGGGGCGCCGGCCAGCACCCAGCGCACCAGGGTGCGCACCCCGAAGCCCGTGGCCCCGGTGCCATCGGCACCGCGGGGCTTCTCGTTCCAGACGGTGCCGGCGATGTCGAGGTGGGCCCAGGCCAGACCCTTGGGCACGAAATCCTGCAAGAAGAGGGCTGCGGTGATCGATCCGCCCGGGCGGGGCCCGGTGTTCTTCATGTCGGCCAGCTGGCTCTTGAGGCCCTCTTTGTAGGAGCTCCGCAGCGGCATCCGCCACAGCGACTCACCGCCGCTGCTGGCGGCGCCGAGCAGGGCTTCGGCCAGCGCATCGGAGGGGGACCAGAGGCCGGCGATCTCCTCGCCCAGCGCGATCACACAGGCGCCGGTGAGGGTGGCCAGATCGACGATCGCATCAGGCTCGAGCTTGCCGGCATAAACGAGGGCGTCGGCCAGGGTGAGCCGGCCCTCGGCGTCGGTGTTGTTGATCTCGATCGTCTTGCCGTTGGAGGCGGTGAGGATGTCGCCCGGATGAATGGCTCCGCCACTCACCATGTTTTCGCAACTGGCCACGATCGCATGCACCTCCACCCCCTCCGGGCGGAGTTGGCCGATGGCCCGCATCGCCCCGAGCACGGCACCACTGCCGCCCATGTCGTATTTCATCATCTCGATCTGGGAGCCGGCGGTCTTGAGGTTGTAGCC
>JBMSXZ010000073.1:0-13144 GCA_049426205.1 Cyanobium sp.
GAGATTCGCCTTTGGCGCGTCGGAAAAGCCCACAAACGAAATTCAGCAAGCCCTATTTATATCGGGCTGGCTTTCTGGATAGGACTGTCTTATTAGTTGCTGCATCAGTTTTGTAATCGAATCGTCATCATCATGGCAGTTTTGAAGATGACCAAGCGGGCCGACGTTCGCAGATATATTCCCAAGTAATAAGGCTGTGACAGGAGTCGATTCCAGACCCTTTGCAATAGCGGCCTCGAACAGGATCCAAGGTCTTCCGACGCTTTTATTGGTAAGTAAACACACAAGGTGAACAGACTGCTTGATTTGGTCTTTGATCTTCGTGAACCATTCTTGGCCGAACTCTATGCCACTTGTGCCTTTGTTGTCTGAGGAGAAGAAGCAAGAGAGCAATCCTATGCTGCTACGTTTCAGAAGGGAAGAGAACTCTGCGGCAATTTCCGTATCACGACTGTCGTGACTAAGAAATATAATTGGACTTGGCTGGCCCATGTGTCTTGTGGCTGCCATGAACAGGGTTTAATTCAACGGATTTATAGCGCTACCCTGGTTGAATGCAAGCACAGGTCTGCTTTCCGACATATTTGATTTATTGATGGGCTGGTGTTGCATGGATGGTTCGCTTGATCGGTAAGGCACATGAAGAAGACCGATGCCTGGTCGCAACTAAGAAGGCTGGTCGCGTCAATTACGTAGGCGGTTACCTGCCTCCCAGCCCCTGCCATGGCTGGGGCTGCGGCCGTACGATTAACGTGGGCGGTTGGTGGATAATTGACGCCTGGTCATGACTACCATTCAGCTCTTGGGGGTGCCTCCCACCCGCGCCCGTCTGCAGCGGTACCTCTGACGAGATAGGCCCAAGGCTGTTGTCCCGTCTTCCGAACAACACCGCTCTAAGACCAGCGTGCCCGCAGGTTCCACAACGATGCGACCTCGTGCAATCCGCCGCTTTTGTGATCTTGCTCCGCCAGCGCCCCAGCCCTGCCTCCCTGCAAGTCTCCCCTATCGCTTCCGCTGCTCCAGACCAAGTCACGCCATAATGTTGGCCTCAGCGACAAGGCCAAGCCCAGGCCGCGCTATCCAGGAGCCCCGTGCCGACCACAGCGCCGCTAACAACGTTCACGGAGTTTGCGCAGCGGGCTGACTATTCGCTGCTTGATTCCCTTTGCCCGGATCCTCAGGCAACGGAGGATGGTCAGGATCATCGGCCCCGTCAGGTGTTCTCCGGCCACTACGTGCCGGTGACACCGACTCCGCTTCCGGAGCCGGAGTATGTGGCCCATAGCGAAACCCTGTTTCGGGACCTTGGCCTCAGCGATGGCTTGGCCCACGACGACAGCTTTCGTCGCTTCTTCTCCGGTGACATCAGCGTTGCCCAGGCGCCGATGCGACCGTTTGGTTGGGCCACCGGCTACGCCCTCTCGATCTATGGCACTGAATACACCCAACAGTGCCCATTTGGAACGGGCAATGGCTATGGCGACGGCCGGGCTATCTCCGTGTTTGAAGGTGTCTTCCAGGGCCGGCGCTGGGAGATGCAGCTCAAAGGTGCAGGTCCCACCCCCTACTGCCGTGGGGCCGATGGCCGCGCAGTGCTCCGCTCCAGCGTGCGTGAATTTCTCGCTCAAGACTTCATGCATGCGCTCGGAATTCCCAGTGCCCGCTCGCTGACGCTCTATCTCTCCTTCGCCGAAACCGTCCGCAGGCCCTGGTATTCCCCGAATTCCAGATCATTCGAACCCGATATCCTCACCAACAACCCGGTGGCGATCACCACCCGGGTCGCACCCTCCTTCCTTCGCGTCGGTCAGCTCGAGCTGTTCGCCCGTCGCGTCCGCCGTCAGGCCCATCCGCAGGCGTTGTCCGAGCTGCGGATGATCGTGGCCCATCTGATCGAACGCAACTACCGCCCTGACATTGACCCGAGCCTGGACTTCAGCCACCAGCTCCTTGCGCTCGCCGCCTTGTTTCGCAGCCGCCTGATCGCATTGGTGACCGACTGGATCCGCGTTGGCTACTGCCAGGGCAATTTCAACAGTGACAACTGCGCCGCCGCTGGCTTCACCCTCGACTACGGCCCCTTTGGCTTCTGTGAACGCTTTGATCCCCACTTCCAGCCCTGGACCGGAGGCGGTGAGCATTTCTCCTTTTTCAACCAACCGCTCGCAGCCGAAGCCAACTACCAGATGTTCTGCTCCTCGATCCGGCCTTTGCTGGCCGACAACAGCGATGCCCTGACCAGCCTCGATCAGATTCAGGAGGGGTTCGCCTCCGCCATGAACCAGGCCCTCGACGCGATGTGGGCCAGCAAGCTCGGCCTGATCCGCCCCGACCCAGCGCTCGTCTCCGAGCTGCTGCAGCTGATGGTGCGTTCCAATGCCGACATGACCATCTTCTTTCGCCGGCTCTCTGATCTTCCCGATCAACTCTCAGCCCTGAAGGACAGCTTCTACAGCCCTAGTTCAGAGCTGCTCGATGCACAATGGACCCAGTGGTTGCAAGCGTGGCGGGCGCAGCTCAGCCGCTCGGATGATCGTTCTGCCATCGCCGTCGCGATGAAACGGGTGAACCCAGCGGTCACCTGGCGTGAATGGTTGATTGCACCGGCCTATCAACAGGCTATGCAAGGGGAGTTCAGCCTGATCCGCGAGCTGCAGGCGTTGTTCAGCCATCCCTATCAGGATCAACCGCAGGAGCTGGACACCAACTACAACCGCCTCAGGCCCCAGGAATTCTTCAACGCTGGCGGTGTCTCTCACTACAGCTGTTCCTCCTGACCCTGCCGCAGGCGGCCCGGCCCATAGCGGCGGCCGCCCCTCCCTCACTCTCCGTGGCGGATCGTTGGCAACCCGATCGCCATCAGCCGCTTGGCCAGGGAGCTGAGCAGGCTGCGATTGAAGCGGAACGAGCGTTTCAGCAGGTCTTCGAACACCTGGCTCGGCAGCACAAACAGCGTCGCGCCCTGCGGCCCCGCCCAGACCGTGGCGGTGCGCGGTTGGTCGGTGATCACCCCGATCTCTCCGACCGTCTCCCCGGGACCGAGCACCACCTCACCATCAACGACATTGCGCAACTGCACCTCCCCCTGCAGCACCATCGCCAGGAACTGGCTGGCTGAGCCCTCTTCCATCGCCACCTCCCCCGGTTGCAGCACCTGCAGCCGCCCCTGACGGCTCACCCAGACAATCCCCTCCGGCAGCAGATCGGCGAACAGGCTGGCTCCCGCAATCGCCGCCAGCTCGCCGCTCTCCACAACGCCCTGGCCCTGGCGTTGGCTCTGCAGAAAGACGGAATTCGGCAGGCCGTTGCGGGCGTCCTGGCGGAAGCGCGCCGCCAGCTGGGGGGCCTGTTCGTCGGCCACCATCAGCGCCCAGCCGGCGGTGTCGGGATCGGGATCCCGCCAGAGCAGCTCCAAGGCCTCGCTCAGCGTCCCGGCGGCCGGCACCGCGCCCGGCAGGGCCTCCAGCCCTGCTGCCGCCAGACGACGAGCGAGTTCGCCACGCAGCCCATCGCTGCGCTGGGCCATGGCCAGGGCCAGGGGCCGCAGCACCCCATCGGTCAGCGCCAGCTCCCCCAGCCGCCCCCGCAGCCCCTCCTCCTCGATCCACTCCGCTCGCAAGCGCATCAGCCGCTGGCGCTCCAGGCTGCCCTCCGGCCCGAAGCCCTGCAGCACCGCCTGCCACTGGGCCGGATCCAGGCCGCTCTCCTCTTCCAGACGCTCCAGGCGCTCCGCCAGCACCGCCGGTAGCCGGTCGCGATCGATCACCTCGACCCCCGTCTGGCGCAGCAGTTCGGCCACCGCCTCGCTGGCCGCCTCACGGCGCAGCTCATCGCGCTGGCGCTGCAACCCGTTGCGCTCCAGCAGCTCCGGGTGCTCCTGGCCCAGCAGCCGCACCACAGCATGGTGATCCCCATCCTCGAGCTTCAGGGTGCTGCGCAGCTCTTCCAGTTCGAGCAGGGCCCGAGCCCGTTCCAGGCGGCCGCTCTGCAGCATCTCCGCCATCACATCGCGGTAGATCCTGCGGGACTGTTCGCGGCCCAGGGCTGGGATCGCCTTGACCAGGGTGAACACCTCCTGGGGCGACAGGGCCTCGAGGGTGCGGCCATCGAGGGCTGCCTCCAGGCCTGGCAGGCCCCGCAGCTGGCGGCGCAGGCTCTCACTGGCGCTCTCGCGTCGATAGGTGGCCTGGTCCCGGCTCCAGCTGCGGAACAGGGCGATGGCCGACGCCACCATCACCAGTGAGCGCAACAGCTGGCTGCCCTGGGGCCCCAGGCTGCCCTGCAACGGATCGGCAAACCAGAAGAAGCTGTTGATCGCCGCAAACGAGGCGATCAACCGGCTGTGCTGAATCGCCCGCTCCCGCGCCTGGCCCAGGCCCTGGCGTTCATAGCTGGCCCTCAGCTGTCCCTGCAGACCCTGGAACAGGACCGCCGACAGGGCCGCCGCCGCGCTGAGCAGCAGGGGCAGCAGCAGCAATCGCGGCATCGCCAGCGCCGGCCAGAGCGGCTGCCAGATCCGCCCCGGCAGACCCGCATCAAAGGCCCACAGGCCTGAGTGCAGATAGCCCAGATCGTTGTCGGGGGGGTGGAGCCCGTCGCCCACCTGCTCCATCAGCAGAAAGAAGGCCAGGATCAGGCCCGGGTAGGAGTACCAGATCCAGCCCAGGTTGCGTTTGCCGACCAGGGTCTGCCAGAAGGAGCGCTCCGCATCGATGTCCAGGCAGGGGGTCTGGCAGGCCACGCAGGCGCTCTGCTCCCGCCCGTCGGCGCTGACGGTGCGGCACATCGACTGGGTGATGCGCGACCGGGTGCCCACATGGGCCGGGGTTCCCAGGGGACCCCGCGGGCCGGTGAGCACCATCTGCACCGGGCCCATCGGGCAGAAGTACTGACACCAGGCCTTGCCCCCCCAGGCCCAGCCCACCAGCAGCGCCGCCGCCAGCGAGGTCAGCAGCAGGATCGCCAGGCCCACCGGGCTGCCGTTGACCACCAGCAGCCGCAGGCAGAGCCCGGCGATCAGCAGGCTCCACTGCAGGGCCAGATGGTGGCGCCCCAGCCAGGAGTCGGCCTCCACCATCACCACTTCCGGCCGCCCCTTCTGGCCCGGGCGGGTGCGCTGGCGGCCCAGGGCGCGCGCCAGCTGGGAGACGAAGGCCAGGGGGCAGAGGCGACGCCAGATCTGATGGCTCACCACCGCGATCAGCAGCAGTCCCACCGGCACCACCGTGCCCCAGAACAGACGATTGCCCGGTTGGCGATGGAGCTGGCAGGGTGCGGCGAGGCTGTCCTGGCAAAGGGGCAGCCACCGCTCCGGCAGGCTGAGCGCCGGCAGCAGCAGCGAGAGGATCAGCAGCAGCCAGCCGATCAGCAGGGCCCAGCGGACCAGCCGCATCTGCCGCTCAGGCAGAGGTTGGGACGACAGGATCATGGGCAGGGACGGGTCATGGCCAGGCATGGGCCCTCAAGCCATTCAATAGGCGTGTTGGTAGGCGTGTTGGTAGAACTTTGGCTCATGATTGAGGTGGCTATTATCTGTTTATGGACAGCTGTCAGGCAACATAGACGCACGACTAATCACAGCGTCGGCGCCAGCCCCTGAATCAGCTGATCGGGCCCGCATCCAGATCGGGGGGACCCACCATCACCCCGCTGACGTCATGGCCTCCCTGCTCGCCCCGCCAGCTTGTGCCGCTCTGCACCGTCTCAGGGCGGCCTTGGCAGCTGCGCTGCTGACGGCATCGGTCGTCACTGGGCCGGCCTGGGCCCTGGGGAGCCCCGCGGCGGCCGAGGCCCCGACCGACCCCAAGGACCTCCAGGACAGCCTGCGCCAGGCGCTGAAGGACCTGCAGACCAGCCAGCTGAGCCAAGCCCGCGTCAGCCCGCAGGGCATGCGGGTGTTCCAGCAGGCGATGGAACGGGGGCTGGCGGCAGTGCCGATCGAAACGCTGGTGTCTGTGCAGGTCACCATGCAGCTCTCCCTGCCGCTCAGCGAACAGGAGCAGCAGCAGGAGACCTGGCCTGGGCAAGCGAACGTGATGATCCTCTTCAATAGTCCAGCGATCAGCTCCTTGTTCGCCGACATCTGCCGCCAGTCCCTGCCGCGGATCAGTGCCGCCGACCGGGCCCGGGCCAGGCCGGTCTGCGATCAGTCCCCCATGGTTGGGACCAACGCCCACCCCTGATCGCCGCCGGCCCCGCGACCCGCCCGCGCCGCCTCACTTGCCGATGCAGAAGCGGGCGAACACCCGATCCAGCACCGCCTCGCTGATCTCCTCGCCGGTGATCGCCCCGAGCTGGGCGCAGGCGCCACGCAGATCGATGGTCCAGAAGTCCCAGGGCAGGCCCTGGGCTGCCGCCTCCAGGCTGCGCTCCAGATCCTCCGTCGCCGCGGCCGCCAGGTCGGCCTGGCGGCTGTTGAGCGCCGCCACCACCCCCTCGCAGTCCGCCGCCCCGCAGCACTCCAGCAGGGCCGCCGCCAGGGCTGCTTCGCCATCGCCGTGCAGGGCGCTGATCGCCACCGCCGCCGGTGCCGCCGCCCCTGCGGCCACCGGGCCCGTGGGCAGCCCCGCCTGATCGGCCTTGTTGCCCACCAGCAGCAGGGCGGCGCCGGCGGGCACCCTGTCGCGCAGCTCCTGGTCCGCCGCCGTCCAGCCGGTCGCCAGATCGAAGAGCAGCACCACCGCATCGGCCGCCGCCAGGGCCTCCTGGCTGCGGGCGATCCCCAGGGCCTCGACCCGGTCGGCCGTCGCCCGGATGCCGGCGGTGTCGACCAGGGTGAGGGGCACGCCCTGGAGCACCACCTCGCTTTCCAGCAGGTCGCGGGTGGTGCCGGGCAGGTCGGTCACGATGGCGCGGTTCCGGCCGCTGAGCCGGTTGAGCAGGCTGCTTTTGCCCACATTGGGCCGGCCCACGATCGCCACCCGCAGGCCCCGCCGCAGCGGTTCCGCCGCCCGCGACTGGCTCACCAGGCTGGCCAGCTCCACCCGCACCGCCTCCAGCTCCGCCACCACGGCAGCGCCATCGAGGGGGGGCAGGTCCTCCTCGAAGTCGACCCGCGCCTCCAGCTCGGCCAGCTGGTCGAGCAGCCGCTCCCGCAGGCCGCTGATCCGTTGCTGCAGGCCGCCATCCAACCCCGCCATGGCCAGCTGGGCGGCCCGCTGGCTGCGGGCGTTGATCAGCTCGCTGATCGCCTCGGCCCGGGTGAGATCGAGGCGGCCGTTGAGGAAGGCCCGCTGGCTGAACTCCCCCGGTCCGGCCCGCCGCGCCCCGGCCTGAAGCACCAGCTCCAGCACCCGCCGCACCACCACCAGGCCGCCATGGCAGTGAAACTCCACCACGTCCTCGCGGGTGAAGCTGCGGGGCGCGCGCATCAGCAGCAGCAGCGCCTCATCCACCCTTTCGCCGCTGGTCGGATCGATCAGGTGGCCGTAGAGCACCCGATGGCTCTCCCAGGACTGGCGGCCGGCGGGACGGAACAGGCGCCGGCCGATCGGCTCGGCCTCGGGGCCGGAGAGCCGCACGATCGCCACGCTGCCCTGGCCCGCCGCCACCGCCGTGGCCACCGCCGCGATCGTGGCGACCGAACCGCTGGGATCGCCCCCAGCTCCCCTAGGGTCATGGGCCCCTTCGGGTGCCGTTGGCTTCACCGGATTCGATGGCAGGTCGTCATTCCCAGTCTCCGTCTCCGGTCATGCTCTCCAACCGGATCGCTCCCCTCCCCGGCCGCCGCCATCGCCAGGGATCGGGCCGTCTGGCGTTGATGCTGCGCTGGCGCTGGCGACAGCTGCGGCGCAAGGTGCTCTGGCTCTGGAGCCAGGAGGGCAGCCCCAGCACCCTGGCCCGGGGCCTGGCCGCCGGGGTGTTCACCGGCTGCCTGCCGTTCTTCGGGCTGCAGATCGTGCTCGGTGTGGCCCTGGCTTCGGCGATGCGCGGCAACCGGCTGCTGGCGGCGGCGGGCACCTGGATCAGCAATCCGCTCACCACCCTGCCGATCTGCTGGATCAACTATCAGCTCGGGGTGGTGCTGCTCGGGCCGGGACCGGCCTTTCCGGGGATGGCCGAGCTCGATGCCCAGACCCTCAGCCGGCTGGGATGGTCATTCACCAGCCGGCTGATGCTGGGGTCCCTGCTGATCGGTGGGGTCGCCGCAGCGGTCTGCGGCCTGGTCTGCTGGCAGTGGCTGCACCGGCGGGAGCGTCGGCAGGGGCGGTCCCCCGGCTGAAGGGCCTCAGGGGTTGCTGAGTCCGGGGAACACCATCAGATCGATCGAGCCACCCACCGGTTGGCGCCACTCCCGGAATTCGGCGGCCAGGGCCTGGCGCTCCTGGGGCAGGGCCAGGGCTTCGAGGTCCTGGAGTCGTTGATGCACCAGATCGAGGGTGTTGTCGATCAGCTGGGCGGCCTGTTCGGAGGTCATGGCAGATCGGGGGTGGGAGTGGGCTGGCCAGGGGGCCGCTGAATGGCACGCCGGCCCGGGGACGGGATCAGGGGCTGCCCGGGGAAACGGGCTGGTGAACCCTGAGGTCTGACGGCGATGCCGCGGTTTGGAACGTTGGGCCCTTGTAGACGCCCCGATTCGCTGGATCCGTAGCGCCCGACACGGGGCTGGCCCCCTGTGGGGGGACCCTCACCCGGCGCCGCTGCGGCTGTGCTGCAGCCAGGCCTGCGGGGGCTGGGCCGAGCCCGGCGGCTGGGCGGAGGGCCAGGTCAAGGTCAAGGTCAAGGGCGGCGCGGCACAACCCGTTCGCAAACACGGATGGATTCGTCGATCGTGAAGTTCTCGCGCACACGATTGCTCCTCAGATACTTGGAGCATCCCGTGACGCTTTCGAACTCCACAAGCCCTTGGCAGAGGCTCTCCGCCCTTCGGTTGCTGAATCCCGCGGCGATCGTTTGGCTCTGCAGGATGCCGGCACACTCATAAACCAAGGAATCAAGACTTCTGCCGGAGCGACGGGGCGGCGGATCGTCGTAGCTGGTGCTGCGGCCTCCAGTTTGGCCGTATTCAGGTTGGGGTGAGGCCGGACAGCCAAACGGAGTGCAGGATTGCCCCAATGGCGCGTTGGGGCAGCCGAAAGGATTGCATTCGGCATTCGACGACTGTGAACATCCAAACGGATTGCAGCCAGCCTGCGCCGGTGCGCTGAGCAGCAGCGATGGGATCAGCGCTGCCCCGAAAACCATGACGGCCGAGAGCATGGCGGTGCCCTTTCGCGTTCTGTTGTTGCTGGTACTGCTGGCGCTGGATCGTCTTCTGTCGCAGGGTGCTGGCATGCTGGGTGCTGGCGCCAAGTGGCCTACCCTATGGGCCCATCATGCGTCGCTGCTCAGGTGTTGGTACGCCTGGACATCTGTGCGTCTTCAACCAGCGCCTGCGGCGTGCCTTGATCTGATGCCCTCAGCCAATGCCGGTGCGGGCGATGTCGAGCACATCGGCCATCGAGCCGATCTGGTCGAGGGTGTCACGCAGCTGGGCTGCACTGAGCAGTTCGACCCGCAGGTCGATGCGGGCCGGTTTGCCAGGGTTGGTACGCACCCGGGCATCGCTGACATTGATGCGGTGGTCGGAAAGGCGGGTCAGGATGTCCTTGAGCACCCCCACCCGGTCGAGCACCTCGATCCGCAGCTGCACCGTGTAGCGCCGACGCAGATCGTCGGCCAGGGGATTCCAGCGCACCGGCAGGCGGCGTTCGGCCGGCACCTGGCCGAGGTTGGCGCAATCCTGGCGGTGGATCGTGATGCCATGGTTCCCCAGGGCCACGCTGCCCACGATCGCTTCGCCAGGAAGCGGCGAGCAGCAGCCGCCGAGCCGGTACTCCAGACCCTCCAGGCCCAGGATCGGGCTGGTGCCGGCCTCGCCCCGCTGCGCCGGCAGGGTGGCGGCTTCCGCCTGGGCGGACACCGAACGGGCCAGCTCCTCATTGCTCAGCGGTGCCACCTCACCGGCGCTGGCCAGCCGCAGCTCCTCCCTCAGTCTGTTGAGGGCCTGCTGCAAGGTGACCCCGCCGAAGCCGATCGCCGCCAGCAGATCCTCGGTGCCGACCAGATTGCAGCGCCGCGCCACCCGCGCCATCGCCTCGCCGTTGAGCAGGGCATCAAATCCATCGCGGCCGAGTTCGCGCTCGAGCATGGCGGTGCCGCGTTGGATGTTGTCCTCACGATGGCTGCGCTTATACCACTGGCGGATTCGGTTGCGAGCCGTGGGAGTGGCGACAAAATTCAGCCAGTCGAGGCTGGGATGGGCTGTTTTGGAGGTGAGAATCTGCACGAAATCGCCGTTACGCAACGGCGTTGGCAGCGGGTAGAGGCGGTCGTTGATGCGAACGCCATGGCAGTGATTGCCGACCTCGGAATGGATGCGATAGGCAAAATCAACCGCCGTTGATCCCTTGCGCAACCCCACGACATCGCCGTTGGGCGTGAAGACGAAGACCTCCTCATCAAAGAGGTCTTCCTTGATGGATCGCAGGAAGTCGCTGCTGTCTTCGCCGGCATCCTCCTTTTGCCATTCAAGCAGCTGCCGCAGCCAGTTGAACCGCTCGGCATCGCCGCTGGCCGGCGAGCCACCCTCCTTGTATTTCCAGTGGGCGGCGATGCCGTATTCGGCCACCTGGTGCATCTCGCCAGTGCGGATCTGCACCTCCACCGGCCGGTGCCGGCCGATCACGGCGGTGTGCAGCGACTGATAACCGTTGGGCTTGGGCAGGCCGATGTAGTCCTTGAACCGCCCTGGGATCGGCCGGAACGTGTCGTGGACAACCGCCAGGGCGCGGTAACAGCTCTCCAGATTGGGGCAGAGGATGCGCAGCGCCGCCACATCGTAGATCTCGTGGAACGCCTTCTGCTGACGCTGCATCTTGTGCCAGATGCCATAGAGATGTTTCGGCCGCCCGCTGACATCGCAATGGGCCAGTCCCACCTCCGCCAGCCGGTCGCGCAGCAGCTGCACCGTGACCCCGAGCCGCTGCTCCCGTTCGCTGCGCTTGGTGGCCACCTGTTGCTGCACCTCCCGGAAGGCCTCCGGTTCGAGGATCTTGAAGGCGAGGTCTTCGAGCTCCCACTTGAAACGGCCGATGCCGAGGCGATTGGCCAGGGGGGCGTAGATCTCGCGGGTTTCGCGGGCGATCCGCTGCTGCTTCTCCGGCTTGAGGGCCGAGAGGGTGCGCATGTTGTGCAGCCTGTCCGCCAGTTTCACCAGCACCACCCGAATGTCGCTGGCCATTGCCAGGAACATCCGCCGCAGATTCTCGGCCTGGGCCTCGGTTTTGTTGGTGAAATGGATGCCGCCCAGCTTGGTCACGCCTTCAACCAGGGCCCGCACCTCAGCGCCGAAGTGGTCCTCGATGTCCTCGGGGGTGACCTGGGTGTCCTCCACCACGTCGTGCAGGAAGCCGGCGGCGATCACGGCGGCGCTGGCGCCGATCTCCCGCAGCAGGTCCGCCACCGCCACGGGATGAATGATGTAGGGCTCGCCGCTGGCCCGGAACTGCCCGTCGTGCAGTTGATAGGCGAAATCGAAGGCGGCGGCCAGCAGGGCCTCGGTGTCCGTGGGGCAGAGCTCGCCGGATCCGGGGGGCACGTTCCGCACGCACTGGGCCAGCCAGGCCGGTAGCGGGATGCCGTAGTCGTCCGGTCCGTGGATGGGGATGCGGCGGCCTCCCGGGATTGCGGCGTTGGAGCCGGGGTTGGAGGAGGAGGGGGGAATGGCAGCGGCGCTGGCAGATGGGGCTGGGGCGGTGGTCGCGCTGCCGGGCCTCGGTGCTGCGCGAACGGGATGGGTGGCGTCGCCAGCGACGTCGCGGCCCGATGGGGGGGCTCCGCCGGGGACCATGGCGGGCTGGGGTGCTGGCTCCGCCTCTCCGTCAGCTCCAAACCCGAGCCATTCAGGGGCGAGCCCCGAAGAATCAGCCGTAGTCGGGACCTGGCCCACGCGATCCGGTTGTGCCACCACGGAGGGACCGACCCTGGGCCCGGTCATCGCAGGGGATGACGCGTCGGGAACCGAGCGGAGCATCCGTTTCGGCAACAACATCAATAGTAGGCAGAACCCTGGATTGCTGCAGCGGCTTCCCGGGGCCGCCCCAAACCGCGCCCTGGGTCAACCCCGCAACCCCGGGGACTCAGACCAGAGCTTCCGCCAGGTCCCCTCGGGATGCGCTGCCGGCCGCCGGCCGCGCATCCCGGCAGGCGCCGCTGGCGGCCGCCAGCCAAGCTGGGGAGCCCGGCTCCAGGACCCCAGCCATGGACCTGTCCCCTCCGATCGCCGCAGGTCAGCCACCGCAGCCGGCCCCGGATGCCGCCGAGCCGGTGCTGCTGCTCAAGCAGGTGCGGGTCCGCTACCCCGGCGCCAGCCAGCCCACCCTCGATGGCCTCGACCTCCGCCTCCGCCCCGGCGAACGCCTGGCCCTGGTGGGACCCTCCGGCTGTGGCAAGAGCACGGTGGCGCGCACGGCTCTGCAGCTGCTGCCGCCCGGAAGCCTCTGCAGCGGTGAGCTGCGGCTCGCCGGCCGCGATCCGCGCCAGCTCAGCCGCGCCGCCCTGCGGCGGCTGCGGGGCGAGGCCGTGGGTCTGGTGTTCCAGGACCCGATGACCCGCCTCAACCCCCTGCTGACGATCGGTGAGCACCTGCGCGACACCCTCGCCGCCCACCACGACGGGGTGCCGCCCGCCGGTGCCCGCGGCGGGATGACCAGCCCAGGCACCAGCGCCGCCCGCCAACGGCGGCAGCGGGTCGAGGCGCTGCTGCAACGGGTGGGGATCGATCCGGGCCGCTACGGCAGCTATCCCCATGAGTTCAGCGGCGGCATGCGCCAGCGGCTGGCGATCGCCCTGGCCCTGGCCCTGAGCCCGCCCCTGGTGATCGCCGATGAACCCACGACCAGCCTCGATGTGGCGGTGGCCAACCAGGTGATGGCGGAGCTGGCCGGCCTCTGCGCCGAGGCCGGCAGCGCCATGCTGCTGATCAGCCACGATCTGGCCATGGCCGGCCGCTGGTGCGAGCGGATCGCCGTGCTCGATCAGGGCCGGCTGGTGGAGGAGGCCCCCAGCCACAGCCTGCTCACCGCCCCCGCCTCGCCCCTGGCCCAGCGTCTGGTGGCGGCGGCCCGGCGGCGGGAGGGTGGCGTGGCGGCGCCGCCCCCCCCCC
>JBMSXZ010000074.1:0-13112 GCA_049426205.1 Cyanobium sp.
CATGACAATTCTCCCAAAAACTGGTAGGATGGTTGTGTTTCCTCCACTATGGACTAATGGTGCAGACGGCGCCCTGGCGATCCAGCGGCCGGTGCGGCTCTGGCGATCTCGCCCCCCCCTGGCCACCCCCCTCGACCTGCCCGCCGCTGCCGGCGCCCACGGCTGGATTCAGGTGATCGCCGGCAGCCTGGCGATTCGCTTCGAGGCCAGGGGCGACGAGCAGGGCGCAGGCCAGGGCGATCGGGAGGACCGGCCGATCGAGGGCATCCTCAGGGCCGGCGATGGCCTCGGGTTTGCCCCCCTGGGTCCCGGCCAGAACGCCAGCCTCCGGGCCCTGGAACCCGACACCGACCTGCTGGTGTTTGCCCTGCGCTGAAGGCATCCCAGCCACCAGCCTGCCGCTGTCCTGCCGACAGGCGCGGGCGGCCTGCTCTGCCCCGGACCCAGCCCGTCAGGAGCCCGCCCGCCGAAACGCAGCCCGCCCCCGGATCGCCAGCGCCTACAGCTGCCGCAACCCCTGCAGGTCACCCTTGCCGTGCAGGTCCACCAGGGCGTCATAGCCGCCGATCGCCACCCCGTCGATCGTGATCTGGGGCACGCTCGCTCCCGGCCGGGGTTCGACCAGCGCATAGGGGATGCCGAGGGTGCGCAGCAGGCGCAGGGCCCTGGCCGACCAGGGGCAACCGGCCAGCACCCCCACCTCCACCCGCGGCTTCTGATCAGCGGCCGAGCCGCCATGGGCCGCGGAACGGGCCGCCATCGCCCGGGCCGTGGCGCCGGCCCGAGCCGCCATCGCCCCAGCCCGGCGGGCCGCCGATCGCGATGCACCCGGGCCTGGCGCCGCGGCCGTCTGCCCCGCCCCCCCGGACTCCACCGCCGCCGGCGCCAGGAAGCCCACCAGCAGCTCGCAGACGCTGTGCACCAGCGCCCCGGGCTCCAGATGGCCGCCCCACACCTGGCAGTGGCTGTCGGAGAGGCTCAGGTGCAGATGCACCCCCTGGGGGCCGACCGTGCCCTGCAGGGTGATGATCTCCAACACACCGCTGAGCAGCGTGGGCTGGGGTTGGCCCGGGCACTGGAAGGCCGCCTGGGAGAGGTTGCCCACCACGCTCAGCACAAAGCCGTTCGCCCCCTGCTCCCGCCCGAGTTGCTCCAGGCTCAGGCGCACGTCGCTGCCCGGCTCGAGCTGGAGCGCCACGGTGCGCAGGGCCTGGAAGGTCATGGCCGGAAGCGTTGCGGTGGCGCCCACGATACGTGGGGCCCCATCCGGGCCCCATCCGGGTTCCTGCCGCCGCCGATGGCGCGGGCTCAGGGCTCAGGCTCAGGCGCTGGCCAGCAGCTCCACCAGCACGTCCGCCGCGGCCGTGGTGTGGGGGAGGATCCGATCGGCGCCGGCCTGCCGCAGCTGCTCTTCGTAGCGCTCCCGCCGCTCGCCGGCCTCCGGGCCGTGCAGGTGGGGCGGCGCCACCGCCAGGCTCCAGAAGCGCTGCTGCGGCAGCCGCTGGCGGGCCCGCTGCACCGTTGTCACATCGGCCACGGTGTCGCCCAGGTAAGCCACCGGCGGACCCTCCGGACCCAGACCCGGGCCCCCGTGACGGCGGCAGATCGCCTCCGCCAGCTGCAGCAGGCCGCTCGGGTCCGGTTTGTCGGGGGCGTCGCCCATGGCGATCAGGGGCGGATCGAGCAGGGCCAGGCGCCGCTCCAGCACGAACCGCGCCGAGGGCGGCTCCGCTCCGCTCACGAACCCCCAGGCGATGCCGCGCTGGTTGAGTTCAGTGAAGAATTGACGCTCCACCAGCAGCGGCTCGGCGCCGATGAAGCCCCTCCAGCCGGCCGGATCGCCCTCGGGATCGCCGCCGAAATAGAACCCGCCGAACACCGCCGCCAGCGCCTCCAGGCTCGGCAGCGCCTCCGGGCTCAGCCCCGCCCCGGGCCCGTCGCCGCCGCCAGCGCCGTGGCGCCGCAGCAGCTCCAGGGAGGCCTCCCAGTCGTTGTTCCAG
Organism: Cyanobium sp.; assembly: GCA_049426205.1. Classification (GTDB taxonomy): domain Bacteria; phylum Cyanobacteriota; class Cyanobacteriia; order PCC-6307; family Cyanobiaceae; genus Cyanobium. The sequence continues at coordinate 2,001 of JBMSXZ010000074.1, forward strand.
CAGCCCTCGCCCTTGAGGGCGTCGATCGCGGCCGGATCGGGGCGCCAGCCGCTGTAATGGTGCACCGTCTCGACGATGGCGCGGCGATAGCTGCCGCCCACATCGCGGATCACGCCATCGATGTCGAACAGCAGGACGGCGCGCGGATCCAGAGGTGCCGGGTCGGCTCGGCTTGTAAGATAGCTGTTTGCCCCATAACCCCTTGAGCACCGAGACCATGAGCGTGTCGACGACGGAAGCCGGACCCGCGGCGGCGGAACTCGCCGAGCTCGGGGATGCGGAGGAGCTCGGAGCGGTCGCCGGCGAGCCCGCCCCCGCGCCGGTTCAGGGGCGTCCGGTGATGCGGGGCGGCAGCGCTGCCCTGGCCACCGCCACCATCGACGAAGACGGCGTTCCCTCCGGTTACACCCCCAAGGCCGATGAGGGCCGCTTCCTCCTCAAGATCCTCTGGCTCCCCGACAACGTCGCCCTGGCCGTGGATCAGATCGTGGGCGGCGGCCCCAGCCCCCTCACCGCCTATTTCTTCTGGCCCCGGGAAGACGCCTGGGAAACCCTCAAGAGCGAGCTCGAAGGCAAGAGCTGGATCACCGACAACGAGCGCGTCGAAATCCTCAACAAGGCCACCGAGGTGATCAACTACTGGCAGGAGGAGGGTCGCGGCAAGTCCCTCGATGAAGCCAAGCTCAAGTTCCCCGACATCACCTTCTGCGGGACCGCCTGATCCCTGGCGCCGCCTGCCCGCGGCACCGCACCCCCTGTCCAGCGGGACAAAGACAGCCTCGGTTCCGGGTCTGCCGGTGCCGGGGCTTTCTTGATGCGGAGCGATCGGCGCGATCGGGCTGGCGACCCCTGGCAGCGGCGCTGACCGGCCCATCGCTTTTCTGCCCATCGCGCTGTTCTGATCGGCGCCGCTGTTACTCCGCCGCGTCGATCTCAAACTGCGCCGCCGCCGCGCTGGTTGCTTCGCAGCGGAACAGGGCTTCCGCCAGTGCCGGACTGATCGTGAAGGTGTTGAGGCCCGCGGCGGCAAGAGACGCCAGCTCAGCCGGTTCCCGCAGGCTGGCCACCAGCAGGCGGGTGCTGGAACTCACACCGTCGAGGCAGCGCTGCATCGTCGACAGCGTGGCGATGCCGTCGCGGCCCCCATCACTGATCCGGCCCAGGTAAGGGGCGATGTAGCGGGCGCCGAGGGCCGCGGCGATCAACACCTGGGGCACCTCGTAGCAAGCCGTGAAGGTCACGGCCAGGCCGGCGGCCATCAGCCGCCGGGCGGTTTCGGCCCCCTGGATGCTCACAGGCACCTTGACCAGCACCCGCTCCGGATCGATCGCCGCCAAGGCCATGCCGCAGGCGGTGGCGGCCTCGACATCAGCCCCCCAGGCCTGCAGGTGGAGCTCCCCCGCACCCAACGCCAGGGCCTCGGCGGCCAGCAGGCGGAGCTGCTCCAGGGTGCAGGGTTGGCCCACCCGTCGCAGCAGGGTGGGGTTGGTGGTCACACCGCGGAACAGGCCGCTCGGCAGCCAGCGGTGCCACTGGGCGGGATCGGCGCTGTCGAGCAGCAGTTGCAGGGGCATCGCCGCAGATGGCCGGGGCTTCAGGCTATGGGGTGGAGCTCCGCCCTTTGAATCGCCGGGCCCGAAGCTGCGACCGATGGCCGATCCAGCGCCCTCAACCCGGGACGAGCCCATCCCCTGGAGGTGCGCGACCCCTATCAGGGCAGCTGGGCACGGGCGCCGCCGCAGGCGAGCAGGCGCTGCTGCAGCGAGCTGCTGAGGGTCCGCCAGTCGAGGCTGCGCGGATCGCGGCGGGTGCCGCTGCGGTCCACCTGCTGGTGGGTCACCACATGGTCGTTGCCGATGCCGTAAAGGTTCTGCCAGAGGGCGATCTGAGTCGCCAGACTGCGGTACTGGGCCTCGCTGTAGCCCGAGTGTTCCCGTCCCTCGCCGTCGGCCCCATCCGCTGGCGACACCAGGCTGACATGCAGGGCGATGTTGTTCACCGAGGCCGGCACGTCTGGCTTCAGCTGCACCGTCAGCGCGCCGAAGGCGGAATCGCCCGCCCCGAAGGCCCGCTGGCTGTCATCGACCACCCTGATCCGCCTGCCGTCGCGGCCGATCAGCACGTGATAACTGACCTGGGAGGCGTCGTCGCTGTGGGGCCGTTGAAACAGGGCCAGGGACCTGCGCTCATCCACCACCGTCTCGTGCAGCACGATCAGCTGGGGCCGGTTCGGCACCGGCTCCCCCCGCCAGTTCACGCTGTCGCGGCGGTCGTAGTTGGAGGGATCGGCCGGTGCCGCAATCTCGGCGCTGCCGCCGCTTAGGCAGGCCATGGCGACGCTGCCGGCGGCCCGAGGCTGCACGGGGGGCAGCGGCCGGTTGGGCGCGTCGGAGCCGGCAGCGGAGCTGGGCACGGGTCGAGGGGCCGCTGGGGGAAGGGGCTGCCACCACAGGCCCTCGAGCAGCTTCTGCTCGGGCTTGCGGAGCATGGGCTCCAGCAGCCGCCAGCCCAGCCAGCCGCCCCCCAGGAAGGCGCCGATCGCCAGGGCCACCGGCACCAGCCGCCGCCAGCGAAGGCTGCGTTGCGGCGCCAGGATCCCGGAGGCGGCACGGGCCGCAAGGGCAGCGCGGCAGCCGTCGCTGAAGGCCAGCAGTGGGCTGAGCAGCTCCAACGCGAAGGTGCTGCGGCAGGATTCGAACAGCCGCTGGCGGGTGGGATCGCCGCCGGGGGATGCGGCCGGGGGGGCCTGCACCGCGGTCTGTGCGGAGGGAACGGCTGCCGCCAGAAAGCGGCCGAATTCCGGCATCTGCACCAGCTGGTTCAGGGCCATTTGGATGGCCGCTGGCCCTGCTGCGGAGCCTGCCGCAGGGCCGGTTCTGGCTGAACCGTCGCCGTCGGCCAGCAATGGCGTGAGGGCGCGGGCGGCGGCCTGAGCCAGCCGCTGCGGATCGCCCTCGCCAGGGGGCAGACACCGGGCCACGGCCTCCCCCAGAGCGCAGGCCTGCTGGTCGGTGAGCGGCTGGGCGGCTCTCACTCGCCGGGGGAACCGATGTGGCCGGGGATCCAGCTGATCGCCCCGTCCTGATGGTTGATCACCACGATGTCCTTGCCCCGGTGGCTGTCATTGCTCCAGCGCATCTGATAGCTGCTGCCGTTGGTGCCCACGACCGTTCCGACCCCGTTTGGGCCGAAGGTGTAGGTGGTTTCCTTGCCGTCGGCCCAGACCACCCGGTAGCCGGATTCGGGGGCGCCGCCGACATCGCGGCAGGCCCAGTATTCGAGGGTCCCCTTGTTGGCGGTGGTGACCCGGCCGCTGGGGTCGGTTTCGGAGAAGGCGCAGCTGTGGGGGTAATCGCCGCCGGGGAGTTGGCCGAACTTGTAGGCGGAGGCAGAGCCCCAGACGCCCTCAGGGATGGCCTGTTCGCTGGTGGCCTTGGTCGTGGCCTCCTCGGCGGGGACTGGCGCTGGCGGCGATGGCGGCGCTGGCGGCGGTGTGCTGGAGGAGCGCGTCGGGGTGTTGCCGCTGCCGATCGCTTTCGGGGCCACCACAGGCCGGTTTTGGACGATCAGCCAACCAAGGCCAAGCAGCACAGCCGCCGCCAGCAGTGAGGCCGCCACCGAGAGCAGGATCGTGACCGCTCCTGTGGCGGCCGGCGGGGCGGAGACGGGGGCCGGGGCTGGGTAGGGGTGAGGCGGATAGGGGGCGACGTAGGGCTGGCTGGGGTAGACGGACGCTGGGGGAGGTGCGGCCTGGGACGGTGGCTCCTGCGCAGCAGCTGGTGGAGGACCTGGCGGTGGAGGAGGGGGAGCTGGCGGTGGAGGGGGGGCGGAATGGGATCTGGCAGGCAGGCCGAGGCAGCCGTCGATCAAAGCGCTGAGCCTGTCCACCACGGCCGGGTGGTACAAGGTCGAGAGGTCCTGCACCAGAGCATCGCGGCCACCGATCTGCACCGAGCGCTGAGCTTCGGCGAACAGGCGGCGGAAGCCGGGCCGCTGCAGCAGATCCCGCAGGGGGCCCAGCAGGGTGGTGTCCTGCCCCAGCAGATCCTGCACCTGGCCGATCAGCGGTGCGGCGAGATAGTCCGCTCCGCCCTGGTGGGCGATGAGGCCGGCGATGCGGCGGCCCAGGTCATGGTCATGGGCGGGCGCCCAGCCTGCACGAATAGCTTCGATGAGCTTAGGTCTAAGGGCTGCCGGAAACCATGCTGCCTCTGGTGAGTCTGGCCGGCAGGCAGCGCCAGGAGCGACGGGAATCTGCCTGTCCTGCTACAAATAAGTCGCCACAGTCCGCTCGGCAGAGCTGGCCTTTTCAGCGCGGCGTCAACACCCGACCGAAGGCGCTGGCCACGATCCGCGGCGGATCGCTGCCGGTGTCGACGCTGAAGCTGCGGCTTTCCACCTGGCGGCTGCCATCGCTCCAGCGGAACACCATCACCCCCTCCAGGCTCACCAGCGAGCCCCGCTGACCGGTGACGCGCAGATCGCCGACGCTGACGTCCGCGAACTGGCTGTAGAAGCCGGCCTCGAACTGATCGCTGGCGCCGCTGCCAATCAACGGCTGGGCAGCGCTGAAATCCTTGCGGGCCAGGGCCTCCACCAGCTGCTGCGCAGCGGCGATCGCCCGGCCCTGGGCCTCCGCTTCGGCGGCTGGTGAGGCTGCCTGCCGCATGGCGGTTGTGTCCTGGGGTTGGGGCAGGGCTGGGGCGGGGGGACTGGCATCCTCAGGCGCGGCGACAGGGGGGGGAGGGGAGCTGCGTTCAGAAGATTGCGGAGCGGGGGGCAGGTCACCGCCAGCTGGGGAGGACGGTTCGGAGGGCAGCGGCACCGCGATCCGCTGGCGCTGGCCCAGCCAAAGGCCGGCGAGGCCGACAAGGGCCAGAAGCAGCAAGCCGCAGAGCAGCAGCAGGGCGCTGTTGAGGCCAAGCGATCGTGGGGCGGCCGGTGCCTGCGGGACGACCGCCGGCTGCAGCGGCGCCCCGCTGGGCGCCTGGGAGAGGCGGGAAGACCCCGGCGCCAGGCCCAGCAGACCCTCAAGCACCGGTTGCACCCGGTTGCAGACCGGGGCCGCGTAGATCAGCGCCAGTTCGCTCTCAAGCCTCGACAGCAGGCGCGCGTCTGCCAGGGGCGGATCCTGCTGGGCGGCGCTGGCGAAAGCGGCCGAAAGGATCAGTTGGCGCAGCGGCTCGACCAGCTCGGCATGGCTGGCTCCGCAGAGATCACCCACCACGGCCAGCAGCCGTTGCGGTTCGCACGGCCTGCCCTCGCGGTGCTCCCTCTGGATCAGAGCCCGGAGCTGTTGGCCAAGGTCGTAGGGGGTCATGGCTGTCGCAGCAGCAGCCGCATTGGATGGTGACAAGCCCGAACCTGGGGATCAGGGCAGCTGCTGCCCCTTGAGTTTGCCTGGCCACGCCCCGGCCTTGGACCGCATTCGGAGCCTCTCATCGCGACAGGGTCATCGCGACAGGGTCACCGCGCCCTTGGCCTTGGTGCTCGCCCATGGCTGCTGGTGCGCCCACTGTTCCGCCAGCCCCCGTTGCAGCTCCGGACAGATCGGCAGGCCGGCCAGCGCGTCCGTGGCTGCTGCAGTCGCAGCGCCCGCTGCTGGAGCTCCTGCGGCGGCAGGCCCGGCCTCTGCGGCGCCAGCAGGCGAGGGGCGGCCATGGGCAGCCCCCAACGCTCCATCTCCACTCGGGTTGATCCCGTCGGCCGAGCTCGGCTGCCTGAGCGACGGCACGGCTGGTGGGGCCAGCCGGCTGAGGGTGATCAGGGCGGTGAGCGGATCGCGTTGCAGCAGGTCAGCCTTGGCCTCCGCGATCTGAGCTGGCGTCATGACCGCCAGTTCAGCGAAGGTGCTTCGGCGTTGGTTGAGGGTGGCCCGGATCCGCTCGTTCTGGCCGGCAGCCGGCGACAGCTGGGGGTTGAGGGTCGCCCCGCACAGCTCCTCCACCTGGCGCCGCAGCGCCGAGCGCTGCTCGGCCGTCAGCAGGGGCGGCTCAGGGGCCGCTGCGAAGGGACCCGTTTTCTGCCACCAGGCGAGCAGGGCGCCGCAAGCGGCCGTGAGCCCGAGCAGAACCAGGGCCGCCAACAGCCAGCGGCTCCAGGTGCCCGAGGATGCGCTGCGATCCGCCCCCGCGCTCAGCGGATCAGGGGCCTCGCCCAATCCCTCGCCCCGCTGTGCTCGCCGCACACCGCTCTCCCGCAGCGAGGGCCCAGCTGCCGATTCCTGCGGCAGCAGTGCTGCCTGCAACGTGTCCTGCAGCGCCGCCACCCCATCGCCCGGCGGCGGTTGCAGCGCTCCCCCCGCCTCGATGACCTCTGGCGTTGGCGTGCCAGGCGGAGGGGGCTGGATGATCAGCGGCCCGCCCCTGCCAGTGAGGGGCGATCGGTTCATCTCGCCGGTGAGGGGGCCCCAGCTGCCGATCACTGCGCTGACATCATCCCCGCTGCCCTCGCGGCTGATGTGATCGAGGGCCTCCGCCAACGCCGGATCGTGATCGGGCTGCAGGCCGGCAGGCAGCGCCGCCAGGTGGCAGGCAAGGGTGAGGAAGTCGCCATCGCAGCCGCACGACTTGCGGATGCCGTCGGTGCAGAGGAGCAGCTGGAACGGGGCCTGGGCCGGATCGAGCCGATGCAGGCCGCTGCGGGGGGCGAACCGCTGCTCGGCGTCCCGCAGGCAGAGGCTGAAGGTGGCCTCACCGCCGCCCTCGAGGGCCGCCTCCTCGCTCAGCAGCTCAGCGGAGCCGCCCTCCTCCCCCCTCCGACCCTTGCCGTTGTCCGGTCCCTTCACCCGCACCAGATCCCAGTCGCCCAGGCCGGTGTATCCCCACCAGCGGGGGGTGAGCACCAGCAGGCCCAGGGTGGCGCCGTAGGCGAGCAGCGGATCCTCCTCCTCACCCTGCGCGTCTGCCCCGTCCGCCAGCTGCCGGCGGTGCTCCTTCACCGCCTGCCGCCAGGCGGGCAGGATCCGCGCCGGCAGCAGCCGCGCGAACCAATCGGCCCAATCCGCCGCGCCGCTGCCCGCCGCCGCGGGATCGGCTGTGGATGCCGCCGCCAAGCACCGGGCCGCCTCCCCAAGCGCCACCGCGCAAGCCAGTCGGCTGCCGGCATCGCTGCGCCGATAGCGGCTCCCACCATGGCCATCCGACACCGCCAGCACCTGCACTGCCGCACCGTCGCCGTCGCGGCAGCCCAACCAGCCACAGGCGTCCTGGCAGGCGGCACCGCGACGCTGATGGGCGGCGCCTGTGCGGCTCACCAGGCGCGACGGCTGCCAGCCCGAGGGAGTTGGGGTCACCACACAATCATGCTCGGATCGTTGGGATCGAGCTGGGTTGGGGGCAAATCAGGGAGGGGAACCGGATCGCTGATCGCGCCGGGGCCGATCTGGCTGCGCGGCTGGGATGCGGCCCCCACCACCGCGGTGGAAGCCCACTGGATGTAGCGGGCCAGGGTGGCGCTGTCATTGGCTTGCAGCGGCCGCCGGCCGGGCCTCAGCCGCGGCTGACCAGGCAGCCGATCCCCGTCCGGCCCCAGGCCTCCGGCCGACTCTGCCCTGGCACCGATGCCCTCAGCAGGACCAATGAACTGCTGCAGGATCTCGAGGTCGGCGTCGTGGCCGATGGCGATCGCCAGGCGCACGGCCTTGCGAGCCCAGGGCTCGCGCATCAGGGTCGCCAGCCCCTGCTCGAGTGAATCGGTGGGGGCGCCATCGGAGATCAGCACCAGAACCGGCGGCAGCGCCCGCTGCTCCATCGGCGGGGTGCGCAGCGCCGCCGCCACCAGCGTCAGGGCCTCCCCCATCGCCGTCATGCCCCCGGCCTGCAGATCAGTCCATTGCCCTGCCACCTCCTCCACCGGCGTGGGGGTGGCCAGGTGCCAGTGGGCCTCGCTGGCGAAGCTCACCACCCGCACCAGGATCCGGGCTTCGGGGTTGGCCTGGGCCACCTCGACCATCGCCGGCAGCGACTGGCGAATCGCCTGGTTGAGGGCCTGGAGCTTGCCGCTCGCCAGCATCGAGCCCGAGCAGTCGCAGAGGTAGATGATGTGAAGCGGACGGCGGCTGAGCCGGACATCGGGGAACGGCATCTGAGAAGACCAGGGGACGGATCGGGCGGGCAGCGAGGGGGATGGGTGATCGAGCCTGGGCGGCAGGGTCGCGGCTCTGGCCTGGAGACTCGCCCCATCCTTGTCCGCCGTGGGGATCGCTGAGCGAGCGGTCAGCACCAGCGGGCAGGACTGGCGGGCGCGGAGGGTGTCAGCGCACAAGCTGCACCGTGCCCAGGCGGGTGTGAAGCCGCTGCAGGTGGGCCAGATTGCAGCGCCTGCCGGGCTCCACCCGGAGCGATTCGCCGCTGGCCAGCTCAGCGGTCCAGGGCTGATCGCTGAGGTTCATCAGCCCGTGGACGGCCGGCTGCTGGGGATGGACCTCGATCCGGCCCAGCGGCTCCTCGATCCGCTCGGCTGCCAGCGGATCGAAATGGTGGCGGTGCAACGTGTTCTGCGGCTGGGCCAGCACCACCCCGGCCGCAGCCTGCAACCGCGGCGGGGCGGCGAAACGGCCGCCGCAATCCCAGCAGCGACCCGCTTCGCCAGGCTCAGGGAACACCTCCTGACCGCAGTGGGGGCAGCAGGCCTGCTGATCGAGGCAACGGCTGAGGGCCTTCAGCCACTCGCCGGTATAGGCGCGCTGCTGGGGATCCCGGGCGCCGGCCCCAAGGCTCTTCTGCAGCAGCCGCTGCAACCGGGGCGGATAGATCGGCCAGGTGCGCAGTGGCGCCGGGTGCTCCACAGGATCGGGCCGGTTGCGGTCGTCGTCCGGATGGAAGATGAACACCGGATCCTCACCCTGCAGCCTGCGGCGCGCCGGTGCATCGAGACAGCGGATGGATAGTTCCAAGCGGCCCAGAAAGGGATCGTGACGGGTGAGCAAACGGAACAGCAATACCGCCAGGGAGAACAGATCGCTGCTGGTGCTCGGGCGACTGCGGCCAAGCAGCACCTCTGGTGCCATGAACCCCGGGGTGCCGTTGACGGAGCCAAGGGCGCCGCCATTGACATCAACGTTGTCGTTGTCGCAGATCAGGATGCGACCGCTGCCGGGATCGAGGAAGAGGTTGCCCAGGGAGATGTCCTTGTAGCAGAGGCCCTTGCTGTGCAAGGCGTGAAAAGCCTCGGCGAGGTGAAAACAAGCCCGCAACATCTGGCGCAGACTGATCTCCATTCTGCCGGCTATGTGCTCCACCGCCGCTCCGTAGGCCGGTGGCCTGAGCTTCATCAGATAGCCGAAACTTTGCTCCGGCAGTGCCAAGGCGCTGCGGCATTTCGGCGTTGGATCAAGCACAAGAATCGGCCACAGAAAACTGGCATTGGGCTCAGCGCTGCGGCTGCATTGCCACAACCGATCCTTGAGGCCAGGATCACGGCTCAGACAGCTTGGGAAGTACCACTTCAGGGCCATCGCCTCACCGGCGTAGGTCACCTTGAACACCTGGCCCTGGCCGCCGCTGCCAAGCAGCTGGATCACCTGCACCGGCGAGGCTGTGGCGCTGAATTCGAGGCTTGTGCCATCGCGCAGCAATCCGTTCATGGGCTCTCCAGGCTTTGACCGATCGCCTTGCGGATGCCGTTGCGATGGCTCAGGGCAGTGATCCGGTTGGCAAAGCCGTGGCGGAGCGCCATGCCGTCCGCCATGGTGACCATCAAAGTGTGCTCCTTGCGCGAGCCCAGCACGATCCAGGCGCCCAGGGCGAGGGTTTCCAAGGGCCAGAACAGCCAGGGCCAGGGCAGCAGCACCAACACCCCCAGGCAGGCCAGCAACCACCAACTGAAGCTGTGGGGATGGCGGGGGCGGCTGCGCACCTGGGCTGAGCGGATCCGCTCCAGGGGGATGGGCCTGCCTGCCAGGGTGATCACCCGGGGCGGACTGGGCGCAGGAGAGGCGCTGCCGGTCGGGTGGTGCGGCTCGGGGCAATGGCTGGGCGATGGCTGGGCGATGGCAGCGGCCGCGGGATGCCCCGGGGCGGGGGGCGCGGCGGCGGCCATGGCGGAGAGCTGAAACACCAACACCGGCCCATCGCGACCCAGTTGGATCTCATCGCCATCGCCGAGCGGTCGGCAGCGGCGAATCCTCTGGCCCTCCAGCCAGGTGCCCGCAGCGCCGCTCTGCCAGTCGCAGACGATCCAGCCATGGCGCTGGGAATGGCGCACCACGGCGTGATGAGCAGCGACCCCAGCCAGGCTGGGCAGGCAGAGACGGTTGCCGGCGGCCTGGCCGATCGTCAGAGGCCTGTCGCGATCGAGGGGCGCCACCTTGGCAGGGGCGTGGCGGAGCACCAGCCGGGCATCGGCTGTCATCGGAGCTGGTCCGCCGCTGAATTGGGCTCACGGGGAGCGTGTCGCGGGAGCCCCGCAGCGCCCACGGTCGGCTTGCCCCGCTGCCTGGTGCCACGCAGCCGCCGCCAGCGATGGCGCCAGTCGGCGCTGATCTCAGCCCACAGCCCCGGCTCCCCCTCCCGCCAGGGCTCGATCCGTCCGGGGAACAGCAGGGCCGCAGCGGCCAGCAGCAGGGCCGCCAAGACCATCAGCAACAGCACCCAGCCGGGGATGTCCGCCAGCCGTCGCAGCGGGGCCAGGGGACTGGTGAGCGACACGGCCCGCAGTGCGAAGGCAGCGATTGTCAGGGCCACCCAGAAGCGGAAAGGAGCCCAGGGATCGCGGCGCTGGTCCATCGCGAGGAAGGAAATGACAGAAAAGGCAGGGATGGGGCCTGTGGACAGAATCGAGGTTATGCCCTCAAGGAACCTCCGGACCACCACAGTGGCAAGCGGCTCAAGCCGGGCCGCAGCCGGGCGTGGATCGGCTATGCACCATTCAAGCTGAACTTAGCCGTGTCCACCCAGGCGAAAGTCAGCCGATTGGAGCCGAATGGTGATGCACCAACCTTGGGATTCCCTGATTAACCTGCAGCGCCAATCATCCAGGCATCTGAACAGCATCTGAGCTTGCCAGAGCGAAGCAGGGCTTTGGCATCGGGGATGGCTGCAGGGGAGCACGGAACAGGCAACGAAATCCTCGGACAACTTGCCCCGTTCGTTTGCTCTGTAGCCCATGAGC
>JBMSXZ010000075.1:0-13086 GCA_049426205.1 Cyanobium sp.
CTGGTGGGCTGATGGTCATCGAGAGGTTCCTCGAGGGACGGAATCGAGGTGGAGGTCCACCCCTGCGGCGACGGCAGTGGAATCCGCTGTCACCGATGGGACCCCGTGGCAGGGGAGGGCGCAGGACGCCGACCGCCGAGCCACGGGCGCCAGGCGGACAAGGGCAGAACCCTTGTCACGACTGGAGCTTTGGGCCCCGAAAGGGGACCGCTGGCGGAAGTATAGAGGCCGAAATCAAGCGGATTCGGTCCCCAGTTACAAAGGTTCAATCCCTACGGTTTCAAGGCTGACACTGGGGTCTGACGGGAGGTCTTTCACATTCAAGCCGCCCGATTAATGCCCAGTTGCATAGCATTACTGCCGCCTGATTTTTCGTGACGGGCGATGTTGGAGCCCCCGGCCGACCGGCGGCGGGCGGCGCAGCAGAATGCCACCACACCCATGGCTGTGACGCAGGAGAAGCCCTTGAACGGCGGCGGTAGCCAGGAAGCGCAACGGCGGCAGATCCCCCCGGATCCTTCCAACCGCGTCCTTCGCGCGGCCCTGCCAGGGGCCTGGCGACGTTTTCTGGCTGGCGGCCTCGGCCTGGCCATCAGCATCATTCTAGTGGTGGGCGGCGGACCGCCCCTGGGGGGGGCGGCCCTCGCCTGGACCCTGCCCGGCCGCGGTGATGCCAGCAGCGCGGCCTCCCGAGCCCGGCCGACCGACCCGACATCTCCCGGGGCAGCAAGCGGCCTGCAAGAGGTCTCAGCACCGATCGCCGTGCAGCAGCTCGGCGAAGCCCTGGCGCAGCGCCAGCCCCGGCTGTCGATTCTCGAACCCGCCGATGGGGCCTCGCTTCCGGATGGCCCCTGGACCCTGCGGCTGCAGGTGGAGGACTGGCCGCTGGTCGATGCCGGTTCCCTGGGCCTGGGTCCCCACCTGCTGATCCAGCTCGACGACGGACCAGCGCTGCCCGTGGTCCAGACCAGCCTGACGATGCCGCCCCTCTCGCCGGGCAGCCACCGTCTGACGGTGATGGCGGCCCGACCCTGGGGAGAAGTGGTCAAGCGGCCCGGGGCCTTTCAACAGATCCGCCTGCAGCGGATCGCGGCCAATCCGATCCGTCAGCCGGCGCCGGGCAGCCCCCAGCTGCTCGCCACCGCCCCCCTCGGCGCCAGCCCTGCAGAACCGGTCCTGCTCGACTGGCTGCTGATCGATGCCCCCCTCCAGAACCTCCGGGCCGATGACGCCCGCTGGCGCCTGAGGGTGAGTGTGAACGGGGACAGCTTCCTGGTGGATCAGGCAACACCGCTCTGGCTCAAGGGCTGGAGGCGAGGCAGCAATGCCCTGATGCTGGAACTGGTCGATGGCCGCGGCGAGCCCCTGAATCCACCCTTCAACAGCCTGGTGCGCGAGGTGCGCCTGCAGGCGGATGGGCCCCGGCCGGCCTGGCTGAATGGCCGGCTGAGCGAGCGCGACCTGGCGCGGCTGCTGGGTCAGGGCACCCCGGAGCCCGAGGAACCCGAGGAACCGGAGCCGATGCTGATTCCGCAGCCCCCGGACGGGGCGGCCTTGGACAGGCCGGCCCCCAGCAGCAGCGCCGCCGCCCCCGATCCAGGCGCCACCGATGGGTCTCAAGAGCTGGCCGAGCGGGCAGAGGTGGCGGCTGAGCCGCCTGGATCGGCCGCGATGGCCGCTGGAGACGCCCAGCCGGATTCCGAAGGAGAGGCCGAAGCGAAAGCCGAAACGAGGCCGGCGCCCGTTGAGACAGCTGGCCAGCCCCCCGATCCCGAACAACCGGAGGAGGGGCCGGCAGAGGCGGAGCCAATCCTGGTGGAGGCGCAGAAGGCCCTGCCGGCCGACCAACAAGAGGAGGAGCAGCAGCAGGGGCAGGAGCACGCGGCCGAGCACGAGCAGGGGCAGCAGGAGCCCGAACCGGCGCTGGTCCAGGCACCAGTCCAGGCGCCCCCATCGGCGCCGGATCCCGGAGCGGCTCCGATCGATCCCGAGCTTGCTGGCCCCGCCCCCGCGGGGGGTGCGTCGTCGCCAGAGCCACCACCGCTCCCCCTCCCCAGCCAGCGCCCGTCCGCCCGGGAGGAGGTGCGGCCTGATGGCACCCTGATTCGTCCTGCCCGGAGCGGAGCCCTTCAGGCCCTGCGCGAACGGCTGCACCGATGAGGGCATCACCGGATCGGATCGCAGCCCTGGGATTCAGCCCGGAAGCCACGCCGCTGCTGCGACGGCTGGAGAGCGCCGGGGTCGTGGGCAGGATCCGCTGGCCCGGGGCGGCCGAGCCCCCGACCCCCTGGCTGCAGACGCTGTGGCCCGAGCTCGACGCGGTGGTGGCGGTGGGGGCCTGCGGCCTGATGGTGCGGCTGATCGCTCCGCTGCTGGGAACCAAGGCCGAGGATCCGGCGGTGGTGGTGCTCGACCCGCTGGGGCGCTTCGCTGTGCCCCTGCTGGGGGGCCACGGGGCCGGCGGCGAAGCCCTGGCCCAGCAGCTGGCGGCCCTGCTCGGGGGGGAGGCCGCCATCACCGGGAGCGCCACGGCCACGGGGCGGCTGGCCCTCGATGGCTTCGGTGAGGCCTGGGGCTGGCGTCGCGGCGGCGGCGACTGGACCACGCTGCTGCAGGCAGCCTCCCGGGCCGCCCCCGGTCTGGCCCTGGCCCAGGCCAGCGGCCTGGACCTCTGGAGGGAGCTGCCGGCCGCCCAGCCGCAGGGAAACAGCGAAGCGATTCCAGCGCCATGGGCCGCCGCCCCGGATCCGGCGCCCACGAGGGGCAGCACGGCAGCGGCCGCCACTCCACTGGCTCCCCATGGAGATAGCGCCACGGCAAGCCAGAGAGCCGTCAGCGAACCAGCGAGGGAGAGCAGCGCAGCGGCGGCCTCCGCTGACCCCAGCGCGGATGCGGCGGCGGCGCCGGCAGTCCTGACACTGCGCATCGACCACCGGGCGGGGGAGGGGTGCCGCTGGCATCCGCCGGTGCTCTGGCTGGGCCTGGGCTGCGAGCGCCACAGCAGCGAGAGCCTGCTGGAGCGGCTGGTGGTGGAAACCCTGGCCGGCGCCGGCCTGGCCGAAGCGGCGGTGGCGGGGCTGGCCAGCGCCGAACGCAAGGGGGACGAGCCGGCCCTGCTGGCCCTGGCCGAGCGGCGGGGCTGGCCCCTGCGTCTGTTCAGCGCCGAGGAGCTGGCGGCGGTGGCGGTGCCGAATCCCTCCGCGGCTGTGGCCCGCGAACTCGGCACCGCCAGCGTGGCCGAAGCGAGCGCCCTGTTGGCGGCCCGGGCCGCCGCCGGGGATGGCCCCGAGCATCGGCCGGGCCCTGCCCCTGGAACTGGCTCTGCTGGTTCCCGACCTGAGCCTGGAGCTGGCGCCGCTGAAGGCCGGCTGCTGGTGGAGAAGCGGATCGGCCGCGCCGGCCCCGGCGAGCGGGGGGCTGCCACCCTGGCGGTGGCCCTGGCCAGCCGCCAGTGGGCTCCCCAGCGGGGCGAGCTGCACCTGGTGGGCAGTGGACCTGGCCCCCTGGAGCTGCTCAGCGGCGACGCCCGGCAGGCCCTTGCCCGCGCCAGCGTCTGGGTGGGCTACAGCCTCTACCTCGATCTGCTCGAACCGCTGCGCCGCCCCGACCAGCTGCGCCGGGAGGGCAGGCTCACCGCCGAGCGGGATCGTTGCCTGGAGGCGCTCGATCTGGCGAGCAAGGGACTGCGGGTGGCCCTGATCTCCTCAGGGGACAGCGGGATCTATGGGATGGCCGGGCTGGCCCTGGAGCTCTGGCTGGCGCGCCCGGCGATCGATCGGCCGGCCCTGACCGTGCATCCTGGGATCTCGGCCCTGCAGCTGGCGGCGGCCAGGGTGGGCGCACCGCTGATGCACGACTTCTGCACCGTGAGCCTCAGCGATCGGCTCACCCCCTGGGCGGTGATCGAGCGGCGCCTGCGGGCCGCCGCCGCCGGCGACTTCGTGGTGGCTCTCTACAACCCTCGCTCCGCCGGCCGCGACTGGCAGCTGGAACGGGCCCGCACCCTGCTGCTGGAAGGGCGACCGGCCAGCACCCCGGTGGCCGTGGCGCGCCAGCTCGGCCGCAGCGGTGAGCAGGTGACGCTCCACACCCTGGGCGATCTGCCGGTGGAGGCGGTGGACATGCTCACCCTGGTGCTGGTGGGCAACAGCACCACCCGCCTCGAAGCCGGCCGGATGGTGACACCCCGGGGCTACCCGGGGGCCAGCCTGGCCTGAGCAGCCGGCCACGGCCGGTGCCCGGGGGCGGGGCCGGCCGGCCTCCCAAACAAAAAGGCCGGCGGTGGCCGGCCTCATGCTGCATCGGGATGACAGGATTCGACCGCCTTGTCGTCGAGCCGGATCTGCAGGGGTCACCTGAGGTCCTGACCTCAGGCCAGGAACAGCTCTTCTCTTCACAGGACAGCGGGGGGCGCATGGGTCAACCCCACTGGGTTCCCCAGCCTCCCTTAGCCCAGGGGCGACAGCCATACTGAGGCCAGTGACGCGGATCCGATCCGATTGATGGCCGACCAGGAACAGCTGGACGACTTCATCCAGGCCCTGGAGGCCCTTGGCGGCTCCGCGAAGAACCCGGCGCTCCAGGCTGCCCTCGGCTGGCCGGACGCGCTCTATGAGGAGGTGTGGGCTGAACTCGCCAGCAGGCGGATCGTGGTTCGCGGTCGCGGCCGCAGCGACTCCGTGTCTGTTGTGGCCGCGGCCGCGTCCACATCGGCAGCAGCATCAGGGACAGCCCCGAGCCCCGACCGGAAGGCCAGCGGCAACGGCGCCGGCCCGATCGCGTTCGAGGCCCAGCTGTGGAAGGCGGCCGACGCCCTGCGCAACAACATGGACGCGGCGGAGTACAAGCACGTGGTGCTTGGCCTGCTGTTCCTCAAGTACATCTCCGACGCCTTCGAGGCCCGCTACGCGGCGCTGGAAGCCGAGCGCGACCAGGGCGCCGATCCCGAAGATCCGGACGAATACAGGGCCGCGAACATCTTCTGGGTGCCCAAGGAGGCTCGCTGGTCGCATCTGAAGGCGCGGGCGCCCCAGCCCACGATCGGCAGCGACGTGGACGAGGCCATGGCCGCGATCGAGCGCGACAACCCCTCGCTCAAGGGCGTGCTGCCTAAGGACTACGCCCGCCCCGGCCTCGATAAACAGCGGCTGGGCCAGGTGATCAACCTGGTGAGCGATATCGGCCTGGGCGAACCTGCTGAACGGGCCAGGGACACCCTGGGCCGGGTGTACGAATACTTCCTCTCCCGCTTCGCCAGCGCCGAGGGCAAGAGCGGCGGCCAGTTCTATACGCCGAGCCACGTCGTGCGGGTGCTGGTGGAGATGCTGGCCCCCTACAAGGGTCGGGTGTACGACCCCTGCTGCGGCTCCGGCGGCATGTTCGTGCAGAGCGAGAAGTTCCTCGAGGCCCACGCCGGCAGGATCGGCGACATCTCGATCTACGGCCAAGAGAGCAACTACACCACCTGGCGGCTGGCGAAGATGAACCTGGCGATCCGGGGCATCGACGCCCAGATCGCCCACGGCGACACCTTCCACAAGGACGGGCATCCCGACCTCAAGGCCGACTACGTGCTGGCCAACCCGCCGTTCAACGACAGCGACTGGCGCGGTGATCTGCTCAAGGACGACAAGCGCTGGAGCTACGGCACGCCGCCGCCGGGGAACGCCAACTTCGCCTGGGTGCAGCACTTCCTGCACCACCTGGCGCCGAACGGGGTTGCCGGCTTCGTGTTGGCCAACGGCTCGATGAGCTCGAACCAGAGCGGCGAGGGAGAGATCCGAAAAAGCATCATCGAGGCTGACCTGGTGGACTGCATGGTGGCCCTGCCGGGCCAGCTCTTCTACTCCACCCAGATCCCAGTGTGTCTTTGGTTCCTGAGCCGGAACAAGAGCAACGGGACGTTCCGGAACAGGCGCGGCGAGACCCTGTTCATCGATGCCCGCAAGCTGGGCACCATGGCGACGCGGGTGCTGCGGGAACTCACCAAAGCCGACATCGCCAGGATCGCCGGGGCGTATCACGCCTGGAGAGGGGATAAAGCGGCGGCTGAGTACGCCGATGTGCCGGGCTTCTGCAAGGCAGCATCCCTGGTGGAGATCCGCAAGCACGGGCACGTGCTGACGCCGGGGCGCTACGTGGGGACCGAGGCCGCCGAGGACGACGGGGAGCCGTTCGGGGAGAAGCTGCGGCGGCTGACGGCGTTGCTACGGGAGCAGCAGGCCGAGGGGGCGAAGCTCGATGCCGTGATTGCCACCAACTTGCAGGAGCTTGGGCATGGGAACTGAATGGCCCGAGGTTCCGTTGCAAGAACTACTGTCCGAACCAGTACGCAACGGCATCTACAAGCCCAAGGACTTTCACGGGCGGGGTACCAAGATCGTGAACATGGGTGAGCTATTTGCGAACCCACGACTTCACTCAGTACCGATGAAGAGAGTTGAGCTTTCTGTGGCGGAGACAGAACGCTTCTCCCTCTCCGAAGGAGATCTACTCTTTGCGCGCCGCTCCTTGGTCGCAGAGGGCGCCGGCAAGTGCAGCATTGTACTAGCCCTGGATGAGCCAACCACTTTCGAATCCTCGATTATTCGCGCGCGACCCAACAAGGAAAGAGCCGAGCCGCTGTATCTCTACTACTTCTTCAACTCGGCAACTGGACTTCACCGACTCGACACCATACGTCGGCAGGTAGCCGTGGCAGGGATCACCGGCAGCGATCTAGCACGCCTTGAGATTCCCGTTCCGCCACTTCCTGAACAACGCGCCATTGCCCACATCCTCGGCACCATCGACGACAAGATAGAGCTGAACCGGCGAATGAACGAGACGCTGGAGGAGATAGCCCGAGCGCTCTTCCAGTCGTGGTTCGTGGACTTCGACCTCGTCCGTGCCAAGGCCGAGGGACGGGATCCAGGGCTGCCCCAGCACATCGCCGACCTATTCCCGGACTCCTTCGAGGAGTCGGAACTGGGCGAGATCCCGAGAGGGTGGACAGCAGGCAAGCTCTCGGCAGTTTCAACACTTAACCCAGAGTCATGGACGAGCAAGTCGCGGCCCGAGAGCATTCACTACGTCGACTTGACCAACACGAAGTGGGGCCGCATAGATGCGGTTACTGCCTACTCAAATGGAGACGCTCCCAGCAGAGCCCAACGGATCCTTCGCCCTAGCGACACGATCCTAGGAACAGTCCGACCAGGGAACGGCTCCTACGCACTCGTCACGCCAGAAGGGCTTACCGGAAGCACTGGCTTCGCAGTCCTCCGACCCAAAGCGAAACACTACACAGAGCTGGTGTACTTAGCGGCGACATCACCACAAAATATCGATCGCTTGTCTCATCTTGCCGACGGCGGAGCCTATCCAGCCGTGCGTACTGACATTGTATCAGCAACACCAGTGGCGATAGCAGACGAGAAGGTAGTTCAGTCCTTCTCTGCAATTGTCGATCCAGTCCTGACCAAGATCGCAGCCAACGAATCCCAATCCAACACTCTCACCGCCATCCGCGAGACCATGCTTCCCAAGCTCATCAGTGGCGAACTTAAACCTACTCGTATCGAACAGCTCACAAGCGGGGATAATTAATGAAAAATCTTGATGCCCTAGCCCCGAATTATCAGCGGGCGCTGCAACGCTGGCCCGATGCTCCCATGCTGACAAGCTGCTATTCAGCGCTAAGGACATCATTCGAGACTGATGCGCATGGCCTAGTCGAGCACGTCAAGTCATTCATCGAGAGCGTTTGTCTTACCATCATGGGCGAACTACGCGAACCAATACCTACATCATCGCCAAGCACAACGGACCTGCTCGTCGCAGCCCTCAACCCACTTGGCCTACGGAACACGCGTGGAGCAAGCAAACTCGACAAAGTACTATCCGGTTTCAATAAGCTCGCCGATGCTCTAAGCGAGATGCGCAACATCAATGGGCCGATAGCCCACGGGAAGGACGCCTTCCTCGACACCTTGACAGCCGATCACGCGCGAGCATTCCTGCATACTGGAGACGCGATCCTAGGAGTTCTTCTACACAGGCTTGATGGACGGCAGCCCGATCTCACTGTTACCCGTGAGCCCTATGAGAGCTTCCCACATCTCAACGAGAAGATTGATCGCTCTGTTAGGGTCGACGTCCGCGTAGACGAAGACGCAGACCGGTCTATAGTGGTATTCTCGGTGGCGACTGGACCGCGCGAAGAAGCATTCGAGCTTCGCGTAGAACCGAGCCGCCTACTCTACGGAATCGATCGATCGGCCTACATCGAAGTACTCAAGACAGCCGATCTTGCTCTCGGAGAGACAGAGAGCGACGAGGCCGAAAGGCACACCTATCCAACAACAGAGGAAGACACAAGCATACCCGCCAAATTGGAGGCCACTCCTGTGGCAGCGCCAGTTGCCGAAATTGTCCCTGCATACGGGGGACATCTTGAGACACTTCGCCAAAGCCTCGCAGGCTTCCTCATGGCTCACGACATAGACCCCTCTCATCCATCCGAAAGAGGCGAACAACTTACAGACTCACTACTAGCGAGTGCAGAACACAATATGGGGATCGACTGGAAGCAGCGAGAGTCCGTCCAGGCCCGACTAAAGGTAGCCTTTAAGCGCGTGCTTGTGCAATTCCAGGTGCCCCTTGTCAAGGCCGATCAGGTAGCAGAGCATCTGGTGGCTTGGCTGATAGTCCAGGCACCTGACATCAATAGTTCTCTTGGGGAGCTACCTGCGGCATCCGGAGAGAGTGGGCCATGAGCTCCACCCCTCTGGTTCTGCCAACTCCTCATACTTCGCCTAGCTTCTGCCTAGTCATCGGCCGCGAGGCCAGAGAGATGGGCGCTGATCTCGTCACCCCCAAGCCCTGGGCTGTGACCGCCGAGAAGATCGCCGAGGCGGTGGCCCGGCTGGTGGCGGCAGGCACTCCCCAGCAGGTGATCGCCTTCGGATCGGCCGCGACTGGAGATCTGGCCTCCGCCAACGATCTCGACCTGCTGGTGATCCAGCCCCAAGTGTCTGATCGCCTGCGGGAGATGGTGCGTCTCCGCAGAGCCCTGCGGGGTCTGCTGATGCCGATCGACCTGATCGTGACCAGCCGCGAACGCTTCGACGACCGCGCCCAGGTGCCCGGGACGGTGGAGTTCGCCGCACGTACCCAGGGCCGGGTTCTCTATGACGCCGGCTGAACAGGCCCGCCTACTGGTTCGCAAGGCGGCGCAGGACCTGGCGGCGCTGGAGCGGTTGCTCGGCGACCCGGCCATCGACGCCGCGACCCTCGGCTTCCACGCCCAGCAGGCGGCGGAGAAGCTGCTGAAGACCCTCCTGGCCGTGGGAGGCCACAACTACCCCCGCAGCCACGACATCGACCTCCTGCTCGACCTCCTGGCCGATGTGGGGGTGCAGCTCCCCGAGGAGCTCCTCGCCGTGGACTCGCTCACCCCCTTCGCGACTGTCTACCGCTACGAGGATCTCCCGCTGGAGGAAGAACCCGATCCCCAGGCGTGGCCCCAGCTGCTCCGGTCCCTGGAGGGGCATGTGATCCGGTCCATCGAGGCCGCCGAGGCCCCACCGCCCCAGCCATGAGATCCTTCGCCGAGTCGGTCGTGGAAGAGGCCGCCCTGGGGTGGTTGGCGGAGCTGGGCTACGAAGCCCGCTACGGCCCCGATCTGGCCGCCGGCCAACCCGGCGCCGAACGCCGCGATCCGAACTGCCGCGACGTGCTGCTGGAGGGCCGCGTCCGCTCCGCCCTGGCCCGTCTGAACCCCGGCCTGCCGGCCGAAGCCCTGGAGGATGCGTTCCGCAAGCTCCTCCGCCTCGATGCCCCCTCGCTGATCGAGAAGAATCGCGCCGCCCACCGCTTCCTGGTGGATGGCATCCCGGTGGAGTTCCGCCGCCCGGATGGCTCCATCGGCGGCGCCCAGGCCCGCCTGATCGACTTCGACGATCCCCGCGCCAACGACTGGCTGGCCGTGAACCAGTTCACCGTGGTGGAAGGGCAGCAGCAACGCCGGCCCGATCTGGTGGTGTTCGTGAACGGCCTACCGGTGGCCGTGATCGAGCTCAAGAATCCCGCCGACGAGAACGCCACGATCTGGAGCGCCTTCCAGCAACTGCAGACCTATCAGGCCCAGATCCCAGCGCTCTTCACCACGAACGCGCTGCTGATCACCTCGGATGGCATCCAGGCCCGCATCGGCGCCATCGGTGCCGGCCGCGAGTGGTTCAAGCCCTGGCGCACCGTGACAGGAGAGAGCGACGCTCCCGCCTATCTCAGCGAGCTGCAGGTGCTGCTGGAAGGGGTGTTCGAGCAGCGGCGCTTCCTCGACCTGCTCCGCTTCTTCATCGTGTTCGAGCAGGGCGACAGCCATCTGATCAAAAAGCTGGCGGGCTATCACCAGTTCCACGCCGTCAATGCCGCCCTGGAGCAGACCCTGAGGGCTGCCGAGAGTGATCGACGCATCGGCGTGGTGTGGCACACCCAGGGCTCCGGCAAGAGCCTCTCGATGGTCTTCTACGCGGGCCGGGTGATCCTCGAACCCGCCCTGGCCAACCCGACCGTGGTGGTGCTCACCGACCGCAACGACCTCGACGATCAGCTCTTCGCCACCTTCGCCCGCTGCCGTGATCTGCTGCGCCAGCCGCCGGTGCAGGCCGCCGATCGAGCCGACCTGCGCGAGAAGCTCCAGGTGGCCTCGGGCGGAGTGGTGTTCACCACGATCCAGAAGTTCCTGCCCCAGGCCAAGGGCAACCAGCATCCAGTGCTCTCGGAGCGCCGCAACATCGTGGTGATCGCCGATGAGGCCCACCGCAGCCAATACGACTTCATCGACGGCTTCGCCCGCCACATGCGCGACGCCCTGCCGAATGCGTCCTTCATCGGCTTCACGGGAACTCCGATCGAGAAAGCCGACGCCAACACCAAGGCGGTGTTCGGCGACACCATCAGCACTTACGACATCCAGCAGGCGGTGGCTGATGGCGCCACGGTGCCGATCTACTACGCGAGCCGCCTCGCTCAGCTCGACCTGGCGGAGGCCGAGAAGCCCCGCATCGACCCTGACTTCGAGGAGGCCACCGAAGGCGAGGAGGTGGAACACAAGGAGAAGCTCAAGAGCAAGTGGGCCCAGATGGAAGCCCTGGTGGGCGCCCCCCAGCGGATCGAGCGGATCGCCGCCGACCTGGTGAGCCACTTCGAGCAGCGCTGCGAGGCCCTTGATGGCAAGGCGATGGTGGTGGTGATGAGCCGCCGCATCGCCGTGGCGCTGTATGGGGCCCTGATCGCCCTGCGCCCCGACTGGCACGCCGAAGAGGACGAAGCCGGCGCCCTGAAGGTGGTGATGACGGGCTCGGCCTCCGACCCGCTCGACTGGCAGCCGCACATCCGCAACAAGGCCCGCCGGGAAGCCCTCGCCCAGCGCTTCCGCAACCCCAGCGATCCCCTGCAGATCGTGATCGTGAGGGACATGTGGCTGACCGGCTTCGACGCGCCCTGCCTGCACACCATGTACGCCGACAAGCCGATGCGGGGGCACGGCCTGATGCAGGCCATCGCCCGGGTGAACCGGGTGTTCAAGGGCAAGCCGGGCGGGCTGATCGTGGACTACATCGGTCTCGGCGATCAGCTCAAGGACGCTCTGGCCACCTACACCGAGGCGGGTGGCAAGGGAAACACGGCCCTCAACCAGGCCGAGGCGGTGGCGGTGATGCAGGAGAAGTACGAGGTGTGCTGCGGCCTCTTCGGTTCGTTCACCACGCCGACCGGCCTGGTGGGCGGCCTCGACTGGAGCGCCTGGACCAGCGGCACGCCTCAGCAGCGTCTCTCGCTTCTCCCAGCGGCCCAAGAGCACATCCTGGCTCAAGCTAAGGGCAAGGAACGGCTGCTGCAGAGCGTCACCGAGCTATCCAAGGCCTTCGCCCTGGCCGTACCCCACGAGGAGGCGATCCGGATCCGCGACGATGTCGGCTTCTTCCAGGCCGTGCGCTCCGTCCTGGCGAAGGGCACCCCAGGGGAGCAGCGAAGCGACGAGGAGATGAACGTCGCGATCCGCCAGATCCTTTCCAAGGCGGTGATCTCCGATGGGGTGATCGATGTGTTCGAGGCCGCCGGCCTCAACAAGCCCGACATCTCGATCCTCTCGGATGAGTTCCTGGCCGAGGTGAAGGGCATGCCTCAGCGCAACCTGGCGGTGGAGCTGCTCCAGAAGCTGCTGAAGGACGAGATCAAGACCCGCGCCAAACGCAACGTGGTGCAGGCCCGCTCCTTCCGCGAACTTCTGGAGAAGGCCCTGCAGCGCTACCGCAACCGGGCAATCGAGACCGCCCAGGTGATCGAAGAGCTGATCCAGCTCGCCAAACACCTGCGAGCGGCGGCCGCCCGTGGAGAGGCTCTCGGCCTCAACGACGACGAAGTGGCCTTCTACGACGCCCTGGGCACGAACGACAGCGCCGTGGCTGTGCTGGGAGACGAGCAGCTGCGCACCATCGCCAGGGAGCTGGTGGCCACCGTCAAGGGCAAGGCGACGATCGACTGGACCCTGCGGGAGAACGTGCGCGCCGAGCTGCGGGTGGCCGTGAAGCGGATCCTGCGGAAGTACGGCTACCCACCGGATCTGCAGGCCAAGGCCACCCAGACGGTGATCGAGCAGGCGGAAACACTCTCCGAGGACTGGGCGGTGGCATGAGTGAGCCCGGCCCCATCGCCCGGGTGCGTCGCCTGGGCCCTCGCCGCGTTCCAGGTCATCCGCGAGGAGTGGGACCCACGCCGGCCCCAGTCACCGCTCAGCAGCAGCATGTGGCCCTGACCGGCGTTGCGCCCCTCGAAGCGGAAGCGGCTGGGGGCAATTGGACTGACGGATCTCATGGGTCAGCCAGCCCAACTCAGGGACAGGGAGCAAGACCATGTCGGGATCGGCGCCTGAGCCAGGTACCCAAGCCATAGCAGGTCATTAGTGGACCAACAGCGATCCGCTGGCTGTGGCCTGACTGGGTTCAGGCCCTCCCCGCCAGCGGTCCGCCAGTGAGGGAGGGAGAACAAAAGTCGGGATGACAGGATTCGAACCTGCGGCCCCTTCGTCCCGAACGAAGTGCG
>JBMSXZ010000076.1:0-13079 GCA_049426205.1 Cyanobium sp.
TGGAGGGGTTGCCACTCGAACGCGCTCAGCCTGATCACACTTTTAGGCAGCCCTGATGTTGTGCGGCTGTTTTGATCAATCCATCAAAAGAGTTGACTCTGATGGATTCGAGCCTGGATTCGGTCGTTTGCAGGTCGGCTGGGTTTCGGATCGCCAGCGAATCAGCGGCTGCAGGTGATTGGGTTGCGGGAGAGGCGAATTGGGCGGGCTGAGGATGATGGCTGACGCTGGTCGGCAAAGATCGAGCGACGGCAGTGCCAGGGCTCTTGTAGACGTTATCGAAGGCGGGATTGCGTTTGGCTACGATTGTCCAGAAGTCGAAGGCGGCGTTATTGACAAATAGACTGAGATCTCGATTGCGGATATTGATGCAAACTCGTGGATGCAGATCATGCCAGAGCTTTTTGCGGATGCTGGCGTAGGTTTCGGTGGCAAGCCCCAGAGGGGCGGCGAATGCCTTCAGGGATTTTCTACGTGAGAAATTGTCTTTTTTTGCGCTGATGAGGCTGAGGCTGATGGTCATTGTCTTGATTGGTGCTTACTGCTCGCTTTCAGCCGAAGTCATTTTAGCACACATTTTCTTAATGATCCTCCGGATCGGCTCCGGCCCTTGCCGAGCGGCTTGCTGTCAGTGTTTTGGGTCGATGGCCCGGATCGGAGCCGGACTGCCCACCGTGATTCCCAGCCGCTCGGCTTCACCGGCCGCCAGCTCCACCACCCCATCGCCCTGCTCGTGCGGCCCGTAGCTGCGGCATGGAAGATGCGGGCAGGGTTCGGCGCCCGCCTCGATCGCGATCACGCGGCCCTCATGCAGGAACAGCATGTCGAGCGGTTCGGGGGTGCGATGCATCCAGAACCGCAGGAGCTGGGCTTCGTCGTAGGGGAACCACATCCCCCGAAGAGGCTGTAGCCGGCCGCGCAGCTGCAGGCCCATGGCCTGCTCCCGCGGCTGATCGGCCACCTCCAGCAGGATGCAATCCCCGCTTCCCAGGCACCACTCCGCCTCCAGCGGCAGTTGCTGGGGAGGCTGCTGGGCGGCGGGGGGGCGGGGCGACTCGGCACGCCCGCTGCCAAAGCCGATCACCAGCAGCGTCAGGCCCGTGGCAAGGAGCGGCAGCGGTCGCGGTGGCATCAGCGGAGAGACGGTGCGATCAGGCCTCAGCCCCTTGGTGGAGGCCCATCGCTCAGACAGTAACCCTGGCCGCGCACGGTGTGGATGATCCGCTTCTCGCCGCCCTCCTCGAGCTTCTGGCGGAGGTAGCGCACGTAGACCTCGATCACGTTGCTGGCGGCCCCGGGTTGGTCGTCCCAGATCTCGCGCAGAATGTGCTCCCGTCGCACCACCCGGCCCGCTCGACGGATGAGCAGCAGCAGCAGCTGGTACTCGCGCAGGGTCAGGGCGATCGCGCGGGCGCCGCGGCGCACGTCCCGATGGCTTGGGCTCACCTCCAGATCCGCCACCCGCCAGGGCTGCTCGCGCGTTGGAGCCGGACCCTGGTTGGCCAGGTGCAGCCGCAGGCGGGTCAGCAGATCGCTGGGGCCCAGGCTGGTCAGCCAGAAGTCGTCGGCACCACTGCCCAGACAGCGGACCCGCCCCTCCACGCTGTCGGCCTCGATGCCCAGCAGCAGGGGGATGCCCGGCCAGCGGCCACGCAGGCCCGGGATCCGGTGTTCCTCCCCGGGCGACAGGATCACCGCCCGGGGCGAGAGGTCGTCCGTCTCCCTGATCGGCTGATAGCCCGACAGCTCCAGCCGCGGTGCCAGCCCCCCGGCCTCCGCCCCCAGCAGCAGGATCCGCTCGCCGTTCACCCGCTGCCGAGCACGTCAGTGCCGGGTTTGGCGACGTGGGGCAGGCCCCAGCCGAGCTTGTTGCGGAGCACCTGGAAGAACTCGTGGTCGGCCAGCCGCACGAAGCGCACCGGGTGTTCGCAGCGCCGCACCAGCACCCGATCCTCGGGCCACACGTAGCAGCCGGCGCTGCCATCCACCACCATCATCAGCCGCTCAGGCGTGGCCGGAAACACCGTGACCGGCTCCCGATCGCTGAACACCAGGGCCCGCGACGCCAGAGAGTGGGCCGCGATCGGCGTGAGTTGCAGCACCGGGCAATCGGGCGTGATCACAGGTCCGCCGGCGCTGAGGGCATAGGCCGTGGAGCCGGTGGGGCTGGACAGGATCACACCATCGGCGGCGATGTCGACCGGAGCATGGCGACCGATCGCGATCTCGAAGTGGCACATGCTCGTGAGCGGCTCGCGGTGCAGGGCCATCTCGTTGAGGCAAAGCACCTCCCAGCGCCGCTGCTCGCCCCGCATCACGCTCACCACCAGCATGGTGCGCTCCTCCACGGTCCACTCGCCTGTCACCACCTGCTCGAGCACCCGGTCGAGATCGCGCAGGTAGGCCTCGGCGAGAAAGCCGAGGTGGCCTGTGTTGATCGTCAGAATCGGCACCCCGATCGGGGCCGTCTGCCGCGCCGCAGAGAGCACCGTGCCATCGCCACCGAGCACCAGGGCCAGGGGCATGGCGCCATCGAAGGAAGGGGGCACGCAGGCGTTGTAGCCGCGGCTGCGAAGGTGCTGGTCGGGATTGGCAAAGCCCACCACGCCGCCGGCACTGCTGACGCGCACCACCTCCAGACCGGCGGCCGCCAGCCGTTCCTCGATGACGGCGGCGGTGGCCAGGGCCAGCTCCTTGCCATCGTTGACGATCAGGCCGACACGGGTCACCGATGCGGCGGAGCAGAACCCCATGAGTGTATGGGGGCCGATCAGAACTGCTCGAGGAAGCGCAGGTCGCTGCTGTAGAGCCGGCGGATGTCGTCGATGCCGTGGCGCACCATGCAGAACCGCTCCACCCCCAGCCCGGCGGCGAAGCCGCTCCAGCGTTCCGGGTCGATCCCCAGTCCCTCCAGCACCGCCGGATCGACCATGCCGCAGCCCATCACCTCAAGCCAGCGGCCACGCCACTGCACATCGACTTCGGCGGAGGGCTCGGTGAAGGGAAAGTAACTGGCGCGGAAGCGCACCGGCAGATCGCCAAAGAAGCGCTCCAGGAAGGTGGTCACCGTGCCGCGCAGGTGGCTGAAATCCAGACCCTCATCCAGGGCCAGCACCTCCACCTGGTGGAACACCGGCGAGTGGGTCGCATCCACTGCGTCGCGGCGGAAGACGCGGCCCGGGGCGACGATCCGCACCGGCGGCGGGTTGGCCTCCAGATGGCGGATCTGCACCGGTGAGGTGTGGGTGCGCAGCAGGCGCTCACGGCCATCCGGACCGGGGGCCAGGTAGAAGGTGTCCTGCATGTCCCGGGCCGGGTGGTGGGGCGGGATGTTGAGGGCCGTGAAGTTGTAATGGTCGCTCTCCACCTCGGGGCCTTCGGCGACCCGATAGCCCAGCCCCGCGAAGATGTCGAGAATTTCCTCCACCGTCGCCTGCAGCGGGTGGCGATGGCCCGGCGGGCTGTAGCGGCAGGGGGCGGTCACGTCGAGGGTCTCGCTGGCGATCCGCTCGGCCATGGCGGTGGAGCGCAGCTGCTCGAGGCGGGCGCCCAACCGCTGCTGCACCTGCTCCTTGAGCACGTTGGCCCGCTGTCCCAGTTGGGGACGCTCCTCCCCAGGCAGCCGTCCCATGGCGCCGAGCACGGCGGAGAGGCGCCCTTTCTTGCCGAGCAGCTCCACCCGCAGCTGCTCCAGGTCGGCGGGCCCCGGGGCCGCCTCGATGGCTGCGCAGGCCTCGGCCTCCAGGGCCTCCAGTTGGTCGGTGAGCTGCTGCAGAGAGATCGTGGCGCTCACGGCGGCGGGGCTTGGCAGGGGGCGAAGGATGACTGTAGGCAGTGCCGGGTGGGGAGCTGCCACGCCTGCCCGCCGTTCGGGGGCGACCGCGGCGTGCTGGGGCGCCGTGGGCTGCCCGAAGCAGCGCCGCCGGCATCGCGATCCCTCGGCCCCGTGGCAGCCTGGCCTCCATAGCCCCGTGTGCCATGGCCCCGCTCCGGATCCTGATCAGCAACGACGACGGGGTCTTCGCGGCGGGCATCCAGGCCCTGGCGGCCGAGGCCGTGGCCCGGGGCCACCGCGTCACGGTGGTCTGCCCCGATCAGGAGCGCTCCGCCACCGGTCACGGCCTCACCCTCCAGACCCCCCTGCGGGCCGAGCGCGCCGACCAGCTGTTCGCCCCTGGGGTCACCGCCTGGGCCTGCAGCGGCACCCCCTCTGACTGCGTCAAGCTCGCCCTGTTCCGGTTGCTGGAGGAGCCGCCGCAGCTGGTGCTTTCCGGCATCAACCATGGTCCGAACCTGGGCACCGATGTCCTCTATTCCGGCACCGTCAGTGCCGCCATGGAGGGCACGATCGAGGGCTATCCCGCCCTGGCCGTGAGCAGCGCTGATTTCCATTGGCGCCAGTTCGGTCCCGCCGCCCGCATCACCCTCGATCTGGCCGAGGCGATGCTCGCCGCCGGCTGGCGGGAGGGGATGCTGCTCAACCTCAATGTCCCGCCCCGGCCCGCCGAGGCGATCGGCCCGCTGCGCTGGTGCCGGCCGGCGGTGCGTCGCTACAGCGACCAGTTCGACCGCCGCATCGATCCCCGGGGCCGCACCTACTTCTGGCTGGCGGGCGAGGTGGTCGACGACCTGGAGGCCGCCGTGGCGGGGCCGGCCGACTGGCCCACCGATGTGGCCTGGATTGCCGGTGGTGGCGTCTCCCTTTCGCCCCTGCAACCGGAGCTCTTCTGGCGGGGGGACACAGCCACCCTGCCGCCGCCGCAGGCCCTGCCCATCCAGCCGGCGACGGAGTGAGCCAGCGGTGGCCAGGCCGCCCGGTTGGGGGGCGTTTCAGGCCCGGCGGAAGATCCGCTGCAGCATCCACAGCGAGAAGCCCAGGCCGAGCAGATGGGCGAACAGCACCTGGGTGTTGCTGAGCACCGAGAGCATCTCGATCGAGGTGATCGGGTAGGTGCTGATCGGTGACTGCCCGCCGCCCGGGTAGGCCATCGGCCCGAACAGGCCGGGTGCCTGCATCGAGGCCTGCAGGAACAGGCTGCCCGCCAGCGCCTGGTACCCCACCGCCGCAACCGTCAGGCCGGCCAGATCCACCAGCAGGCCCCGCTTGATCAGCCGGCTCGTCTCCCCCCGCGACGGCGGGGCGGCGCTGGCCAGGGCCCGGCCGCAGCGGATCACCTGCCAGCACTGCCAGAGGCTCCAGGCCAGCAGCAGAAACGACAGGGTGGTGAAGGAGAGGCCGGGCCCCAGGCCAAGGGCGCGCTGGGCGTTGGCCGCCACCCGGGTGCCGACGTTGTTGAACAGCAGCACCCCCACCACCACCACCGCCAGGGCCAGCTGGGTCCAGAAGCGCACCCACCCGATCAGGCGCAGGGCGTTGGCGATGCGGGGCAGATCCGGCGGCGCGACCATGGTCCCTTTGCCTGGTAGGGCCCCAAACTTGGCATGGGAGGATCACGCTGGCGAGCGCCTGGCGTTGATCCCCCTGTCGATTCCGCTTCACAGCCCCGATCAGGCCCTCGGACCCACCGCCATCGCCCTGGGCAGTTTCGATGGGCTGCACCGCGGCCATCGGCGGGTGATTGCTGCCGTCACGGGAGAGGCGACCCCTGCGCAGGCCGTGCCCAGCGTGGTCAGCTTCTGGCCCCATCCCCGGGAGGTGCTGCATGGAGAGACCCGCCTGCGGCTGGATCTGCCCGAGGAGAAGCTGGACCTGCTGGCGCCGCTGGGGATCCGCCAGCTGGTGCTGATCCCCTTCACCAAGGACCTGGCGGCCCTCAGCCCGGAGGCCTTCGTTCGGACCGTTCTGGTCGACCAGCTCCAGGCCCGCCTGGTGGCGGTGGGGGAGAACTTCCGCTTCGGGGCGGGCAGAAGCGGCTCGGCCGCTGACCTTGCCCGGATCGGGGCCGATTGCGGCATCGCTGTGCGGGTGTTGCCGATGCTCTGGGATGGCGCCGAGAGGGTCAGCAGCAGCCGCATCCGCCGCGCCCTGCTTGGCGGCGACCTGGAGGAGGCGGCCCGGCTGCTGGAGCGCCCCTACCGCTTCGCCGGCCGGGTGGTGCCGGGCAAGGGGCTGGGTCGCCAGCTGGGCTGGCCCACGGCCAACCTGCTGGTCGATGGCCGCAAATTTCTGCCGGCCGAGGGGGTCTATGCCGTCTGGGTGCGCCGGGCGGGTGATCCGGGCCCGCCCCAGCCAGGGGTGATGAATCTTGGCCCCCAGCCCACCATCGATCCCGATTCCCCCTCGGCGGTGGAGGTGCATCTCCTCGCTGATGGTCCAGGGGTACCCGCACCCCGTGCTGATGGGGGGGATTCCGGTGCTGCTGGCCTGGGCAGCGTGCCCGACCTCCGGGGCGCTTGTCTCAGCGTGGAGCCGGTGCGGCTGCTGCGGCGGCAACGGCGGTTCGCCGGTCTGGAGGAGCTGACTGCCGCGATCGCCGCCGATGCAGCGGCAGCCCGGCAACTCCTGGCCGAGGCTTCGTCAGCGGGCCAGCTTCAGCCGCCGGCGTAGGCGTGGCTGAGGCCCCAGCTGATGAAGAGAGCGATCGCCCCCATCAGCAGGATGCCGGAGAGGAGAGGCAGCACAGGGTTATCCTCGCCGCCACCTGGCTCATCAACCATGGGTTCTCCAGGGGGGGCGCCCAGCCTAGGGACCCCACGACGACCTGTGCCACTGTGACCGACGCTCCAAGCCCAGCCCTGTCCCCGCCTGCGTCCTGCCCCGGCGCGACCGTTCCCGCACCGGTGGCCCGACTGCTCGACGCCAACCTCGACCGCGCCCGCGAGGGCCTGCGGGTGTTGGAGGACTGGGCCCGCTTCGGTCTCGACCGTCCCGATCTGGTGTCCCGCTGCAAGGACCTGCGTCAGCAGCTCGGGCTGATTCACCGCGAGTCCTACAAATGGGCCCGTCACACCGCCAGCGACGGCGCCGCGGGTCTCGGCCATCCCGCCCAGGCCAAGCGCCAGGACCCCACCGCCGTGGTGGCCGCTAACGCAGCCCGGGTGCAGGAGGCCCTGCGGGTGCTTGAGGAATTCGGCCGCCCCCACGACCCCGAACTGGCCACCGTGGCGGCCCGAGCGCGCTACGCCCTGTACGACCTGGAGGTGGATCTGTTGCGCGCCCACGGCAGCGGCGCCGAGCGACGCGCCCTGCTGGGCCGCTGCCGCCTCTACCTGATCATTGGCAGCGGCACCACGGCTCAGGCAGCGGCGGCGGCCGCCCTCCGGGCCGGGGTCCGGATTCTCCAGTACCGCCCCAAGGATGGGGTGGCGCGCGACGACCGCCAGCTGCTTGAGGAGGCCCGGCTGCTGCGCCTGCTCTGCCAGCAGCATGGGGCTCTGTTCCTGGTCAACGACCGGATTGACCTGGCCCTGGCGGTGGAGGCCGATGGCGTGCACCTCGGCCAGGCCGATCTGCCGGTGGCGGTGGCCCGCCGGCTGCTGGGGGCTGACCGCCTGATCGGCTGCAGCACCAACGCCCTCGACCAGCTGGAGCGGGCGGTGGCCGAAGGCTGCGACTACGTGGGGGTCGGCCCCGTCAATGCCACCCCCACCAAGCCGGGTCGGGATCCCGTGGGCCTGGCCTATGTGGCGGCTGCTGCGGCCCGCTGCCCGATCCCCTTCTTCGCCATCGGCGGCATCGATGCCGCCACCCTGCCGGCCGTGATCGCCGCTGGAGCCTCCCGGGTGGCGGTGGTGCGGGCCATCGGCGCGGCGGCCGATCCGGGCGCCGCGGCGGCCGATCTCCTCACCCGGCTGGGGCAGGTCCCCGATCGGGATGGCGGCGTGATTGGGCCTGGCGAGGGAGGTGCCGATGGCTGAGCTCCAGATTCGCTTGAATGGTGAGCCCCACGGCTGCCGCCCCGGGCTCAGCCTGCAGGACCTGCTGCTGGAGCTTGGCTATCAGCCTCGGCTGGTCGTGGTCGAATACAACGGCGCCATCCTGCCGCGGCAGGCCTGGCCGGAACAGGCGGTGATGGAATCCGACGTGATCGAGGTGGTCACCATCGTGGGGGGGGGTTCCTAGATTCCCATCGATTCTTTGAAGCCAGTCATGGCCCATCGACCTCAGCGCCGCCTCACCGGCCTGGTCTCCTCCCTGCTGGTGCCGATGCTGGTGATGAGCCTGCTTCTCGTCTCCCCCGCCCCGAGTCAGGCTGCCAGCGGTGGGCGCATCGGCGGCGGCAGCTTCCGCTCCGCCCCCTCCGCCCCCCGCACCTACCGGGGGGGTGGATCGGGCGGCACCTACCGGGGCGGCACCCCCGGAGGCTATCGGGGTGGCTATGGCGGCGGTTACTACGGCGGCTACGGGGGCTATGGCGGTGGGTACTACGGCGGTGGTGGCCTCGGCTTCCCCTTTGTGGTTCCGTTCTTCGGTTTCGGCGGTGGCCTGCTGGGTCTGCTGGTGCTGATAGCGGTGGTGGGCCTGATCCTCAACGCCCTGCGCGGAGCGGCCCCCGGCCTTGATGGTGGCGGGCGCGACTCCCTGGAGGGGTCGGTGGACGGACCGGTGGCGATTGCCGAGCTCCAGGTGGGGCTGCTGGCGTCGGCCCGGGAGCTGCAGGCCGATCTGCGCCGCCTCGCCGCCACGGCGGACACCGGTTCCAGCGCCGGCCTGCAGCGGGTGCTGCAGGAAACCTGCCTGGCCCTGCTCCGCAACCCTGAGCTCTGGGTCTATGCCAACGGCGAGGTTGGCCAGGTGCCCTTCGCCAGTGCCGAAGCCACCTTCAACCGCCTTTCGGTGCGGGAGCGCAGCAAGCTGGAGCGTGAGCTCACCACCAACGTGGCCGGCGTGCGCAGCGGTGGCAGCGGCGGCGGCCTGCAGCCCGGCGCCAGCGATGCCACCAGCGATTACATCGCCGTGACCCTGCTGATCGCCAGCCGCCGCGCCCTCAGCCTGCGGGGCACCGATACGGCCGAGGCACTCCGCGAATCCCTGCAACAGCTCGGTGGCATCGGCGCCGACCAGCTGCTGGCCCTTGAGGTGATCTGGCAGCCCGAGGGCGTGGGTGAGGTGCTGAGCGCTGACCAGCTGCTTACCGCCTATCCCCAGCTCCAGCACCTTTGATGCGCCGGCCGGGGCCCATTCCCAGGCCGTCTGCCCAGTCGCCGCCTTGCCGATCCTTCAGGCCTCCGGCGCTCCCCTTCGTGGCTCAACACCTCGGTGCCCCTGGTTGCGCGGCTGGAGCCTGACCCGCTGGCGCCCCCTGATCCCCTGGAGCGCTTCAGCCGATCCTCAGGCCGGCCCGCCGCTGGGTTGGGCGGCTGAGGGGCGGCCCCCCCTCAGGATCCGAAGGGCCGCCATCGCCGCTCCATAGCCGTTGTCGATGTTGACCACGCAGAGCCCCGGGGCGCAACTGGCCAGCATCCCCTGCAAGGCCGCCTGGCCGCCGGCGCTCACCCCGTAGCCCACCGACACCGGCACGCCGATCACCGGTTGGGGGAGCAGACCCGCCAGCACCGTGGGCAGGGCCCCCTCCATGCCGGCACAGGCGATCAGCAGCGGGGCCCGCCGCAGCGACTCAAGCTGATCCAGCAGGCGATGCAGCCCGGCCACCCCCACATCCAGCAGCAGTTCGGCGGCGACTCCATGGCAGGCCAGCGCCAGCCGCGCCTCGGAGGCCACCGTGAGGTCACTGCTCCCCCCCGCCAGGATCAGCAGCGGCTCCTGCCCCGGGTCGGGAGCCGGCAGGGGATGGCTGGCCAGGCAGCGGGCGTCGCGGTGGTGGCGGTAGAGGGCGGGGTCCAACCCATGGGCTGGCAGGGCCTCCAGCAGGGGGGCCAGCCGCTCCGGGGCCAGGCGGGTCACCAGCGCCGTCTCCCCACCCTCACGCAGGCCCCTGAGGGCGGCGATGATCTGCTCCTGGCTCTTGTGCTCCCCCCAGATCGCCTCGACCATGCCGATCCGGGCGCGGCGACCCAGATCGAGGCGCAGATCATCACGCTTCGCGGCAGAGGTGGCCTTCGCTGCAGGGGGATCGGTGGCCATCGGGGTCAGGTCAGGCCCTGGGGCTGCAGGCTCCTGCTGGAGAGCAGCGGGAAGGGTTGGCCGGCGCTCTGGCCGAGGGCACGGCGGGCCGCCTCCTCAAAGCTCCGCTGCACCCGGTCGACCTCCGCCTGGGGGATGGCGTGCCAGAGCTCCGGTGTGGCCCAGCGAATCAGCAGCACCCCCTCCTGCCGTTCCCCATCCCAGAGCAGCTCACGGCCGAGGAAGCCGGCCTGGGCCCTGAGCCAGGGGTCCCAGCACTGCCGCTCCGCCGCCAGCCAGGCCTGGCGAGCCTGGGCGGGAACCCGCAGCCGCAGCATCTCGACCACGGTGGTTGGCGGCTCTGGATCCACGGCCGCCGGAGTTGTCGGGGCCTCCCCGGGCTGGGGGACGGCCGGGGTCAGCGGCTCCAGCGGTGCCGGCAGGGCCCCGGCGGCGGCGGGTGGGAACACCATCAGGGTTGCGACGAGCAGCCCTGCCAGGATGGCGGCGATCGCCGGGCGGCGGCGGCTGTTGGTCATGGCCGCTGCAGCAGGGCCACCGCATGGCAGGCGATCCCTTCCTCGCGGCCGGTGGGGCCCAGTCCCTCGTTGGTGGTGGCCTTGACGCCCACCCGTTCCTCGTCGACCCCAAGGCGCGCCGCGATCGCCGCTCGCATCGCCGCAATGTGCGGCCGAAGTTTCGGCCGTTCCGCCACCACCACCGCATCCACGTTGACCACCGTCCAGCCCCGCTCCTTGACCAGCTCCACCACCCTTTCCAGCAGGGCAAGACTGTCGGCCCCCTTCCAGCGGGGATCATCGGGCGGGAAATAGCGGCCGATGTCGCCCAGGCTGAGGGCCCCCAGCAGGGCATCCATCAGGGCATGCACCAGCACGTCGGCGTCGCTGTGACCATCGAGGCCCAGGCCCCCCGGGTGCTCCAGTCGCTGCCCCCCCAGGATCAAGGCCCGACCGGGCACGAGCCGGTGGATGTCGTAGCCATTGCCGATCCGCAGCTGGGGCATCGCCATCGGCCCCGGCTGGCCGTTGGCAGCAGGCGATGGGGCGGCGGACTCCCCGGGGCCGGCGGTGGGCTCTGGCATCGGCTGGATCCGGATCAGGGTTGGGCGCATCCAAGTCTCCCAGGCCGGATTCCGGGCCGCTCGGCGGCTTTGGTTCGTTGTTCAGGGAGCGTCGGCGTCGTCGGGGGCGTCGGAGCGGGCAGGCGGGCCCTCCAACGCAGGGGGGCCGCCGCTGCTCAGCCAGCGTTCGTAGAGATCGGGACGCCGTTCCCGGGTGCGGCGGCGTTGCTGCTCCAGGCGCCAGCGGGCGATGGCGCCGTGGTCGCCGCTGCGCAGCACCTCCGGCACCACCGCACCTCGGAATTCAGCCGGACGGGTGTACTGGGGATGTTCGAGCAGCAGGGCGCTGTGGGATTCCTCCTCCAGGGAGGCGGCGCTGCCCACGGTGCCCGGCAGCAGGCGCACCACCCCGTTGATCACGATCGCCGCAGGCAGTTCGCCGCCGGTGAGCACGAAGTCGCCGATCGACACCTCCTCATCGGCCAGGCTGCGGATCCGCTCATCGAAGCCCTCGTAGTGGCCGCAGAGCAGCACCAGCTGGTCGTGCCCGGTGGCCCAGCGGCGCAGGTCGCGCTGGTGCAGGGTCGTGCCCTGGGGGGTCATCAGCAGCACCCGCCGGCGCGGCAGCACGGGGATCGCCTCGAAGGCCGCGAACACCGGTTCGGGCTTGAGCACCATGCCGGCCCCGCCGCCATAGGGCTCGTCATCCACCTTGCGGTAACGGTCGTTGGCGAAGTCGCGCGGATTGTGGAGGTGCAGTGTGGCGATGCCGGCGCTGAAGGCCCGGCCGATCACCCCGAGGCCCCGCAGCGGCGCGAACGCCTCCGGCACCAGGCTGACCACATCGAGGCGCAGGGCCGGATCGGGGGGCATCGCTGCTCTCAGGTCCCGGGCCGCCGCACCCGGCGGATCTCGGAGCTGAAACTGGCCTGTTGCGGCGCCTCGCCGGGGCCGCGGGCCACGCAGCTGCGCAGGCGCAGGTTGGGCTTGGTGAACCAGATCCGCTCGCGGATCTCCCGGTCGCCATCTTGGAGCACCAGCTCGAGGCTGCCGTCGGGCCAGAGTTGCCAGTGGCCCTGCTGCAGACCGGCGGACTGTTGCAAGGCGGCCTGATCGGGCCCGGCGGGCTGGCTGGAGAAGCCCCCGTCGCTGCTGAACTGCAGCTGCCGAGGCCCTGCACCGGCACCGGCCTCCGCCGGAGGCGTCACCAGCAGGGAGCCGGCATCGCCCGCCGCCACCCCCTCCTGATGCTCGATCCGCAGCTCGCCCCGCTCGCTGCGATGCCAGCGCTCGGCGTCGTCCGCTGCGACCTCCGCTGCAATGTCTCCCGTGTCGCCGGAATCAGCAGGCTGATCCAGCTCGAAGCTGCTGCGCAGGGCCATCCATTCGCCGGCGCAGAGGGCCAGGAAACTTGGCAGGTCGACGGGCGGAAAGGCCGGGGACTCGCTCACGGGTTGCGGGGGATGACCTTCCAATCCTGTCAGTCGCCCCGCTGGCCGTTTCCTGTCAGTCGCCGCGGTAGCCGAGTTCAGCCAGGCGGGCTGGGTTGCGCCGCCAGTTGGGCACCACCTTGACGAACAGCTCCAGATGCACCGGGCCCTCGTACAGCTTCTGCATCTGCAGCCGGGCGCCCCGGCCGATCTCCTTCAGCATCCGGCCGCCGCGGCCGATCAGGATGCCCTTCTGGCTGTCCCGCTCCACCAGCACCGTCGCCAGCACCGCCGTCAGCGGCCGCGGCTCAAGCCGCTGTTCCACCCGTTCGATGCTGACCGCCACGGAATGGGGCACCTCCTCGCGGGTGAGGCTGAGCACCTGTTCGCGGATCAGTTCCGCCAGCAGCAGCTGCTCCGGCTGATCGCTGATGGCATCCGGTGGATAGAGGTGGGGGCCGGGCGGCAGGTCGGCGGCCAGGGCGCTGACAAGGGCCTCGCAGCCGCTGCCGTGCAGGGCGCTGCAGCGGTGCTGGGGCCAGCCGGGCATCAGCTCCTGGTAGGTGGCGGCGAGATCGTCGGCATCGGCGCCGGTGCGGTCGCG
>JBMSXZ010000077.1:0-12952 GCA_049426205.1 Cyanobium sp.
GGTGGCGCAGCCGCAGCTCCTCGCGGGTGTTCTCCTCGTCGTGCACCGACACGGGAAAGGGGAGGTTGCCTTTGACGGCGTTGAGCACCGTGAGGGCGCTGGCCACCACCTCGATCCGGCCGGTGGCCAGGCGCTCGTTGATCGATTCGGCCGGCCGCGGCCGCAGCGTGCCCACCACCTGCAGCACGGTTTCGTTGCGCAGGTGGCTGGCGGTCTCGAACACCGCCGCGAAGGCCTCGCGAACGGCCGGATCGCCGCCGGCCAGCTCAGGATCCACGGTGATCTGCACGGTGCCGCTGCGATCGCGCAGGTCGATGAAGATCACGCCGCCGTGGTCGCGGCGCCGGTCCACCCAGCCGCAGAGCTGCACGTCCTGGCCGACCTGGTCGGTCCGCAGATCGCCGCATCCGTGGCTGCGCATGGTGAAACCCGCAAGCAATCGGGGATTTTCCCACGGCAGCCGCTGCAGGGGGGAGGCCAGGCCCGGCGACGGCGGATCGCTGGCGGCGGCAGCGGGGGCTGGGCTTGTTGCCGCTGGCCTGCTATGGGTGCAAGGCGTTGCCCTTGACCCTGGCCCGATGAAGCGCCGCCGTCTGTTGCGTGGGGCCACCGGAGCCGTGGGCGCCGTGGCGGTCTCGGGGTGGGCGGTGGACCGGGTCGAGGCCGCCAGCACCAGCCCGGGAGCCAACGGACCAGGGCCTGACCGAGCGGGGCCCACCAGCCCGGAGGTGGCGCCAGCCAGCGCCACCGGCCCTGTTGGCCCCAGGGCGGCGCTGCAACGCTCCCTGCGGGCCTGCACCCCCCACGACGCCCTGGGCCGCCTCGAGCAGGGCAACGCCCGCTTCGCGGCCCTCTGGCAGGAGGCCAGCGGCCTGGCCTCACCCCAGGAGCGGATGCGGCTGCTGGAAACGCTCTGGCGGGATGCCTGCCAGATCGATCCCCACGCCCTGGCCCAGGGCCAGCGTCCCTTTGCGGCCCTGCTCAGCTGTGCCGATTCCCGGGTGGATCCGGCCTGGCTGTTCGCCTGCGGGGCCGGCGAACTGTTCGAGGTGCGCAGCGCTGGCAACACGGCCTTCGACGAAGCGATCGCCTCGCTCGAATTCGCGGTGGATGTGCTGGCGGTGCCCCTGGTGCTGGTGCTCGGTCACAGTGGCTGCGGAGGGGTGGGGGCGGCCCGCAGCACGGCCCCGCTGACGCCGATGCTGGAGCGGCTGGTGGCGCCGATCCGGGCCACCCTGGTCAGCGGCGACGACCTGAGCCGGGCCGTGCAGCGCAATGCCAGCCGCGTCGCCGTTGAGCTCGTCGACGGCAGCGCCCTGCTGGCGGAGGCGGTGGCAGCCGGCCGGCTGAGCATCCGCAGCGCCTACTGCGACATCGCCAGCGGTCGGGTGACGCTGCTCTGATCCGCACGCCCCTGCCGCCGCAGCGCCTGCGCCGGCGCCCCTCAGCTGCGGCGGTAGAAGGGGCGCTTCACCACCGTGGCCGGTTCGGCCTTGCCGCGGATCTCCACCGCCAGCTCCGTGCCCAGTTTGGCGGCGCCGACCGGCACATAGGCCAGCGCGATGGCCTGGCCCAGGGTCGGGGACCAGGTGCCGCTGGTCACCTCGCCGACCACCGCACCGTTGTCGAGCACCGGGTAGCCGTGGCGGGCGATCGCCCGGCCCTGCAGTTGCAGCCCCACCAGGCGCCGCTCCACCCCCGCGGCGGTCTGGCGCTCCAGGGCCTCGCGGCCGATGAAGGCGGCCGGCATCTCCAGGTGCACCAGCCAGCCCAGGGAGGCCTCCAGGGGCGTGGTGGCCGCGTCCATGTCGTTGCCATAGAGGTGCATGGCCGCCTCCAGGCGCAGGGTGTCGCGGGCGCCGAGGCCGCAGGGGGCCACGCCGTCGGCCAGCAGCTGCTGCCACAGGGCCAGGCCGGCCTCGCGATCGAGCAGCAGCTCGAAGCCGTCCTCACCGGTGTAGCCGGTACGGCCGGCGAACACCTCCGCTCCGGCCGCAGCGCCCTGGCCGTGGCGCAGCACCAGGTCGCGATGGCCGAAACGGGGCAGGCCCGCCAGGCTTTCGCCCACCAGGGCCTCCAGCCTGGCCGCAGCCTCGGGGCCCTGCAGGGCCAGCAGGATCCCATCCGGGCCCTTGCGATCGCTGATGGCGATGCCGGCGGGCTCCAGCTGGCTGGTGATCCAGGCGGTGTCGGCCTCGGCGCAGGCGGCGTTGATCACCAGCACCAGCTCGTCGCACTCCTGGCCGTCGCTGCCGGTCCGCCGGCCCCGGTCGTAGACGATCAGGTCATCGCGGATGCCACCCGCTTCGTTGAGCAGCACCGTGTAGCAGGCCTCACCGGGACCGATCCGGAACAGATCGGAGGGCACCAGTCCCTGCATCCGATCCTTCACGCCCTCCCCCCGCAGGGTGAGCACGCCCATGTGGGAGATGTCGAAGACGCCGCAGTGCTGGCGGACGGCGTTGTGCTCGGCCACCAGACCGGCGAACTGCACGGCCATCTCCCAACCGGCAAAAGGCACCAGGCGCCCCCCCGCCGCCTTGACGGCGTCGTGGAGGGCGGTGCGCCGCAGGTCGGCGGGGGCGGCCCCTTCGGAGGCGGTTGCGGCCATGGCGGTTTCCGCCCGGGGCGGGTGGCAGGGTGGCGGGATCCTATGGAGGGCCGGACCGGTTCGGCTCCACGCCCTGGCCAGTTCCGGCGGGCGTGACTACGTTGGGCGCCCACCGTCGCCCGACCTGCCGAATGGGCCATCGCCCGAGCTGCCGCAGCTGTCGCCACTGCCTGCCGGCTCAGGGAGAGGGGCAGCAGGGCTGGTGTCAGCTGCGCCAGCTGGGGATCCATCCGGAGCTGGTGGGGGAGCTCTGGTGCCATCACTGGACGGCCCGGCCGCCGCGGCTGCCGGTGATCGCTGCGGTGCCCGGCTCGGCGGCGCCTCCCGAGCACAACCACCAGCTGAGCCTGCCGGCGGTGAGCCACGGCGGCTGAAGCCGACCGATCCGCGGCAGCCACGGCGGCGGCCGGGACGGGGAAAGCATGGGGAGGGACCGAACACCAGGGGATCGGAGCGGCTTTTCGTGCGCCGCGCTACACAGGGAGCCCCGGCCAGGCTCTAGCTTTTTGCGATCTGTTCAAAATCGGGCCTTCTCGTCGTCAGATTAGCTCTGATGCCCGGCCATCCCCCCGTTCTCGCCCTACACCCCGGAGGTCTCCTGCGTTGATCAGCCCGTCCAGACACGCCAGCGGTTCCGCCAATCCCAGCACCACCCCGATCGAGCTCCTGCTCGCCCAGGTCGACTGCGAGACCTTCACCCTGCCGACCGGTGCCCACGTGTTCAGCCGTGGCACCAGTGCCTCGGCCATCTATGGCCTGAAGCGCGGCATCGTCGAGCTGGAGGGTCCGGATGCGGCCCGCATCTGCTATCGCCCCGGTGAGCTGTTCAGCTTCCAGGACATCGTCTGGCGCCAGGGCCAGCACCGCAGCGACGCCCTGGCCCGCACGCCGGTGGAGATCCTCAAGCTGGATCGCCTGCGCTTCCTCAACCTGCTGCACAACCACCCGACCCTGGCGATCCTGTTGATCGGTCAGCAGCACGACCGCCTGCGCGAACAGCGCGCCAGCGGCACCTGCGTGTACTGAGCGCTCACGGCGCGTTCACGGAGCGCTCAAGAGGCGTCCTGGAGGCCTCCCAGCACCAGCAGCAGGCTGCGCACCACCTTGGCCGCCAGCACTGCGCTGACACCGCTGGGGTCGAGCTGGGGGGCCAGCTCCACCACATCGGCCGCCACCAGGCGATGGTGGCGGAGTTCCTCCACCAGGGTGGCGAAGTCGCTCCAGAGGAAGCCCCCCGGTTCAGGGGTGCCGGTGCCAGGCATCACGGCGGGGTCAAACCAGTCGAGGTCGACGGTGAGGTAGAGGGGCCGGCCCCGCAGCTGCCGCAGGGCCTCGGCCATCCGCC
Organism: Cyanobium sp.; assembly: GCA_049426205.1. Classification (GTDB taxonomy): domain Bacteria; phylum Cyanobacteriota; class Cyanobacteriia; order PCC-6307; family Cyanobiaceae; genus Cyanobium. The sequence continues at coordinate 3,957 of JBMSXZ010000077.1, forward strand.
CGATCGGCACCAGCCGGTCTCCGCCGCGCAGCTCGTCGAATTCGGCGCGGCTGCCGCTGCGGATCGCGATCTGGCGCAGGCAGCCGCTGGGCAGCACCTCCAGGCAACGGCGCATGGCGCAGGCGTGGCTGTGGCGGCTGCCCAGCCAGTCCTGGCGCAGGTCGGCGTGGGCATCGAGCTGCACCAGCACCAGATCGGGATGGCGCCGGGCCACCGCCGCCACGGCGCCGCTGCTGATCGAATGCTCACCGCCGAGCATCAGCGGCGCCAGGCCGAGGTCCAGCACCGCCTCGGTGGCCTGCTCCACCGCCGCCACCACCGGGTCCGGGTCGCCGAATGGGATCAGCACCGCCCCCAGGTCGGCGAAGGCCAGATCCTCCAGGTCGCGATCGAGCTGGGGGCAATAGGTCTCCAGGCCCCTGCTCACCTCCCGGATCGCCGCCGGCCCGAAGCGGGTGCCGGGCCGGAACGAGGTGGTGCCGTCATAGGGCACGCCGAACAGGCCCACCGTGCAGCCGGCCGGATCGCGGCGGCTGGCCATGTAGATGGCGCCTTCGGTGTCGAACAGGTCGCTGTGTCCAAGGCTGGCGTCGGGGCTTTGCGGATGGCCGGACGAGCTGGGACCGCCGGGTGGGGTGGTGGCAGAGCTCGGGATGGGGCTGGTCATGGTTGGCAGAGCAGGGGACGATGGGGGAAGGCGCCTGGAGACGGTTCGGGGCTGCGATGGGCCCGGGCGGAGGCGTCGCCGGATGGGGGTGGAGTGGCTGAGCAGCCCCACGGCGTCAGGCGCCCCCGGCCAGGGCCCGCTCCACGAAGGCGGGCACCGCCTCAAAGGCACCCCGCTGCCAGCGGGGGCTCCAGATCTCGCAGCCGGCCGCCACCGCCGCCGCCCGCTCCGGACTGGGGTTCAGATAGCGGGGGCCATCGACGGCGGCGAAGGTCCAGCTCCACCAGCCGCTGGGATACATCGGCACCCAGCCATACATCGGATCGGCGTGGCCGAACACCTGCCGCAGCAGCCGCACGGTATCGAGGTGAACCTGGCGGAACGCTTCGGGCGATTCGCTCTGGGTGGCGAAGACACCGCCGGGCCGCAGGATGCGGCGGCAATGCTCGAAGAAGGCCCGGTTGAACAGGCCCTCGGCCGGCCCCGCCGGATCGGAGCCGTCGACGATCACCACGTCGTAGCTGGCGTCGGCGGCCTCGGCGGCCCAGGCGATGCCGTCGCCGACGGTGAGCCGCAGGCGGGGATCGCCCCAGGCCTGACCCCCGATCGAGGGCAGGTGCTTCTGGCTCCACTCCACCACCAGCCCATCGATCTCCACCAGGTCGAGCTGGGCCACACCCGGATGGCGCAGGCATTCGCGGGCGGTGCCGCCATCGCCGCCGCCGATCACCAGCACCCGTTCGATCACGGCAGCGCCGCAGAGGGCCGGATGAACGATCGCCTCGTGGTACTGGCGCTCCTGGCCCTCGGCGGTCATCCAGCAGCCATCGAGCAGCAGGCCGCGGCCGTAGCGCTCGCTCTCGATGATCGTCACCCGCTGGAAGGGGGAGTGGGCTTCGGCGATGACGCGGCCGGCCAGGCCGTAGCGAACGCCATCGAGGCTCTCGTCCACCCAGCCGCTGCTGGGATCGGCGCTGCGACCAGGAGCCTCGGGGGACGGGGCGGAGCTGCTCACGCGAAGGGCACAGGGAAGATCTCCAGCTAAGCGCCCCGGCGCCCGGCGGCCAGGTCGCCCCCGATGCTCTGGCCGCTTCGGTCAGGATGGGTCCATGGATCCGGCCATCCCCCCCTCCCCGATCCCTGGCCCCGAGCCGGCCTTCTGGCTGATCCCCGGGCTGGCCATCCCCGCCGCTGAGCTGCGCTGGCGCTTTTCGCGCAGCTCCGGCCCTGGCGGCCAGAACGTGAACCGCACCGATTCACGGGTCGAGCTGCTGTTTCCGCTCGCCAGCAGCAGCGCCCTGCCAGAGCCCCTGCGGCAGCGGGCCCTGCGGCGGCTCGGCGACCGGCTGGTGGATGGGCAGCTGGTGGTGGTGGCCCAGGAGCACCGCTCCCAGTGGCGCAACCGCCAGGCGGCCCTGGAGCGGCTGGCGACCCTGCTGCGGGAGGGGATCGCGCCGCCGCCGCCGCCGCGCCGCCCCACCAGGCCCAGTCGGGGGTCGGTGGAGCGGCGGCTGGCCGCCAAGAAGCGGCGCAGTGCCATCAAGGGGCAGCGGCGGGGCCAGGGTCCGCCGGCGGAGGAGTGAGGCCAGGCCGGCGGCGGTGGAGCTCAGGTTGGCGGCATGGGGCCGCTGGCTTCGGCCCGGATCTGGGCCTTGGCCTGGCGCCAGAGCCCTTCCAGCTCGGCGATGCTGCGGCCCTGCAGGTCGCCGCCCAGGGCCGCCTCCACCCGGGAGAAGCGATCGAGGAAGCGGCGGTTGGTGCCGGCCAGGCCTGCCTCCGGATCGAGGCCGCACCAGCGGGCCACATTCACCAGGGTGAACAGCACATCGCCCAGCTCCTCCTCGGCATGGGCCCGGTCGCCGGAGGCCACGGCCTGTTTGAGCTCCTCCAGCTCCTCGTGCACCTTCTGCCAGACCCCATCGATGGCGTCCCACTCGAAGCCGGCGGCGGCGGCCTTCCTGGAGATCGTCATGGCGCCGGCCAGGGCGGGCTGGCCGCGCACCTTGGCGGCAAGGCGATCGCTGAGGGGGCTGGCGCTGGCCGGAGCATCGGTCGGTGCCTCCGCCGCCTTGATCCGCTCCCAGAGGCCGCGCACCGCCTGGCTGTCGCTGGCCACGGCGTCGGCGAAGACGTGGGGATGGCGGCGGATCAGCTTGTCGCGGATGGTGCCGGCCACCACCTCCAGATCAAAGCGCCCCGTTTCGCTGGCGATCTGGGCGTGCAACACCACCTGCAGCAACACGTCCCCCAGCTCCTCGGCCAGGTGGCGGTCGTCGCCGTGGCGGATGGCGTCGGCCAGCTCGTGGGCCTCCTCGAGGGCATAGGGGATCAGGGAGGCGTGGGTCTGCTCCAGATCCCAGGGGCAGCCCGCCTCGGGATCGCGCAGCTGCGCCACCACGGCCACCAGCTCCGCCAGGGCGGCGGCAGGCGCAGGGGTGGCGGCCGTGGGGGGTGGGGGTTCGGCCATGGGGCGGCGGGCATCGGCCAGACGAGCGCCCCCATCCTCAGGCCGGCCCATCCTCAGCGCCGTGGCGGCCCGCGGCGGGGTCGGCGGCGGCGCCAGGGAGCCGGTGGCAGGGGGTCTCCGTCCTGGATCAGGTGCAACCAGGCGCTGGCCTCCACCCCCACCAGTGCCGCCAGCAGCAGCGGCCGCTGGCTGGGCCAGAGATCCTGCAGCTGCGCCAGCAGCCGGCCGGGGGCAGGGGCGCCCAGGGGTTGGGCGAGGGCGCAGGCCAGCCCCAGCCAGGCCGCCAGATAAAGCAGCCGGCCGGCGCTGCCGAGCAGGGGCCCGTGGGAAAAGAGTGAACGGTGGCGCAGCAGCCGGCGATAGGGCCACCAGAGCAGCTGCAGCGGCCCCCAGCGGCGGCTGGCGTTGGAGCGGGTGTCGAGGTCGGGCGACAGCCAGAGACCGCCAAGCAGAAAGGCCAGCCCCGCCGCCAGGGAGGCGCCAGGCCCGAGCCAGGGCCACCAGAGCAGACCGAAGGGCAGCGCCAGCAGCCCCGTGGCGCGGTCATGGCTGCGGCCCATCGCCATCGCAGCGCTGCATCCGGGGTCGAGCTGATTCTGGCTGCCCCGGGTCCTGCGGCCAGGGGCCACGCCATGGTCCCCGGACCGCTGGCCGCCGTCCCCGGGGCGATCAGCCGCTGGATCACCTCCCGATCACGCCCTCGCTCACTCCCGCGACCGCCGGCCTGAGCCGCCGAGCGGGCAGAATGGCCCCATCGCCCGGTTAGCTCAGCGGTAGAGCGCCTGCCTTACAAGCAGGATGTCGCTGGTTCGAAACCGGCACCGGGCATCGCCAGAAACCGCAGGGGGATTGGGTTCTGAGCCTGTCGGCGGCGGGGGGGCGCCCAGATGGCCTCCGGGCAGGGATCACCGGCCCCCTGAGGCCTGCAAGGTCTGCGGGGGTTTGATGTGGAGTTGAGGCCGCGTGAACCTGGCCAGGGAGCGCAGCCCCATGGAGGGTCGACCCACGCGGCGGCTGCAAGCAGCATCGCCAGGGCCGGCCTGGCTGGTTCGTGGAGGTGCTCCACGAGCGGCTGCGGGTCCCGCGTGATTGGATCGCCTCGTGCTGGTGACGGTCGCGGAGAGGTCCTCGAGCGACGTTCCGCCAGGTCCACAGCTACAGAATTCGGTCGACGGACCCAATCGCGACTGGACAGACGCGACCATTCCGATGGATGTTGTCAGGATCTGTTGGATCTAGCAGCCTACGAAAGGCTGATCCACGACAAGGGTTCTCGTGATCATCCTCCTGGCGTTGAGGGCAAGGCATTGAGTTGTTTCAGGTCGGCCGTCAGAGCAGGCTGAGAGCATGGCTTCGGCTTCATGACAAGACACTTGGCGTGGCACGCCAACCAGGGCAATGGGACTGAGGGGCCGAGGCTTGGCGGGTCATCAAGACTCTGACCCTCAACGCCCTGGGCGATCGACAGCGCTGCTCCCATCTGGACATGGCGGCATAAATCTCACCGACAACCAAGGTTCTGCAAAGACCGTGGACCGCATCTTCAGGTCGTGTGATGAAGTCGAAGTTTGCCTGGGGTTTCTCAATGCCAGCCTTGACAATGGCAGGTCCTGCCGGGAGGATTCACGAGAAGATCCGCGTCAAGAATGACAATGGTCTCGGCCGGATCAATAGCAGCCAGACCCGCAACAGCCAGATCAGTGGCGACAGTGACAGCCGGACCTGAAAGGGAAGGCGCCAGCCATCTGAAGGTCCTGAGATGGGCGGATCGCGTCATTCAGTCCGCAGCCTTCTGGTTGGCTCCCGCCATGAATCGCTCCCTCCGCCATCAAGCCCTGATCCTGGCGGCGGCCAGCGCAGCGGCCTTCGCCATCCCCAGCCAGGCCCTCGCCTCGGCGGATGCCACCACGCGCTTCACAGAAGCAACGGTGGGCGCCAACAGCGCTGGTGCTGGCGGGGCTCAATATCAAAATGTTCAATTTGACCATGAACTGGTGACGGTTGGGAGGGGCTATCCCCTGCTGCTGGAGCCCACATCACTGAATAGCAATAACTACCATACATCGTTCATCACCAACGCCAATGGCGCGCCCTTCTTCAGCGATGCCTGGAGCTCCTCGCTGGGCTCGGCTGCCATCACGCTGAATGAATACCAGACGACCGAGCAAGGGCTGATCTATTCCAATCTCAACGACTCTTTCGCCGTCGATTCCCCCTCAGATAGCAGCGCAATCCGCAACTCCACCAACAGCCTGGCAAGCTGGCTCATCGAAACCTCCAGCCACGAAGCAACAAATTCGCTGTACCTCAAGCTTCATGGAGTTCTTGAGTCCTCCAGCACCGGAGACCGCTGGGTGATGGCCGCCGGCAAGGGCGTTTTCACCAACAGTGGTTCTCAACTGGGAAGCCTTAGCAGCCCCTTTAAGTGGTTGTTGGGTTTCGACGGAGGAGCACCCTCCAGCCGGCCTGATTTCTTCAGCCTAACGATCCCTTCAGACTGGTCGATCACGGTCAATGACTTCGTTGTTGGCATGGTCGATTTCTCTCTTGATGTGGTAGCAAGCCATCGCTTCAGCGCGCCCGATAACCAAACCACCATGAGCCTGGAGAGCACCTTCAATTGCGCGGCCTACAACGCCAGTTGCCTCGCCAACACGATGAGCATTCTCGATCCAGTTCCACCATCGAACTCAGTGCCGGCTCCCTTACCCCTGGCGGGCGCGGTGATGGCCTACCGCTCGAGTCGCCGATTAAGGGCCAGGATTGCTCAGTCCAACTAACGTTCTGATCAGCAACAAATCGCCACGTCGAAAATCCCCGCTCAACTGCGTCGGCATGGCAGTGCGCAGCAGCAGGCCCTGGGTGCGTGGGCGCTGCTGCTGCATCAACCGCAGGGGCCTGCTGCCATCGAGTGATGCACCCCTTGTTCGCCTGCTCACATCAAGGGCTGATGGTGGTCGGGGTGTTGGTTCGGCGATGGATCAGAATTAGGGTGCTGAGCTTGGAGTTGCGCCTGTCCCACCTGGAGTTGTGGATGGTTGTTTCTTGGTACAGAACCTAGTGAGCTTGCGCATGGATTCCCTGCTTTCAGACTTAAGCCACTCTCTAGCGCGAAAGTATGCTGCCACAATCACAACAAGAAGGCATGCGGCCGCAGGCAAGGTGATCGCGAGCAAGTTGCAAAGCCCGGCCGGGAAGCTTGAGCTCAAGAACATGTATGTAGTAAGAATCAGCAATGCCAGCCATGCCCAAGCGATAACAGCAGGAAGCTGTTTCTCGTCAAAGACCTGATAGAGATTCTTGGTAAATATTCCGTGAATTGGGGGAAAGGGAATTTCTTTGCAACCATATTGAATCCTCTTGACCCAATCCTCATCCCCCTCTTTGTCCGGCGGAGGACAGTGATGAACCAGCCACCAGTTCTGAAGGCGAGAAATGGCTTTTTGCGCGGCCTTAACATTTACCCAAGCAAGTAGCGAGGTATATGCTCCAAGCAGGCAGGTCAGGAAAAGGATACAGAAGACTCTCCAGTCTTTGAACGCGGAGGAGCTAACAACAGCTTCATTGAAGATCTGAGTGAATCCAGAAAAGAGAAACACCTGAGTAGCCAAAAGCCATGTAATACGATGGCTTTTTAGCGTGTTCTCGTGTTCAATTGCTGATCGGACTAATTTCCATGTCGAAAGCCTTGGATCATCCTCAGCATGTCCGGCCATGATACTCCTATTGACAAGGGGTGGCTCCCGTACTACATAGCGACAGATCGACCAAGCGCCAAGCCAAGCTTGATTTCCATCAACATCAAGGCAGGCACTGAGGCAGTGACTTGTTGTCCAGATCCGGGAAAAACAGCAGAAAATTGCGCCGGCTTCGCATGGTCAATATCATAAGCTGATAGCAACAGGCTGATGAGGTCCGGAACCGAGCTGGGTCTGGTGTGGCTGCAGGGTTCCGCTGATGGTGCTTGGGGGCGTGGGGGTCATGGCACGGATGGGGGTAAGAGCAGCGCTTCGATGGAGGTCACCAGGGCATCGGCTGAGTCGCTTCCGATGGCGCGTTCGGGGTTTTGCTGCTCAGGTAGGTCGTCGTCGCTGATCTGCACCGCGAAATCGGTGAAGCGGGCGAGATCGCGATAGGGGCGGGGTGAAGCCGGTGGCCAGGGCCTGCAGATCGGCCGGGCTCATGAAGACCCCCGTGATCAATCGCATCTGGCCGTGATCGTGGCCATCGGGTGCGGCCAGCACCAGCTGCTCCGCAGCATCGAGCACCTGCAGGAGTGAGCGGCTGGAGAAAGAGCCAGTGATGCGCCAGTAGCGAATGGCCTGCTGGAGTGCAGGTTGATAGAAGCCCAGCAGCAGGTTGTTCTGGCTGCTGGTGAAGCTGTCTTGCCAGTCGTGCTGGCGCGGCTGGGTCATGGCAATGGCCGATCGATCCGATCGATCAGCAGTTGGACCTCATCCAGCAGAGCCTGCACGGCGTCAAGCCAGTCCTGGCGATTCAGTCCCTGCGGGTCTGGATCATCGTCGTAACGGAATTGAACAGCAAAGATGGTGAATTAGGAGAACTGCAGATAGGAAGTGAGATTAACACCCTGGTCAGCCAATATCTGAAGCAGATCAGCAATGTCGTGCGTGAATGGAGCCTGCAGATCAAAGCTGTAAATCCAGGCTTTGAAGGCTTTCTCAATCGCCTGCTGCATCTGGAAGCCCCAGTTAGCTTCATCGGCCTCATCCACGGCCAGCAGCCGTGCCGCAATGAGATCGCGTCTGGCGACGCGAAGCATGGCCAGAGCTTCAGGTACGGCCAGCCAGCACCCTTCCTTCTCGATGGGCTTGGGCGATCACGTGGCTGAGCCAGTGGCGCCGCTCCTCCACTTTGCTGCGGGGATACAGCAGTAAATCAAGGGGCACGCGATGGCGGGCAAGTTTGTTCCAAAGATCGCCGAGCACTTCAAAGCGGTTGTGCGTTGCATACCAGTCGTCGCTGACCGTGATCATGAGGTCCACGTCGGAGCTGGCGCCGGCGTCCCCGCGCGCCCAGGAACCAAACAGGCGAACCTCGGCGCCAGGGATCTCCTCGCGGATCTCAGCGGCCATCTGCCGCAGCAGCGCTTCGTCCACGAGGGTTTGGGGTGTGGCGTCGGGGGTTGTGATCATGGTTGCTCCTCCATGGCGAAAGAGGCAGACGATTCCGTGGACTCGGGACGATCAAGCTGGGATTGTTTCTAGCCAGGGGCCTTCTCTCTCAGATCCAGGCGACGCAGGATGTCGGAGCCTCGAAGTCGGAAGCGGAAGAGGTGGCATTGTTACCGCATCATAGCCGTTGTTGCCGCATGAAAGGGCAAGCACCTCTAGTGCAGACGGAAGCGCCACCAGAGAGTCAGGGCGATTGGCCAGTCCGTTGTCATCGAACTGCTGCTTCGCAGCGATAAGCTCGATGCTGGGCGCGTGCGCGCGATGGGCGCAGTGGTGGATGGCATCGATCCAGGATCGGGAGCCGAGGGAAAAGAGATCTGCCCGTTTCTTAATGCCATAGAAGCAGAGAGGCCTTCGGGTATGCGTGCAGGGTTCAGGTCGCCGTGCGCCGCAGGAGTGCACGCCTGATGGCTCATCGCTGATCGCTCAAGCAGCCGAGCATTGTGTTGCTGAATCAGGTATCCGGCAGCAGGGAAGGCATCACCCCGTCGCGGTGATGGGCGATCCAGGCCTGCTCCAGGAATTGCCAGACATCGCGGCCCTGTTGCCGCAGGCTGGTGATGACGGTGAGCAGTCGGCTGCGGCAGATCGCACCCTGACGGGATTGGACGCCCTAGTGTGCCGTCCCGGAGATTTGCGAGCAAAGTCGCTGGAGTTTCTCCAGGAT
>JBMSXZ010000078.1:0-12706 GCA_049426205.1 Cyanobium sp.
GGGGCCCCCCCCCCCGGCTGTTCGCCGGGGCCGATCGGCCCATGGCCTGGGGCAGCGCCCTGGTGAGCGAGCAGACCCTGCGGGCCGCCGCCCGGGAGGGCCTGGCGGTCACCCTGCTGGCGCCGCGGGCGGACCTCGACCGGCCAGCCGATCTGCACCGCTGGCGATGACCGCTGACTCCCGCTCCACCGCCGGCTGTTGGGACCCGGCGGATCCCGATCGCCGTGTGCTCCTGTCCGCTCCGATCGGGTTCGCCAGCGTCCGTGCGGCCGCCCCGGGCCCTGGGGTCACAGCCGGCGGCGGCGCGCTCGTCCCGTCCTGCCCCGCCAGCGCCTCAGCGGCGGACGGGGCGACGGTCCAGGGGCCAGGGCCCCTGCTGAGCGTGGTGATCGTGGCCAGGGATGAGGCGGCCGCTCTGCCGGCCCTGCTGGCCGATCTGGCCCGCGGCCCTGCGCCGGCGCGGGAGCTGCTGGTGGTGGATGGCGGCAGCCGTGATGGCACCGCTCGCCTGGCCCGGCTTGGTGGCGCCCGGGTGATCCCCTCGCCTGCGGGCCGGGGCCTGCAGCTGGCCCGGGGGGTGGCCGCCAGCGAGGCCCCCTGGCTGCTGTTGCTCCATGCCGATGTGCGTCTGCCCACCGACTGGGGGGCTGTGGTGGCGGCGGCGATGGCAGCGGGTCAGGGGCGTGCCTGGGCGTTCCGGCTGGCGATCGATGGTCCTGGACCAGGCCTGCGTCTGGTGGAGGTCCTGGTGGCGCTGCGCAGCCGCTGGCGCAGCCTGCCCTACGGCGATCAGGGCCTGCTGATCAGCCGTTCGGCCCTGGCGGCCGCCGGTGGCATCGCCCCGATCCCGCTGATGGAAGACCTGGAGCTGGTGCTGCGGCTGCGGCGGCGCCAGGCGATCGGGGTGCTGCCTGCCAGCCTGCGGGTCAGCGGCCGGCGCTGGCGGCGGTTGGGGGTGGTCGGCACGGCCCTGGCCAATGCACGGCTGCGGAGGGCCTGGCGGCGTGGTGTGGATGCCGCCACTCTGGCCGCTCGCTATTGACGATGGGCGGCCATGGGCGGCAGGTCCAGCCAGCCCTGCTAGGGCGCGTACCAGAAGGCGCAGCGGCGTCGCAGGGGCTCCAGCTCCCACCCCTGGGCCTCGTAGAACCCCACCACATGGGGGTCGGCGAACAGGCTGACCCGATCGACGCCCATGCGCTCCAGCTCGTCGATCACGAAGCTCATCAGTGTTTTGCCCAGCCCAGCTCCCTGGTAGAGGGGATGGACCGCCACATCCCAGACGGTGGCATCGACGACGCCATCGCCGGTGCAGCGCGCAAAGCCCACCAGCCGCGGCAGGCGGGCATCGTGGCGCCAGAGGCCCACGCAGAGCAGGCTGTTCTCCAGGGCCTTGCGCACCCGCCGCAGGGGGCGACGGCTCCATCCCACCGCATCGCAGAGCTGCTCGAGCTCGATCAGGTCAATCGTGCGGTCGAAGCTGAGCACCAGGTGCAACTGGGGATTGGGGGTCGGGCAGAGCTGATGGCGCTGCCCATAGAGGCTCAGCAGCAGGTCGGGGCTGGGATCGGGCACCAGGTCCGGCACACGGCGGGCAACGCAGTCTGACGATCCTGGCGGAGCGCCAACGGTCTCGGGCAGGGTGGAGGCCACTGCGCTGGGTTGTGGGCGAACCAGGGGGGGCGGGATCGGGGCTGGAGGACGCCGCCAGGGCTGATGGGGCGCTCAATGGCGCTGGGCCCGCCCAAGCGGAAGCCCCGGTCGACGGTGCCGATGGGGAGCAGGCCACGGAGCCTGGGGCAGCGCTTTGCTCGCCCGCCGATCGGAGGGCACCAGATCAGAGCCACCCCGAGCGCGGGGCCCCTGAACGCAGCCGCGCCGAGCCGGGCATGGCAGCGGATGGGGGGCAGCACCATCCGGATGAGGAGCCAGCTGCGGCCGAGCTGCTGTCCCCGGCCAGCAGGCCGCTGCTGGTGGCCGTGCATGGCTGGCTGCTCTCCAGCCGCCTCTGGCAGCCGCTGGAACGTCACCTGGCCGACCGCCTCGAGGTCTGGAGCCCCGATCTGCCCGGCTTCGGCGCGGCGACCCGGCCGCGGGGCCTCCAACCCAGCCTGCCCGGCTACGGCCGGTGGCTGGCCGCCGCGGTGCGCCGCCAGGCCGCTGGCCGGCCGGTGGTGCTGCTGGGCCACTCGCTCGGGGGAAGCGTGGCGCTGCATGCGGCCCCCCTGCTCGGCGACCAGCTGCGGGGGGTGGTGCAGGTGGCGGCGGGCGGGGGGGTGTATCAGCCGCGGGCCTTCGCCCGGGTGCGGCAGGGGGGGGCGGCCTTCCTGGCCCTGCGCCCTGCCTGGCTGGCCAGCGTGCCGGGTCTGGCACCGTGGCGGGCGCCCCTGGTGGCGGAGCTGCGGGCCGCCCGGGGGCTGCTGGCCAGCAGCACCAATCGCGGGGCGGTGGCGGGCCTGCCGCGGCTGGCGGCGGCGCTGACGGTGCCGAGCCTCTGGATCGCCGGCAGCCGCGACACGGTGATGGAGCCCCGCTACGTGCGCCACCTGGCGGGCTACTGCCCCCGGCATCGCTTCACCCTGCTGGAGGGGGCGGGCCACCTGCCGATGCGGACGATGGGCGGCACCCTGGCCAACCTGATCGAAACCTGGCTACGGGAGGAGGGGATCCTGGGCTGAGGCCGCTGGGGCCTGGGAGTGGGCCCAGCGGCGCTCAGAGACTGGCCAGCCCCTTGTCCTGGAGCTCCGCCAGCTGGGCATAGAGACCCCCGGCGGCCCGCAGGTCCCGGTGGGTGCCCTGCTCCACCAGCCGCCCTCGCCGCAGCACCAGGATCCGATCAGAGGCCTCCACCGTCGCCAGACGATGGGCGATCACGATGGCGGTGCGATCCTGCAGCAGGGTTTCGAGGTCGCTCTGCAGGGTCGCCTCGGTGGAGGGATCGAGAAAGGCGGTGGCCTCATCCATCACCAGCACGGCCGGATCGCGGATCGCCACCCGCGCCACCGCCAGCAGCTGTCGCTCGCCCGACGACAGGTTGGCCCCCCGTTCGCGCAGCTCGGTGGCCAGCCCGTTCTCCAGACGCCCCAGCAGGGGGTCGAGGCCGAGGTCGCGGCAGAGCTTGCGCAGCTGGGTGTCGCTGAGCTCGGCATCGAGGCGCAGGTTGTCGGCCACGCTGCCGCTGAACAGGAAGGTGTCCTGCAGCACCACCCCGAGGCGGCGGCGCAGCAGGGTCTGGGGCAGTTCGCGGATGTCGATGCCATCGAGCAGGATGCGACCGCTCTGGGGTTCGTAGAGGCGGCAGAGCAGACGGATGATCGTGGTCTTGCCGGAGCCGGTGGGTCCGACGATCGCCACGTGCTCGCCCGGCGCAATTCGGAATGACAGGTCGGTGAGGATCGGTTCATCGGGGCGGTACGCGAAGCTCACTCCCTCGAACACCACCTCGCCGGGACCGTGGCCGGCGCCGATCGCCCCCCGGGCTGCTGCGCCGATGCGCTCCTCGGGCAGGTCGGCGATCTCGATCGGTTGTTCGAGCAGCTCGCCGATCCGCTCCACCGCCGTCAGACCACCCTGGATCTGGGTGAAGCGCTCCGCCAGCTGGCGCAAGGGGTCGAACAGGCGCTGAGAGAAGAGGATGAAGGTGGTGAGGGTGCCCAGACCCATCGCCCCACCGTCGACCATGAGGCCACCGAGGCCGAGCACCACCGCCACCGCCGCCAGGGCCACCCATTCGATCCAGGCGGAAATGGCGCTGTCGTAGAGGATCGTGCCGGTGACGGCGCGGCGGTACTGGGCGGTGGTGGCGGCGAAGCGGGCGCTGTTGACCGCCTCGCGCCGGAACATCTGCACCACCTCCAGCCCCTGCAGGTTTTCCTGGAGGTCGGCGTTGAGCTGGCCCAGCTCCTCCCGCACCCGGTAATTGGCCCGGCGGTAGCGGCCCTGCAGCCAGAGGATCACCCCGGCCACCGGGATCTGCAGGACCAGCAGCAGCAACCCGAGGCGCCACTCGATCAGCAGCATCGTGATCGCGATCACAGCCAGGCTGACCAGGTCGGCCAGGACACCGACCGCACCACTGCCGAACACCTCGGCCAGGGCGTCGACATCGCTGGTCAGGCGGGTCAACAGCTTGCCGACGGCGGTGCGGTCGTGGAAGCGCAGCGACAGGGCCAGGGCGTGGCGGAACAGATCGGCCCGGATCCGGGCGGTGAGGCGTTGGCCCACCACCTGCACGTTGTAGCTCTGGGTGCCCTGCAGGCCGAGGCGCAGCAGCACCGCCACCAGGAGCAATCCCACCAGCAGCTGCAGGGCGGCGGGCACCGGCAGGTCGGCCAGCAGGGGCAGGCGGGTCTCGCGGCGCAGCACGGCAATCGCCTGACCCACCAGCAGCGGCTGGATCGCCCCGGCCAGGGCCAGGGGGATGAGCAGCAGCAGGGACAGGAGCAGCCGTCGCCGGTCGCGGCCGAGGTAGGGGAGCAGGCGCCGCAGCCGCTGCAGATCGAGGGAGGCCATCAGGCGGCCTCAGGGGCGCGGCTGTGGACGCGGGAGATGGCGCGGATCCGCTCCACGATCCCCTGAAGCCGGCCGTCATCGAGCCTCAGGGCGAGGGGATGGCCGACCAGGCGGGCGGTGCTGTGGAACAGATCCTCGATGGCGATCAGGCCGTTGTCTCGCAGGGTGCGACCGCTGGCCACCAGATCGACGATCGCCTCGCTCATGCCGGTGATCGGGCCCAGCTCCACCGAGCCGGCCAGGTGGATCACCTCCACCGGCAGATCGAGGCTGGCGAAATGGCGCTCGGCGCAGCGGGTGAACTTGCTGGCGACGCGGCAGTGGGCGGGCAGGTCGGCGGCACGGCGGTAGGGGCTGCTGGCCTTGACCGCCACGCTCATCCGGCAGCCGCCGAAGCCGAGATCCACCAGCTGGGCCACCGGCAGCTGGTGCTCCTGCAGCACATCGAAACCCACCACCCCGAGCTGGGCCTGGCCGTAGGCCACATAAACGGGCACATCGGCGTTGCGCACCAGCAGGGCGCGAGCGCCGCCGCAGGCGCTGGGGACCATCAGCTGGCGGTTGGCCGGATCAAGGATGGCGCTGAAATCGAGGCCGGCGGCGGCAAAGCGGGCCACCGAGTCGTCCAGCAGCGCCCCCTTGGCCAGCGCCACGGTGAGGGGAGGGGCGGTGGTGCTCATGGGCTGCTCAGCAGCGGGGATCATGGAACGGTGCCGCCTCCGGGACTTTAACGACCGAGCCGCTGGGGCCGGATCGGGGGCATGGCCTGGGGGGTTGGCCTGGGGACTTGGAACGCGGGGCAGCCCGCGGTGGTGGGGGCCGCCGGGGGGGGGGCGGGCCCGGGGCCGGCGAGCTGGTGGCGATCGGGGGCTGGCCTGCAGGTCCAGGGGCACCTGGGGCCGGCGACTGCCCGCAGGGCCTGGAGAACTGGCCTGACTGGCGTGTTGGTCTCCAAAGTTTTTCTTCGAGCTCTGGTTCGAGCTCTGGTTCGAGCTTGAACGCTCCCCCTGGCGATGGCGCCAGACTCGCACCATGACAGCCTCCATCCCCGGGCCCACCGCCCCGCCGCCACCGCTCTCGGTCAGCCTGATCCCGGTGCTGCGCGACAACTATGTGTTCGTGATCCACAGCGACGGCCCCGGAGCGGCGGCGGTGGTGGATCCGGCGGTGGCCGGGCCAGTGATCGCCTGGCTGGAGGCGCGCGGCCTGGAGTTGGTGGCGATCCTCCACACTCACCACCACAGCGACCACATCGGCGGCGCAGCGGAGCTGCTGGCGCGCTGGCCCGGTGCGGCGGTGATCGCCGCCGCCGCCGACCGGGCCCGCATCCCCCACCAGACCGTGGGCGTGGCGGACGGGGATCGTCTCAGCGTGCTCGGCCACTCCCTGGAGGTGTTGGCGGTGCCCGGACACACCGCCCACCACCTCGCCTTCCTTCTGCAACCCGACCCCGACACGGACCCTTCCGCGCCGGACCTGTTCTGCGGCGACACCCTCTTCGCCGGCGGCTGCGGCCGGCTGTTCGAGGGCACGCCAGCCCAGATGCAGGCCTCGCTGGCCCGGCTGGCATCTTTGCCGGCAGCCACGCGGGTGTGGTGCGCCCACGAATACACCCTCACCAACCTGACCTGGGCGATCAGCCAGCGCCCGGAGGATGGTCCGATTGCCGCCAGGCTGGCGGATGTGCAGCGGCTGCGGGCTGAGGGTGTGCCCACCATCCCCAGCAGCATCGCCCTGGAGCGGGCCACCAATCTGTTTGTGCGGGCCGCTGATGCCGACGAGCTGGACCGCCTGCGCCAGAGCCGCAATGGTTGGTAGGGCGCAGCACCAGGTTGGGGCGGCGCCACGGACCGATGGCAGGGGCGGCCCCAGCTGAGGCGTTCTGCTTTCAGGGCAGGGGTAGCCCCAGGCGGCGCCAGAAGCCGCTGGGCCGGGCTGGTGGCAAGGGGGGGGCAGGGGCCTCCGGCACCTCTCCAGAGGGCGGGCTGGCCTGCTGGCGCAGATGGTCAAGGGCCTGATCGAGGCTCAGGGGTTTGGAGAAGTGGAAGCCCTGGGCGCTCAGGAAACCGGTTCGTCGCAGCCATTCGCACTGTTGCGAGCTGCCCACTCCCTCAGCGGTGGCGGCCAGGCCGAGATCGATCGCCAGGGTGTTCATCGTGCGCAGCAGCTGGTTGCTGGGGGCGATCTTGTCGTTGATGCGCTCCACGAAGCTGCGGTCGATCTTGAAGGCCTGGATCGACAGGGTATGGAGCCGGGCCAGGGAGGAGTAGCCGGTGCCGAAGTCATCGATCGCCACCCCCACCCGCAATGCCGCCAGTCGGCTGAGCACATCGTCGAGGCGGTGATCGCTGAGTTGCATCGATTCCTCCAGTATTTCCACCTGCAGCCGCCAGCCCTGCGGAGCAGGAGCGGCCGCGAGCATCGCCAGCAACTGCTCGCAGAGCTCCTCCCGTTCCAGCAGCTGGGCCGAGATGTTCACGCTCATCAGCAGGGCCTCCTCGCCGTTCGCCGTGCTGATTCCGCCGGCCGTGGCGGCGGCGGCCAAGGCCGGCAGGCTGTCGAGCACCTGCCGGATCACCGCCAGATCGAGTTCGCCATTGAGGCCGAGTTGCTGGGCCACCGCCAGGAATTCGCCCGGACCCTCCACCTCTCCTTCGGGGGTGCGCCAGCGGGCCAGGGCCTCGAAACCCCGGGTGCGGCCGCTGACCAGATCGACGATCGGTTGGTAGTGGGGCAGCAGGGCGCCGCGGTTGAGCCCCTCGCGGAAGCGGATCTGGCGGCTGAAGTCGTCCCGCACCTTGCGCCGCAGGCCGGCATCGACCAGGCGGAATCCCCCCCCGGGGCTGGCGGCGGCCAGGCGGCGCGCCACACCCACCTCCGAGAGCGCCGAGCCGAGGCTGGGCTGGCTGCCGTCCAGCAGGGAGGCCCCCACCGCCACGGCCACGGTGAGGGTGTCAGCGCCGATCCGGTAAGGGGCAGCCGATACCTCCGCCACCAACCGTGCCGCCAGGGAACGGAGGCTGGCGATGTCCTGCACCTGGGGCACCAGCAGCAGGAATTCCTCCTCCGCAAAGCGGCAGAAGCTGGCTTCCGGCGGCAGCACCGTGCGGATCCCTTCCGCCACCGCATCCATCACCACCGCCAGGCCCTCCACACCCATGGCGGCCACGTAACCCTCCACAGCCAGGCATTCCAGCCGCAGCAGGGCGATGCCCTCGGCGGCCCCCACCCGGAACAGGGCCTTGAGACCCTGCAGGCAGACCTCGCGCTGCAGCGGCCAGGGGCCCTCGGGTTCCGTCGCTGGCGGGGCGACGGCATCGCCGCTGCTGGCCGCAGGGCTGCGCCGCATCCGGCGCAGCTGCAGCCCCAGCGCCTGGCGCTCCAGGGAGTGAGCCAGGGTGGTGGCCATCGCCTCCAAGGCCGCGATCACCCCTGGCCCGAAGGGCTGGGGCTTGAAGTCGATGGCGCAGAGGCAGCCCAGCACCTTTCCATCGCCGGCCAGGATCGGGATGCCCGCCAGACGCCGCACCCAGGGGCTGCCGATGACGGCGGGATGGAGCCCTAGCAGGGGATCCTCCAGGGCGTCGTCCACGAGCCAGGGGCGGCGCTGGAGCAGGGTCTGCAGGGCCAGGCCAGCCGCCCCATGACCAGCGGGTCCCGGGCACACACTCCCCTCGTCTGCCTTCGGATCCAGGCTCCGCAGGCTCCAGTTCCAGTCGCCGCAGCCATCGGCCAGGGCCACCAGGGCCATCGCGCAGCCGCTGATCTGCCGGACCCGATCCGCCAGCTCCGGCGCCGATCCGGGGCTGCCCCCGCCATGGTTCGGGGCGGCGGGCGTCATCCCCGGCCCGGCAGCGTGGCGCCGGGGGCGCAGGGCCGGAGCGACAGGGCGGGCGGATAGAGGAGGGGTTCGCCATCGCCGGCCAGCCGCAGCCGCCGCCGCTCCCCCCTCGCCAGCTGGACGCTGAGCGGTTGGCGCACGCGCAGCCTGCCGAGCCGATGCTGGACCAGATACAGCCAGTCGCGTCCCAGAAACTCCCGGCCGATCACCTCCACGTCGTCGTCGCCGCCATCCACCGGGGACTCGCCCCCGGGGGCGAAGCTGAGATCGGTGGGACGCAGGAGCACCTCCAGCTCGGCCCCACCGCTGCGGCCCTCCGCGGGGGGCTGGCCGGCCGCCGGTGCGGTCGCCGCGCCCTGCGTTGCTGCGCCGGCAGCGGGTTCGAGCCAGCCCAGGGCGGTTTCGATCCGCTCCCCCTGCCAGCGGGCCGGCAGGGGCAGGGCCCCCAGCACGAACCGGGCCACGAAGGCGGTGGCGGGCCGTTGCACCAGCTCCAGGGGGGTGGCGCACTGCTGCAGCACCCCCTGGTGGAGCACGGCGACGCGATCGCAGATCGCCAGCGCCTCCTCCGGGTCGTGGGTCACCAGCAGGGCGCTGGTGCCGCAGCGGGCCAGCACCTCAGGCAGCTCACTGCGCAGCCGCAGCCGCACCTCCACATCAAGGTTGGAAAAGGGTTCATCAAGCAGCACCACCGCCGGTCCCGGCGCCAGGGCGCGGGCCAGGGCAAGCCGCTGCCGCTGGCCGCCGGAGAGCTCATGGGGATAGCGGTGCTCCAGCCCGCCCAGGCCGAGCAGCTCCAGCAGCCAGGCCGCCCGGTCGCGCTGCTCCTCGGCCAGGGCGCCCCTGGTCCGTGGCCCGCCCGGACGGGGGCCTCCGGGCTGGAGGCCGTCGGTTCGCAGGCCGAAACAGGTGTTCGCCCAGGCATCGAGGTGGGGGAACAGGGCGTAGTCCTGAAACACCATTCCCACCCCGCGGCGCTCCGGCGGCAGGATGCGACCGGGCCTGGCCACGGTCCGGCCATCGAGCTCGATGGCGCCGTGATCCGGGTTCTCGAAGCCTGCGATCAGTCGCAGCAGGGTGGTCTTGCCGCAGCCGGAGGGCCCGAGCAGACCCACCAGTTCACCGGGTCCCAGCTCCAGATCCAGCCCCTGCAACGTCCAGGCGGTGGCGCCAGCGAAGCGATGCCAGATCTGGCGCAGCGCCACCCGGGCGCTGGGATCCGGCCGCGACCGCAGGCCCGCAGCGGCGGGATCGGTGGCGGCGCCACCCGGACCGCGATCCAGGGGGTGATCGGGGGGGTGATCGGGGGGGTCGGCGAAGGTGATCGGATGGCGCCATACGCTGCACCCCATTCTCGCGACCGACCGGAGACCATGCAGCAGGCGATCCAGACCGAGGCCGCCCCCGCTCCCGTCGGCCCCTACAACCAGGCGGTCGCCGCCGCTGGTCTGCTCTGGTGCTCCGGCCAGATCGCCCTCGATCCCCACAGCGGTGCCCTGGTGGGCGACGGTGACGTGGAGGCGGAGACCCGCCAGGTGCTGGCCAACCTCAAGACGGTGCTGGCGGCCGCCGGCGTCGGGCCGGCCCAGGTGCTGCGCACCACCGTGTATCTCACCGATCTGGCCGATTTCGCCCGGGTGAATGCCCTCTACGCCGAGGTCTTCTCCGGCGGCGTGGCCCCGGCCCGGGCCTGCGTGCAGGTGGCGGCCCTGCCCAAGGGTGCGCGGGTCGAGATCGACGCCGTGGCCCTGTTGCCCTAGGGATTGGGCCTCAGGGAAGCCGGATCCTGCGGAAGGTGAGGTTGAGGCGTTCCTGGCGCTGCCGCAGCCGCGCCGGAAGTCCGTGCTGCCAATGCGCCTGGGTCGGGGCGTCCATCAGCAGCAGATCGCCATCGTCCAGCTCCAGGCCGATGGGAGCCGCCAGCCCCGCAGGCTGCCCCTGGGGCGTGGGCCTGGGACGTGGCCGAAAGCGCAGGGTGCGGCTGGCTCCGAGGCTGAGGGAGGCGATCGGGTGTTCCGGGTCCAGTTCGGGTTCATCGTCGGCATGCCAGCCCATGCGGTCGGAGCCGTCGCGGTAGCGGTTGAGCAGCAGGCTGTTGAAGTCGAGTCCGAACTGCTGGCGCAACCGCTGGCGCAGCGCCGCCAGGGGCGGCGTCCAGGGCTGGGGCTGGTGGAGCAGGCCGCTGTAGCGGTAGGTGCAGCCGGGATCGCCATACCAGGCCACCAGCCGCGGCACCCGATGGAGGCGGCCATAGACCATCACCTGCGGCTGTTCCCAGGCGACCGACGTGAGCAGCTGCTCCCGCAGCTCCAGGCACGGCTCGCTGGCGAGCCAGCCGCGCCAGAGCCTCAGGCTGAGCTGGCTCCCCTGGATCGTTTCGCACCGATCAGAGGGGTCGGCGGTTGAGCGGGCGGAAGCCGGCTGCAGCACCGGACAGGAGCAGTGAACGGTGGCCAGGATCGCGCAACAGCCCGCCTCGCCGCGCACCATTGGACCATCGGCCGCGCCCCCCCGCCCCGGCGGAGCCACAGCGCAGCTTCCGATCAGCGCTGCGCAGCGTCGATCATTCCGATCGCCTCCTGATCGCAGGCGAGCAGGCGGGCCAGGACGTGGTGCAGGTCCTGGGCGGTGAGCTCGCCATCGGAGCCCCACTTCAGGCTGGTGCTTTCCGGCGAATCGATGCCGGCCTGGCAGAGGGGACGGAACACAGACGCCGCGTTGGTCGCGCCGCTGGAAGCTCCGCCGCGCTGGCCAAGCTCCGTCTCCAGGGACTGGACCAGGGTCACCGAGAGGTCGAGGCCGGCATCATTCGGCCGCTGCACAGCGCTGAAGCCTTCCAAGGGGACCTCCTGTGTTGATTCCAACACTAACCCGAGATCAGCCGCGGAGCCCCGTCTCGTCCAGGCTCTGATCCGGCGGGGTTGGCTGTCGGCTCCGGCTGCGCCAATCTGGCCCCAGGACCACTGGGTCCCCGCCCCTCGGTGCCATGCAACCCCTGAACGGCAGCCGCTTCCCCGAGGTCGTGGTGCTCTCCCCCACCCGCTTCGACCAGGGCTCCGAGGCCGTGTTGGCGGTGCAGCAGCAGCGCACGGTGGTGCTCCATCTCGGTGGTATGGATCCCCAGGAGGCGCAGCGCACCATCGATTTCGTCTCCGGTGGCGTGTTCGCCATGGATGGCCAGTCGGAGCGGCTGGGGGAGGCAGTGTTTCTGTTCGCCCCAGCCCTGGTCTCGATCCACCACGATCGGGAAACCGCCGCCAACAACGCCTGAGCACCGCCGCCACAATCCGGCCATCCCCAGCCCCATCGCCATGGCCGTGGCGCGCCACCGTCGCTCCCGATCCGGCCTCGCCACCCTCGGCAGCACCGCCCTGCTGCCCCTGATCCCCCTCGCCCTGGCCTGGGGGCAGGAGTGCATCGACCAGCTGCTGTTCGCCGGACGCTGGAATCTGCCGATGGTGCACGGCGGCCCGTTCTGGGGCCTGCTCACCGCGCCGTTCAGCCACGCCGGCTTCGGCCATCTGATCAGCAACACCCTCTGGTTCCTGCCCCTCTCCTGGCTGGTGCTGCTGCGCGGCCGCCGCGATTACCTGGCGGTCTGGCTGGCGGTGCTGGCCCTGGAGGTCCCCGTCTGGTTGTTCTGGCCCGCCGCCAGCCACGGCCTCTCCGGCGTCAACTACGCCCTGCTCGGCTACCTGCTCCTGATCGGCTGGCTGGAGAAGCGCCCCCTCTCCCTGCTGCTCTCGATCGGCTCCCTGTTCACCTACGGCGGCCTGCTGCCCACCCTGCTCCCCTTCCTCAGCCCCCCAGGCGTCAGCTGGATCGGCCACTTCGCCGGTTTCCTCGCCGGTCTCCTCGCCGCCCTCGCCGTCTTCCGGGAGTAGCCCCCCTCGCGGCTAGAGTCTCGTGTGACGGGGCGTGGCGCAGCTTGGTAGCGCGGGTGCTTTGGGAGCACTAGGTCGCAGGTTCGAATCCTGTCGCCCCGATTGAATTCTCGAGGATCGGCAAAGGTGAGTGGGAGAGATTTGGGGAGAGATTCCCGCTCCGCTCCCTGCCAGCTGGTCTCTCCCCCTCGAGATGGGAGAGGGTCTCTCCCAGGCGCCATCAGGCTGGATGCTCCACGGATGCCCGGTCGACAAGGGGGCTCCAGGATTGAGGTCCTGATCCTCCAAAGGCTGAGGTTGTGTCGACTCGCCTGATCATTTCCGACAACCGTGAGGACCCGGGCAACCCGCTGGTGCTTGATGGTGAGGCCATAGACGCAGCGGCACGGGACCCCCTGTCGATCGGGAAGCTGATGGTGGATCAGGTCTGGGCAGAGGGAACCGACCCCACCGGCGGGGGCCTGTACTA
>JBMSXZ010000079.1:0-12568 GCA_049426205.1 Cyanobium sp.
GAACGCCACGCCATCGCCTGCGTCAAGCACTTCGCCCTCAACTCGATCGACAGCTCCCGCTTCCTGGTGGATGTGCAGGCCAGCCCGCGGGTGTTGCATGAGCTCTACCTGCCCCAGTTCCGCGCCTGCGTGGAGGCCGGCGCCGGCTCGGTGATGAGCGCCTACAACCGCGTCAATGGCCAGTGGTGCAGCCAGAACGCCGCGCTGCTGGAGGGGATCCTCAAGCGCCGCTGGGGTTTCCAGGGCCTGGTGGTGAGCGACTTCATCTTCGGGTTGCGCGATGGCGTGGCCGCCCTGCGGGCCGGCCTCGACCTGGAGATGCCCTTCCCGATGATCCTCCAGGCCTGCCTGCCCGACGCCCTGGCCGCCGGCCAGCTGCCGCTGGCGCGGATCGACGACGCCGTGCTGCGTCAGCTGCGCCTGCAGCTGCGCCTTCCCCCCGGCCCCTATCCCGCCAGCCTGCGGCGCTGCCCGGAGCACCTCGCCCTGGCCCGCGAAGCGGCGCGCCAGGGGATCGTGCTGCTGCGCAACCAACCCCCGGGCCAGGGGCAGCCCCTGCTGCCGCTGACGGATCTGCCCTCCCTGGCGGTGATCGGTCCCCTGGCCGATCGGGTGGTCCTCGGCGATCGCGGCTCCTCCGACACCCGCCCGCCGGCGGGGGCTGCGATCACACCGCTGCAGGGCCTGCGCCAGGCCCGGCCCGATCTGGCCATCGCCCACACCGAGGGCCAGCAGCCCAGGGAAGCGGCGGAGCTGGCCCGCCGCTGCGCGGCGGCGGTGGTGGTGGTGGGACTCGACTGGCGCCTGGAGGGGGAGCACATCCACCCGGGCGACATCGCCCCGATCCTTGAGCAACTCCCCCCTCCCGAGCGGTTGAGGCAGGCGGCCGCCTGGCCCCTGCTGCGCCAGCCCTGGCGGCGCTTCGCCCGACTGGTGGCCGGGGTCACCAGCCTCGCCTCCGCCCGCCCCGGGGGTGACTTCGCCGCCGGCGATCGCACCGATCTGCGCCTGCCCGCCGACCAGGTGGCGCTGATCCGCGCCGTGGCCGCCGCCAATCCGCGCACCGTGGTGGTGCTGATCGGCGGCGGTGCCATCCTCTGCGGCGACTGGGACCAGCAGGTGCCGGCCCTGCTGCTGCTCTGGTATCCCGGTGAGCAGGGCGGCCATGCCCTGGCGGAGGTGCTGTTCGGCCGGGTCGCGCCCAGCGGCCGCCTGCCCTTCGCCATCCCCCGCAGCGCCCAGGAGCTGCCGCCGTTCCAGCCGCGGGCGGAGCGGGTGCACTACGACCTCTGGCATGGCTACCGCCGCCTGCAGCGCCAGGGGGCAACGGCGGCCTATCCCTTCGGGTTCGGCCTCTCCTATGGCCCCTTCGCCCATCGGCAGCTGACGGCGGTGCTGCGGAGCGGCCCCGGCGACCCTTGCAGCGATCCGGGCTGGGTGGATCTGGCCGTGTGGGTGGGCAACGGCGGCGCCATCGCCGCCGCCGAGGTGGTGCAGGTGTATCTGGAAGCGCCGGGGCGACGGCTGGAGCGGCCCCGGCGCTGCCTGGTGGCCTTCCAGCGGCTGCTGCTGCAGCCCGGGGCCTGGCAGCGGCTCAGCCTGCCGATTCCGCTGCGGCGCCTGGCCTGCTTCGATCCCGACCGCGATGCCTTCGTGCTCGAGGACGGCCCCCATCGGCTGGTGGTTGCCCGTCACGCCGATGACCCCGGCCTGGCGGTGACGGTGGTGCTCCAGGCGGCGGTGCTTGGACCCTGAACCGGGGCGGTGCCGGGCTCAGGCCTGAATGCGGGCCAGGCAGCGCCGGAGCCGGTCCCGGTTGTAGCGCTGCAGCATCACGCAGGGCAGGTTGAACAGCAGCGCGAACACCCCGTTCACCACCACCCCCGCCGGCGGCAGCCACAGGGCGGTGAGCAGGCCAGCCGGCAGCAGGGCCCAGTGCACCAGCTCGGCGCGGCGGGTTTCCAGCAGCAGCCGCTCCAGGGCCAGCGGATCGCGCCGCACCAGGCTCGCCTTGGGCACCCCGCCGGGCAGGGCGCCGCCGGCATCGGGAATCCAGCGCTTCCAGCGCCGGACCGCCAGGGGGCCGTGGGCTGGTGCGGCCAGCCACCGGGGCAGCGTCCAGCGGCTGGCGGCCCCGGCCTGGCCCCGCAGCCAGGCCAGCGGCAGCCGATTGGCCAGCAGGCCCACCAGCAGGGAGGCCAGCAGCCAGAAGGCGGCCGACCCCAGCACCGGTCCCAGCAGCGCCGCTGCCATCGCTCCGCTCAGCGGGTGCTGAAGCGCCGGCCTTTC
Source organism: Cyanobium sp. (assembly GCA_049426205.1). Classification (GTDB taxonomy): domain Bacteria; phylum Cyanobacteriota; class Cyanobacteriia; order PCC-6307; family Cyanobiaceae; genus Cyanobium. Next base: position 2,290 of record JBMSXZ010000079.1, read on the forward strand.
CACATCACCTGCCCCCGCTCCAGATTGAAGATCGCCAGCAGAAACACCACCAGAAAGAAGAGCACGGGGATCGGAACCAGCAGGCAGATCCAGCTGTATTGCCCCACCCGACGGCTGAGCAGCAGCAACTGCAGGGCGAAGGCCCCGTAGATCACACCGTTCAGATCGAGCGCCGCGCTTCCCACCAGGGGCCAGCCCAGCAGTGCCGCCGGCAGGCACCAGGCCGCCCAGAACAGCCCCGAAAGCCAGAGCAGCACCGCCAGCATCCAGGGCCAGCGCACCTCGCCGGCAGCGGTGGCGAAGTTCTTGTCAAAGCCGCTGACCATCTCGCCAAGCCCGCCGGGATACATGCGATAGGCGAGCAGGCTCGCGCCGATCCAGGCGCTCACCGGCAGGCCGGCCTCCACATAACGATGGGCCAGAAACCAGTCCTCCACCACCTTGCCCGCCACTGCCGCATGGCCGCCACTGCGCCCGTAATCGGCGCGGCTGCTGACCATCGCCGGCCCGAAGGCCACGCCGCAGCCCTCCCCCAGCGGCACCGCCAGCAGCCCCACCAGGTTGAACAGCACCGACAGCTGCTCATAGGCCTGCTCGGTGCGGTGATAGGGCTGCACCGACACCAGACCCCCCAGCCGCTGGTGCTGGGCCAGCAGCCGCTCCAGGAACTCCGGGGCCGGTTCGGTGTCGGCATCGAGAAACACCAGCACCTCGCCGCTGCTGGCCTGCACCCCGTGATGCAGGGCCCAGGTCTTGCCGCACCAGCCCACGGGCAGGGGCGGGGGCTGCAGCACCTGGATCGGCAGGCCAGCGCCGGCCTGCCAGGCGATGGCGGTGGTGTCATCGCTGGAGTGGTCGTCGACCACGATCACCTCATCGGGCTGGAGTCGCTGCCGGGCGAGGGCGGTGAGCAGGTGGGGCAGGGTGCGGGCCTCGTTGCGGGCCGGGATCAGCACCGAAAGCCGCTGGCTGCGGCTGGGGGTGGCCGCCGGCAGGGGCTGCAGATGGGCGGCCAGGGCCCAGCCCACGCACCATCGCACCAGCAGCGACACCTCCAGCCAACCCATGGACAAGCGGCCTGAGGGCGGATGGCTTCAGGCTACGGAGGGTTTCGGGCGCTGAAGCCGGCGCCCTGCGGCAGATCAGGGCCGCAGCAGTTCCATGGCCAGGGGCCGAATCGCGGCCCGATCCCGCAGCAGCTGCGGGTGGGTCAGCACCGGCAGCATGGTGCGCCGTCCCAGCGGCAGCACGGCTTTCCAGCCGGGCAGCACCACCAGATCGAGGGCCGAATAGAAGCTGTGGCAATCGATCGGGCGCAGGGGGGCCAGATTGGTGTTCAGCTCTCGCAACAGGCTGCTGTTGTGCTTGAGATCGGCGATGCCCTGGAACAGCCAGCCCGGCCAGGGCTGGGCGGTGAGGGTGCCCTGCTGGGGACTGCCGACGCTCAGAAAGCGGCGGGTGCGGCGGTGGCCCCCTTGCAACTGAATCCAGCAGCGGCCGATCACTCCGCCCATCGAGAACCCGAGCAGATCAATCGGCTCCTGGGCGCCGAAGGCCGCCTCGATCTGATGCCCCAGCAGGGTGGCACTCCGTTCGATCGAGGTGCGCCCCAGGCGCAGGGGCAGGTGGGGGATCAGCAGCGGCTGGCGGCGTCCGGCCAGCTCCCGGATCAGGGCGTTGAACACCGCTGGCGTGTCCAGCAGTCCATGCACCAGGACCAGAGGAGGGATGGGGGAACGGCGCGATCTGGCCCGATCCTGCCCCGCCCCCACTGGGCCCCGATCCCAACAGCGCAGGGGTGCTGGCGTTTTGGGGCGTTCCGGGCCTAAAGAGCGGGCGGGCGATCGGTGACGGACCGGGCCTGCCGCAACAGGGCCGAGGGCTTGACGTGAAAGCGATGCTGGAACTCGATGCTGAACAGGCTCATCGAGCGGTAGCCGCAGGCCTGGGCAATGCTGGCGACGCTGTCGGTGCTGGCCGGATGGCGCAGCAGACGATGGGCCCGGTCCAGCCGCCTGGTGCGGATCCACTGGGTGGCGGTGCAGCCGAGCTGGCGCTGAAAGGCGTATTGCAACGCCCGCTTGGAGGCATGCAGCTGGGTCTGGAGCAGGGTCAGGTTGAGGGGTTGATCGAGATGGTCATCGATGTAGGTGAGCAACTGCTGGAACTGGGCCAGGATCGAGGCATCCCCCCCCACGGCCGGCGACGCCCCGGCGAGCCGGAAACCCGGATCCGTGGGCCCCAGGCCGGGATCGCTCCCCAGTCCCTGATCGAGCAGCAGCAGCAACAGGCGGCCCAGGCTCTCCTCCAGGCCCAGGGGGACGATCAGGTGGCGCTGGCCCGCCAGGCAGTCGGCCAGGGTCTGGAGGTTGTGGACGAGGGCCCGCAGCAGCAGGCTGCAGGCGCCGTCGGCGTCGGCGTCGGCGCGGAGGCAGCACCGCCCGCCGGGCGCCGGCGGTAGCCGTGCTGCCGGCCGGGAGCCTGCGGCCCGCTCAGCCCCCGGCCTGATCCAGCCACGGCAGAGGTCGAGCTGGGCTGTCGACACCAGCAGGCACACCACGCTGAAGGCCGAGCTGCGCCAGTGGCCGGGTCCCGCCGCCACCACCAGGCAGCCCCCCGTCGGGGCGCGCCGGCGGACACCCTGCTGCTCCACGATCAGCTCGCCGGCCACCACATAGAGCAGGGCGATGGCGTCATCGGGTGGGGGCGGCGTGGCCGCGGCCGTGGCCGGGCCACTGAGGGCGATCACATCCACCTGGACCTGGCTGCAGACATGGACGAACAGGGCCGCATCCGCGTCGGCCAGCCCCTGCGACGCCAGGGCCGCCAGCGGCAGGGGCGCCGCGAGGGCGACGGCGGGGATGGCCTGCGGCGAGAGGGGCCTCAGCAGCTGGCGAAAGGGTTGGGCCGGCATCCGCTGGGCCTGGGGGCCAGGAATGGCCGCGCCCCCGCCTGAGCTCACTGGGGGGAACGGGTGGCGTTGAGGCCGGCCTCAAGCAGGAAGGCGGCGAGATTGGACATCGAGCGACCCTGCTCGCCGCTCATCATTTCCAGCGCGACAAAGGAGGAATAGGACAGGGTGATCGTGATCCGCACCGGTTTACGGAACGGCCGAAGTTGCGGGGGTCGGGAGGTGGACATGGGGGGGCAACGGCGAGGTCAAGTGAGCGGTTGCTTGCTCGGGTGCAGGAACCGTTGTTGGATTGGGGGAAGGGCGATTTGTTCGCCCAGGTTTTCCATGAAGCAGGCTAAACAGGCGCTAGCGGATATGACCCCAACCTGCAGCGCCTCTGCACCTCTCTCCTAAGTCTGCATCATCTTGATAAAGGCTCGCCTTGCCCGGCCAGCTAGCCTGCTGTTGGCGAAACCGATCGCGACCGACCATGTCTGCGCTGCTGTAAACGCCCCAACCCCCTTCGCTGAGGTTTCATGGCAAGCAGCGCCGCCGTCTTCGACCATGTCGTTGTGATCGGGGCCTCAGCGGGGGGATTGGCCGCCATCGAAGAGCTGCTCCGCCAGCTGCCTGCCGCCAGCCGTGCCGCCTATGTGGTGGCGCAACATCTTTCGCCCCACCATCCCAGCCAGCTGGCCGAGCTGCTGAAGCGAGCCACGGGCCTGGCGGTGGTCGAAGCCTGCGATCCGATGCCCCTGATGCCGGGTCAGGTGATCGTGATTCCCCCTGGCCACGATGCGATCCTGAGCTCCGAGGCCCTGCGGCTGGAGCCCCCGGAACCCCGCTTCGGGCCCAGCCCCTCGATCGATCGCCTGCTGGAATCCCTCGCCGCCCAGTGGGGCGAACGGGGGGTGGCGGTGGTGCTCTCGGGCACGGGCTCCGATGGGGCCTGCGGCCTGCGCTCCGTGGCCGCCGCCGGGGGCCTCACCCTGGTGCAATCGCCGGACAGCGCCCGCTTCGGGGCCATGCCCCAGGCCGCCATCGCCCTGGGGCGGGTGGATCTGGTGGCCGAACCGGCCGTGCTGGGGGCCCAGCTCCATGGGTGGTTCCGGGCCCGGGGCCCCGCCCGCCGCCCCGGCGATGCCGAGGCCCTGCCACGGTTGCTGGCCGGGGTGGCCGCGCAGCTGAAACAGAGCACCGGTGTCGATTTCTCCCAGTACAAGGAATCCACCCTGCGCCGGCAGGTGCAGCGCCGCATGGCCCTGCGGGCGATCCCGGATCTGGAGGATTACATCGCCCTGATCAGCAGCGACACCGCCGAGGCCGAGGCGCTGCAGCAGAGCCTCCTGGTGACGGTGACCTCCTTCTTCCGCGATCCGGAAAGTTTCGCCGCCCTCGGCCGCCAGCTCGAACGGCTGCTGGCCCGCAGGCCCGACGGCGAACGCCTGCGGGTGTGGGTGCCGGCCTGCGCCACCGGTGAGGAGGCCTATTCGCTGGGGATGCTGATCAGTGAGCTGCTCGGCCATCCCGATAACCTCAGCCAGCACCTCAAGATCTTCGCCACCGATCTGGATGAGCACAGCCTCGCCATCGGGCGGCGTGGTGTGTACCCGCTCTCGGCGGCCAGGGGGGTGCCGCAACCCCTGTTTGAACGGTTTGCGATCACGATCGGCGATGGCTTTGAAATCAGCAAGGATCTGCGCAGTTGCCTTGTCTTTGCCCGTCATAATATCTGTGAAGATCCGCCCTTTCCCCACCTCGATCTGATCTCCTGTCGCAATGCCCTGATCTACTTCACGGCGCCCTTGCAAGCGCGGGTGATCGATTGCTTTGGCTTTTCCCTTGATCCCGGCGGCCTGCTCTTTCTCGGCAGCTCCGAATCCCTGGGCAAGACATCTGGGTTCAGCGTCCTCAACCCCCTGCATCGCCTTTATGAGCGCAGCCAGCAGCTCGGCGGCCGCCAGCGGATGATGCTCGGCAGGCCGATCACGGCGGCGCCCCATCCCCAGCGGCCCGCCCATGCCCCCGGCCTGACCAGGGATGGGGTCCCCGAGCAGCATGTGCGCCTGCTGGAAGCCCTGATCCGCACCCTGGTCAGCCCCTGTCTGGTGGTGGACGATCACCACGATCTGGTGGAAGTGATCGGCGATGTATCGCCCTTTTGCAAGCTGCCCCAGGGGCGTCTGCCCGCAGCAGCCGGCGCCTTCCTGCGCGAGGAGCTGCAGGCCGAGGCACGGGCCCTGTTCCTGCTGGTGCGTGCCGATCGCTCCGCGGCCAGCAGCGGCCCGCTGCGGCTGGCCGGCCTGGAGGCCCCGATCCGCCTGCAGGCGGCTCCGCTGCCGGTGGGGGATCGGCTGCTGACGGTGCTCTCCTTCATCAGCGAAGCTCCGGACGCCGAGGGAACGGCCGCGGGCCCGGCCGGCGCCGATCGCGATGCCGCATTTTCGAGCGAAATTGAACGGTTGGAAAGGGAATTGCTGTCCAGTCAGGATTCCTTGCGGCGCTCCATGGCCGATCTGGAGCAGGTGAATGAGGAGCTTGAGGCCTCCTCGGAGGAGCTCCAGGCCTCCTCGGAAGAGCTGCAATCCTCCAATGAGGAGCTGGAAGCCTCCAACGAGGAGCTGCAGGCCACCAATCAGGAACTGGCCGAGCTGAACCAGCAGTTGCGCCGCCGCAGTGATGAGCTGGAGCGACTCAACAATGAGCTCGAAAACATCCAGAACTCTCTGAGCCAGGGCATGGTGATCGTTGATCGCCAGTTGTGCATCAGTCGCTTCTCTCCCCTGGCGGTGCGTGTGTTTGGACTGGTGGAGGGGGATATCGGCCAACCCCTGATCGGCGTGCCCACCACCGTGCCCCTGCCCGGTCTGCGCGAGGCGCTGCTGGCGGTGGTCGATGGCGAGGGCCGCCGCAATCTGGAAGCGAGCAGTGAAGACGTCGCCTATCTGGCACAGATCATGCCCTATCGCGATCGCGATGCCGCCAATCTCGGGGCGATCATTACCCTCACCGATGTCTCCGAACTGGTGGCCCTGCGCCGCGCCGCCGAGGCTTCCCTCAGCGAGTTCACAGCCCTGGCCGATGCCCTCGACCAGGTGGTCTGGAAGCGGGACCACCGGATGGAGCGCTTCCTCTACATCAGCCGCCGCATCCAGGGTCTGACCGGCTGGACTCCGCCCCAGATCTGTGACGATCCCCTGCTGATTGAGGGCGCCATCCACGCCGACGACCGGGCGGCGGTGGACGCCGCCCGACGGGATGGCGTCTCCGGGTGGCGGGTGAGCTACCGCCTGGCCACCCGCAGCCGCGGCGAACGCAGGGTGGAGGAGATCGGCACGGTGCTGGAGGACGGCCACGACGATGGCTTTGTCGGCACCCTCAGCGACATCACCGACCAGGACCGGGTTGAGCGCGATCACCGGCTGCTCGCCGCCGGCTTCCAGAGCCTCTGCGCCGCCGACGGCAGGGCCGTGGTCGTGGTCGACGCCACCCTGCGGGTGCTGTTCAGCAATCCGGCCTTCGCGGCACTGCTGGGGTGGCAGGAGTCCACCCTGCCCGACCCGCTGCTGGCCCGGGTCAGCCTTCAACTCACTGCGGGCGCCGCCGCAGCCCCGGGGGGCTCCCTGCGGGACAGGCTGGAGCAGGTGCTCCACAGCAGCCGGCCGGAGACGGTGGCATCGGCCCGCCTGGCCCTGGATGGCCACGACCTGGGAGGCGTGGTGCTGGAGCTGATCCCCAGCGTCGATCGGGGCACCACCCTCGGGGCGATCGCCCTGCTGCGCCCTGAGCCGTCCCCATCGGATCGGTCGATGCAGGGGGAGTCGGCAAAGGGCTGACGGGGAAACGCCTTGACCAATCCAGAGGGGGCTGGCTGCGGCGCCCCGCCGGCAGCCCATTGGCCTTGCTGGCCCGGCGGAGGGATGAGCCGCCGGGGGAGCGGTCCGTGCCCCCTTAAATTGCAGTTCACCGCCGGTCAACCGTGGTAACGGGGTTTCCAGGTCCACGCCATCCCCTGCCCCCTGCCGTTGCCGCAGTCCCCCTGGCGGAAGCCGGCCGCTTCTGGTTCCAGCTCGGCTGGGTGAGCTTCGGTGGGCCGGCCGGCCAGATCGCCCTGCTGCACCGCGAACTGGTGGAACGCCGCCGCTGGCTGTCGGAGCGACGCTTCCTGCATGCCCTCAACTACTGCATGCTCCAGCCCGGGCCGGAGGCGATGCAGCTGGCCACCTCTCTGGGCTGGTTGATGCACGGGGTGCCCGGGGGGCTGATCGCCGGTGGCCTGTTCGTGATGCCCTCCCTGCTGGTGCTCACCGTGCTGTCGAGCGTCTACGCGCTCTGGGGTCAGCTGCCGCTGCTGGCAGCCCTGTTCGCGGTGCTCAAGCCGGTGGTGCTGGCGATCGTGGTGGTGGCCGCCCTGGTCCTGCAGCTGCGGCTGGGCTGGAGCGTGCTGCCGCTGATCGGTGCCGCCGCGGCCCTCGGCGCCGTCTGGGCGGGCCTGACGGCGCTGTGGCGCTGAGGCTCGGGGCTGCCGCCGGATTGATGTCGACGCAGACGAGCTTGACCGGGGGGGCATGAGGGGTCGGGGGCCACGCCGGCCTGCTCGACCGGGGCCAGGGCCGCATCAGCGTCGCCATCACGACGCCGTTGGGGGCCCTGACCCGGATCGCGGCGCTCGACGGGCTGTGGCGCTGCTGAGCGAGGGCGAAGTCGAGCACCCGGACGCTGCCCCACCCTCGACGGCCTGCGGTCGGGGTTCATCGAGCCGCAGGGTGAGGCATTTGGCGGCGCCTCCGGCCTTGAGAAATTCGCCCAGGGGCGTTTCCAGCACGGTGAAGCCCCGCGCCTCCAGCTGCTGGCGCAGGCCGGCGCTGGCCTGGTTGAGCAGGATCGCGTCGCCCAGGTTGACGGCATTGCAGGCAAAGGCCAGGGCATCGGCCTCGCTGACCACCAGCCTCTTGTCAGCGGCGAGGCGCGATTCGATCAGGCGGTTGGAGTAGAGGTCGAAGGCTGGGGGGTAATAGAGCAGGGTGCCATCGCTGAGGGGGCACAGGCAGGTATCGAGGTGATAGAAGCGCTCATCGATCAGCCGCAGCGACAGCACCTCCACCCCCAGACTTCGGGCCAGAAGCGGATGGGCCGCGAGCTCGGAGCGGAAGCCATAGCCCGCCCACAGCCAGCCACCCCCACGGTCGAGCAGGGCGTCGCCGGCCCCTTCGAAGGGCAGGTCCGGCGGAAGCTGCATCACCTCAAAGCCCTGGCTCGCGAACCAACGGCCGAACCAGGGCTCCTCCCCCTGCCGTTCCGGGTGGAAGAAGCGGGCCAGGACGGCGGTGTTTCCCACCACCACGGCAGCATTGGCGGTAAAAACCAGATCGGGCAATCCCGGCTGCGGTTCGAGCAGCTCCACCCGGCCCCGCTGCTGGAGCAGCCCACACAACCGCTGCCACTGGTCCTGCGCCAGCGGTTTGGAAGAGCGATGCAGATTCCCCTCCATCCAGGGGTTGATCACATAGTCCACGTCGTAGTGGCTGGGCGCGCACATCAGAATCCGGGGCTCAGCCATCGGCGCCATCCGCAAAGGGGAGCCCGATCGTCACCCGGATCCTGGCGTGGTGGGGTTCAGGGCGCACCGGTCGCTGGATCATCGCGGCGATTCGGCGGCGAAGGCCACCCCGGAGCGGCCACGGGGCGTTGCACGGAACGAGCGCCGCTGCAGAAGCACCACTGCAAAAGCACCTCTGCACTCCACGGCGACCATGGCCATGGCCATCCTGACGAATCTGTGGCGGATGCCGCCTCCTGCTCCGCCGTCGCAACCGCCGGGCGGAGGGCGTGGCCGACGCCCTGGATCAGGGCGTTGTTGAAGGCGTTGCCAGAGGGCAAGGAGCGAGCCAGGAGATGGCAAGGATCGGCGTTTGTTGCCACCCGGGACCTCCCGATCGGGAAGCCCTGGCCTCTGCTCCGGGCATCCAGGCCTGTACGGGCGGAGCACAGGCCAGGACAGGGATCGGCCCTGAGCCGCAGGATTGCCGCCGCTCGATCCTGAGCTGCTGTGATCATCAAGCCCTGCCCCTGCGGTGGCTCGCGGGCGGAACCGGCCAGCGGGGGCAGGAGCCTGGTTCGCTGCCGCCGGCAAGGACCAACTTTCCCGTTTCAGTAACCATGCTGCAGCCTGCTGCGTCAACTCCTGGTCACCGCTTCGGTGCCCAGCCCGCTGCTCAGTCAGGGCTGCCATTCGACCGGTCCGGCCTGCCGCTGCGGGCCGGAGGCTGCCGCCCCATCCCTACCGATCAATGGCCCTGGCGGCGCCGCTAAGGGCCAGGAAGGCGGGGCCGCTGTTGCCCAACGGCGTAGAAACGACCAGAATCGACCGCCCTGGCGGTGGCGTTGCAAAAATCTGCGCTGGATCAACAGCTCGATCCCCCAACATGCCCCGTCGCCGATGGCGTAGGATGTGCACATCCACCGTCTTGGGGACTACGGATGTCTGAACAAACCATGCTGACCGGCGCCGAGCTGCTCAGTCGCGTCAAGGAGTTGGGTGATGCGCCCAAGTCCGAGCTGGTGCGCCGATGCGGTTACGTGAGCACCAAAAAGGACGGCAGCGAGCGTCTCAACTTCACCGCCTTCTATGAGGCCTTGCTGGAAGCCAAGGGCATGCAGCTCGGTGAAAGCTCCCGTGCACCCAAGCGCCGCGGCCGCGAGCCCAGCTTCCAGACCCGCGTCCAGTTCAATGGCAACCTGATGGTGGGCAGCACCTACACCAGCCAGCTGGGTCTCAAGCCAGGCGATACCTTCGAGATTCGCCTCGGCCGCAAGAACATCCAGCTGATTCCCGTTGGCGAAAACGCTGCCGATCTGGTGCCGGTCTCCTGAGCCTCAGTTCCCGGCGGCGTCCCTGGCTTCGCCCAGGGCCGCCGCCATCCGCACCACCTGCACGATCGGGCCCACGTCGTGGACCCGCAGCACCGCAGCCCCGGCCAACACCGCCTGGACGCAGACCGCCGCGGTGCCCCATAGCCGTGCCCGGGGCCGCTGTTCCGCCAATACCGCGCCGATGAAGCGCTTGCGGGATGGCCCCACCAACAGCGGGATCCCCTCGCCGGCCAGCTCCGCCAGACGGGCCAGCAGGGTCAGATTGTGTGAGGTGGTCTTGGCGAAGCCCAGCCCGGGATCCCAGATCAACCGCTCGGGACGCACCCCTGCCGCCAAGGCCCGATCGCTGGCCTGGCGCAGCTCCTGGTGCACCTCCGCCACCACATCGTCATAGACGGCCAGCTGGTCCATGCTGCGGCTGTCACCACGGCTGTGCATCAGCACATAGGGGCAATTCGCCGCCGCCACCACCCGCAACAGCTCCGGATCCCGGCGGCCGCCGCTGACGTCGTT
>JBMSXZ010000080.1:0-12254 GCA_049426205.1 Cyanobium sp.
TGGCATTTTCATATCTGCTGTATTGGTCCAAAGCGCTTATTTTTCGAGGTGCCCTTAAGGATTGCAAGCGTGGCAGCATTAACGATCTTTATAGTCATAATAGAGATGAGATCGCTGCAGATCATCGGAACATTCAAAAGAGAAGCATTGACCAACAACTTGCTTTATCAAATAAGTCGATCAGACTCCATATCTACACTTGACATCAGCAAACGCGATGCATCACTTGTCTGCGACCAATCACACACAACACATCGTTATCTAGAAGCCGTTCGGACATCTGGCGGTTTCCTTGATTCCAATCCCATCAACAACAAGTTTGTTTACAATGAAGCAAGAAGCTCTGGAAATAAAACGATGAACATCAAAGGAAAGCTTCTCGCAAGCAGCCTGGAGGCCAGGTTGTCAGAATATTGCCTTAACCAACAAAAGCGTTAATGACCACATCAAGATCTCCCTCTCTAGGGCCACGTCCCAGAGATAATCGCTATAACAAATAGTGTCTTCTGATGAGCGGACTTCTGTGGTCGTTGGCCGTCCGATGCCGCCGCTTGTTCTTAGCGACGCCGAGGTTCAACAACTCCAGAGCATCGCCAACGCAAGGTCATTGCCTCATTCGATCGTGCAGCGGGCGCACATCGTGTTGGCTTGCGGAGCCGATGAAACCAACACATCCATCGCCAATCGAATCGGGCTGAGGGAGATGAGCGGAGCACCAGGGATCGCATCGATAGTCGGATCAGGCGTCTCTCCTTGGGCAACGCTGGCGATAGTCGCCCTGTAGGCGAGGGTGTAAGCGACACATCAATGACGGACCTGGCTACCGAATCTATCTCAAAAAGCAGGGTGATGCCCATGTAGTCCTGCTCGCAGCTGGTGACAAAAGCTCACAAGACCAGGACATTCGACTCGCCATGAATCCTGCTCGCAATCTCGAGGAGGCATCAATGACCAAAACCACTACAACGATCTGGGATCCTGCCTCGCAGCTTTCCACGGCGGAGGATGTCGCTGCTTATTTGGAAGCTGCCCTGCAAGACGGTGATCCTCAGCTTGTCGCAGCAGCTTTGGGGGATATTGCCAGGGCCAAAGGGATGAGCCAAATCGCACGTGATGCTGGCCTTGGCAGGGAGAGCCTATAAAAGTCTCTGTCGTCTTCGGGAAATCCTGAACTGGCAACAGTATTGAAGGTGATTTCGGCGTTGGGCTTGCAATCGCACATCAGTGCGGCAGACAAGGCAACGATCGCTGACGCACCGACCCCTCGAGTGGACAGGCCACCTCCAGGCCTCAGCTCCGACACCCCAAGCTCCCTGCCTGCCACTCAAGGGCAGCCTTCAAGCCATTAGTACGATATTGTAAGCGATTGCTACAGGGTCTCCTTACAATCTCAATGGGTGTTGGGGTATAATAGCTCGAGGAGTTATAACACGACAGTGCTCAGCAACGAGAAGTGATGCAAGACCTGCAACGCCGCCTTTCGCTGTTCAGCCTGGTGATGGCGGTGGTGACGAGCACCATCGGTTCCGGCTGGTTGTTTGCCCCCTACCTCTCCGCCCGCCTGGCTGCCGGGGGCAGCCTGCTGAGCTGGCTTCTCGGTGGCGTGATGACATTTCTGATCGCCCTGGTGTTTGCCGAGCTGGGGGCTCTGGTGAGCACGTCCGGAGCACTGGCCCAGATTCCCCTCCTCACCCATGGCCGGGCCGCAGGCTTTCTCGGCGGCTGGGCCGCCTGGCTTGGCTACGTGGCCCTGCCCGCCATCGAGGTGCTCGCCACTGTGCAATACCTCGGCACCAGCCTGCCCTGGCTCACCAGCGACGGCGGCGCCGGCCAGGTTTTAAGCGGCTGGGGCATCACCCTGGCCTCCCTGTTGCTTGTGCTCTTCGGCTGGATCAATCTCGCCGGGGTGGCGGTGCTGGCCCGCTGGATCGAGGGGCTCACGATCTGGAAGCTGGTGGTGCCCCTCGCGGTCTCGCTCGTGCTGATCGCCAAGGCGGGCCACTGGGGCAACCTGGCCATCGGCGCTGGCCAGAGCGCTGGGGTGCTCGAGGCTCTTGGCACCGGCGGCATCCTCTTCAGCCTCCTCGGGTTTCGTACCGCCATGGACCTGGCCGGTGAAGCCCGCCGGCCCCAGCGGGATGTTCCCCTTGCCATGGCCCTTGGCTTGGTGATCTCCCTGGCCATCTACCTTGTGCTGCAGCTCGCCTTTCTGGTGGCCGTGCCACCGTCGGAACTCCGTCAAGGCTGGCAGGCCCTGCAGCTCACCGCCCATGGTGGGCCATTGGTGGCGGTAGTTCTCGGCCTCGGCTTCGGCGGATTGGCCACCCTGCTGCTCACGGACGCGGTGATCTCCCCCAGTGGCACCGCCATGGCCTACATGGCCACCGCCGCACGTCTCAACTGGATGCTCGGTCGCTGCCGCCTGCTGCCCTCTCCCTTCTCTCATGTCAACCGAGCCGGTGTGCCCTCAGGGTCTATTAGAAGTCTGTCCTGGTAAGGCTTTCCCTGGCGTCGTGCCTACGGTGATCTGAGCGGGAACCGCTCTCCCCCCTTGGATTCTGAGCCCGCCACCACGCCTGCTGCGGCAAGCGATCTGATCAGTTTCCTCAAGGCGCTTCCGGACTGCCGGATGCGGCGTGGCGTCCGTTTCCCGCAGTGGTGGATGCTGCTGGTGGCGATCCTCGCGATCCTGAGCGGTCAGGGCTCGCTGGTGGGGATGGAGCGCTTTGCGAAACGGCACTGCCAGACCCTCAACGAGCTGCTCGGCACCGATTTCGCCAAGTCGCCGTCGGATTCCACGTTCAGGTTGCTGCTGGCGCAGTTGGACGTGGCTGGCTTTGAATGCCTGCTGCGTGACTGGATGACGGCCCAGCCCGGCGTCGCTGAGCTGGACACCCTGGTCTGTGATGGCAAGACGCTACGGGGCTCGATTGCCGAAACCGACTCTGGCGCAGCGAAGTTCATCGCTCAGGTGAGCCTCTACTCGAAGTCACTCGGCGTGGCGATCGCCCAGACCACCTATGCCACCGACGCCAGTGGCGAAATCCAGGCCCTGCGCCAGCTGCTGGAGGCGGTGGAGCTCGAGGGGATCCTGGTGCAGGCCGACGCGCTGCATGCGAACCGCCCTTTTTCCTCTACCTCGCCCAGCGCGGCGCCGACTTCCTGATTGCCGTCAAACACAGCCGTCGCAAGGGGTTTCGCTTGATCCGTGATCGGCTCGCCTACGCCCGGCGGATCCCCTGGTGCACCAGCAATCATGAGGTGAGACGGGGCCGTGACATCACGTGGACCCTGCGGGCGATGCCTCCACCGGAGTGGGTGGTGGAGAACTGGCCCGGGAGCGCCACGATCATCGCCGTCCGCAGCCATGGCATCCGGGATGGCAAGCCGACGGACGAGACCCGTTACTACGTCACGAGTTTGAGGACCAGCGCGAAGGGTCTGCTGCAACACGTGAGAGACCGTTGGTCCATTGAGAACAGCTGGCACTGGGTGCGCGACGTGCCGCTGCGGGAAGACGCCCACCGCTACCGGGAGAACAACGGCGTCCAGATCCTGGCAACCCTCCGCAGCCTGGCGATCAATGCCCTGCGGCTGGAAGGGATCCGGTCGATTACCGAGGGCATCGCCGCCCTGGCTCACGACATCAGGGGGCTGCTGGGACTGCTGGGGTGGAGACCAGCCGCAGAGACACCCTCACGATGACTTCTAATAGACCCTGGGTGTGCCCTCAGTGGCCCTGATCGCCAGCCTGCTGATCGGCCTGCTGCTGCTCCTGGGCGGACCCAGCTGGCAGAAGGCCGTGGGTTTCGTGACTGCGGCGATGGTGATCTCCCTGGCGGTGGGTCCGGTGAGCCTCCTGGCCCTGCGGCGCCAGCTCCCCCACCTGGATCGTCCCTATCGCCTGCCCTGGGCGACCCTGCTCTGCCCCCTCACCTTTGTGCTGGCCAGCTGGGCGATCCTGTGGTGCGGTTGGAGCAGCTTGCGCCTCTCCGTGCCCCTGGTGCTGGTCCCTGCCCTGCTGTTTCTCATCATTCGCCGCGGTCGCAACGCAGATCTCGCCGGTGCACTCTGGTGGTTTCTCTATCTGGCGGGCCTCAGCCTGATCTCCTGGTTAGGCACCCCCTCCGCCCGGGCTCTGCTCTCCCCATCGCACCAGCTCGTGGTCGCGGCTTTCTTTGCGCTGGCGGTGTTTCCACTGGCCGTCCGCTCCAGGCTCCTGCAGCCCTCACCCCACGCCATGCTCAGTCAGGATCTCCCTGGGATTTCCACAACTTCGTGAACAGGTCAACATGAGGACAGGGCCAGAGCTGGGACCCATGGTGATACGCACGCCTGTTCTAGACTTCTTTCTATTCGTCATTGGCGCTGCTCTCTTCGCAGCGATGACTCGGCCAAGCGACTAAATCAGATCCAGGAAGAGCTAGACCAGTTGAAGTCGAGGCTGAATAAAGACTAGGCAATTCTGCAGGCTGCTTGCTATCAAGCCCTTGAAAGCAATGCGAGACGGGGTGCCTGGCCTCTCCGCTCACATCACATCCAGCCATTCCTCCCCATCCTCGTCCTGCGGCGGGATCAAGCTCAGCGACACCGACACCAGGCCGCGATCCTGCACGGGCACCCGGTACTGACGACGCAGGGGCTCCTGGCCTGTCCAATGCCAGAACTCCTCCAGTTGCGGGGTGTTATCGATCAGCCTGGTCAGCGCCCGGGCGATGGCTTCCAACCGCGCCAGTTCATCGCGGCTGGAGGGAACCACTAGAAAATCGGTGTCGATATGCAGCGGTAGCGGATAGGCGTCACCCGGAGCCACCGGCCACTGGTGCCGCTCGATTTCGGCGGCAAGCTCGCGGCGAATTCCATCCAGCGGTTCATAGCTGATCGCCCGTTGTACAGGAAGCAGACCACTGGGCAATTGGCTGATGTCTGGCGTGCGCTGGGCCAGTTCGATGAAGCGCTGCTGATCCAGGCGCGATTCAAACAACAACACCCCATAGCTCTCCCCCGCCTGGCCGATCACACAGCCGCACCACTGGTTCATCGCCAGCGCTCGGCTGGTCACCTGCACCAGGCACTGATCATCGGCAAACACCGTCCAAGGTTCACGCCTGTAGAGATCCGCGCAGGCTGCGAAGAAGCTGCCTACCAATTCAGGGGTGACATCAGCCTCGAGATAGCTCGTCATGCCCATGATTCCCTGCTCCTCCATCTGCGGATCCATGGCAGGCAAGGCGCGGATCACCTCCTCCAGTTCCGGCGATCGACCCACCTTGACGCTCACCCCCGGCAGCAGCCGTTCCACCAAATCCCGCAGACCCTCCTCACTCACCGTCACCCGCTGCGGCGTGGTGCCACGGCCGAAACCGCTGACCGGTTTTCCGATCGCCTGCAGCAGTGCCTGCTCCACCCCCGCCAACGGATCCTCCGGTAACGCAATCCCATGGCCGATCACCAGCCCATGGCCATTGACCACCAACGCCACCAACGGTCGGTACGGAGCTGGCACACTGTCGTTGATGAACGCCGGCAGGGTGGCGATGCCCACCGCCCAGTGCAGATGGGGAGGGATTGATCCTCCCTGGCGATGATGGCGGCTGGTCATGGTGGGGCCGGGATAGGGGACGTTGTCCGCACCGTTGGCCGGACGCTAGCGGAATCCGATTCGGTGTGCCCGCAGCTTGATCACCACTGGGCTGCGGAGCCAAACCGGCAGAACCGGCTGGCAGCACGCGTCCGTTCAATCCCTGTCTGATGGCGCCAGGCAGAAGCTTCGATAGCCTGCACCCACACCCCCAAACCAGGTCGATCGAGGCCATTGCGATGAGCACGATCTTCATCAGCCATAGCAGCAAAGACAACGCCTGAGCCGTGCGGATCCAGGCCTGGCTGGAGGGTTCGGAGCACAAGCAACAGCCGCAGCTGCGCTATCACTCCACCTTTCTTGACTTTGATCCCGAGCAGGGCATTCCCCTCGGCCGCTCCTGGCGCGACATCCTCTACGAACAGCTGCAGCTCTGCCGGGCGATGATCGTGCTCTGCAGCCAGTCGTACAACGAATCGATCTGGTGCCAGGCCGAACTGGCGATCGCGATTCACAGCTGCAAGCTGCTGCTGCCCGTTCGCATCGATGCCAGCCTCCTGCCCAAGCTGCTCACCGAAACCCAGGCCACCCAGCTGGAGGCCATCCCCCTGGATTCGCAGACGGCCGAGGGGTGGCAACGGCTTGAACGCGGTCTCCAATCCCTCCGCTGGCAGGACCGTTTGGCCTGGCCTCCGGACGATGACCCCGACGCCTCACCCTTTCCAGGCCTGTATTGCCTGGATCGCCGCCACGCCCCCGTGTTCTTCGGGCAGGACGCCAAGCTCAGGGAGGTGCAGGACAAGCTGGAGCAGCTCACCGCCACCGCCTCGCGGCTGCTGTTGATCCTTGGCGCCTCGGGCTGCGGCAAATCGTCGCTGCTGCGGGCCGGGGTGCTGCCCTGGCTGGCAGACGGCAGCGAAGAGCCGTGGATTGTTCTCGATCCCTTTCGTCCTGAGGACGACCCATTCGCGGCCCTCGCCGCCGCAGTGTCCAGCGCCTACTCCGCGCTGGGGCTGGACCCACCCGCCACTCCCGCCAGCAGCGCCGACGAGCTTCAGGACCAGTTGCAGGACCTCAGGCTCCTGGCCCAGAGGCAGGAGGCCAGGGTGGTGATCGCGGTGGATCAGTTCGAGGAATTGCTCGGCCATGGCAGCAGCGATGGCTCCAAGGCCGGCAGCGCCGATGCCTTTCTTGCCCTGCTCGCCGAGCTGCTGGCCAGCGACCACAGCCGCCTGGTGATCCTGGCCACCCTCCGCTCCGACTTCCTGAACAGCTTCCAGCGCCACCCCAGCGGCCTCGGTGCCGCCGCCGGTGCTGCGGATCCGGTGCTGCTCGGACCGATGGATCAGGCCGGCTTCCGCCAGGTGATCGAAGGTCCGGCCGAGCGGGTGGGGCTGGAGTTGGAAACAGGCCTCAGTGATCAGCTGGTGCAGGACACGGCCACCGGTGATGCCCTGCCGCTGTTGGCCTTCACCCTGAGCCGCCTCTGGCAGGAGCGCCCCTCCTCCGGGGGATGGCCCCGTGAGCAGTACGACGAGCTGGGCCGTCTCGATGGTGCCCTGCGCAAGCGCGCTGATCGGGTGCTGGCAACCTGGGCGACCAACCCCCAGGACCGTTCTGCCCTGCGCGAGGTCTTTCTCGACCACCTGGTGCGCCTCAGTGACGACGGCCTGGTCGCGAGACGGGCGGCCCGATGGGCGGAACTGCCGGCGCGCAGCCTCGCCATCGTCGAGTGTTTCGTTGAGGAGCGCTTGCTCGTGGCCGGCGGCGGCGATGGCAACGATCGGGTCGAGATCGCCCATGAAGCGCTGCTTCGCACCTGGCCCACCCTGGTGGCCTGGATCGGCGAAGGTCGGCTGGAGCTCGAGCAACGGCGGCGGGTGGAGCGTCTCTGCGCAGAGCTGGACCCGGCGCGCCAGAGCCAGGCCAAGGCACGGCGGGATTCCCTCGCACAACTGGCCTGGATGGCCTCCCTCGGCGATGGCACCTGTCAGGTCCGGGCCGTCCGCAAGGTGGCCCCCGCCGAGCTGGAGCAGCAGCTGGCCAACCCTGAAGTGCCGGAAGCGGAACGGGCCGACGCGATCCTCGTTCTGGCGTTGATCGGGGCGGAGGCCCCGATGCAGCGGCTGCTGGCCGATCCGGCCGCGCCGCCAGGCCTGAGGCGACGGGCCGCCGAAGGCCTGGGGCTGCTGGCCAGAAGCTGCGGCGATGCCGACCAGCACCAGCGGATCGTGGCGGAGCTGGAGCGCTGGCTGCGCAGCGACAGCCTCGATCTCACCATCCAGACCCTCCAGGACCCCCAGGTGCTGGCCGAAGCCCGGCGCCTCTCCCAGCAACAGGTGAACCAGGAGTTGGCCCAGGCCCGGGGGGCTGGCCGTCTCGACGGCTTCAGTGCCGAGAACCTGCTGGCCTGGATTGACAAGGCCGTGGCCGATGGTGAACGGCTGTTGCTGCTGGAGCAGGGCAGGGCCGCCGGCTGGGACGAGCACGATGCCCGTCTGCCCCTGCTGCAGGGGGCCTCCCGGGGTCTGCAGCTCGCCCTGGCCGTCGACCTGCCGCTCGCCAACAGCGGCCCCGGCCGCCCCGTGCCGATGCTCACGCTGATGGCCCTGGAGGACAACGGCGAGCTGCGGATCCGCAGCACCGTGGTGGAGGTGCCGGTCTGGCGGCTGCCCCTTCCCGGTGGCGACCAGCTCGAGCTGGTGGCGGTGCCGGACGGGGACTACACGATCGGCTCCCCCCCTGAAGAACCCGGCCGCGCCATCTACCCCGAATTCCGGGAGCGCTGCGTCGATGTCGATGTGGAGGCCCTGCGCAGGGTGCGGCTGGCGAGCTTCGGCGTGGTGCGTTATTCGATCAGCCAGGCCCAATGGCGGGCCGTGGTGGAGGGCACCCCAGGTCAGGGGCTGGAGGCCAACCCCGGCAAGGCCCATCCCCTCGGGCTCTGGGAGCAGTACGGCCTGCCCGATGCGATGGCGGTCGACTCGGTGACCTGGAACGAGTGCCAGGAATGGCTGCACCGGCTCAACCTCTGGCTGCAGCAGCAGTGGCGGGCACTGGGCGGCGTCGGCGACGTGCCGTCGCTGGCCCTGCCGAGCGAAAGCCAATGGGAAGTGGCCTGCCGGGCCGGCACCAGCACCCCCTTCCACTTCGGTGACACCCTCGATGGCGCCTGGGTCGGGTATGACGCCACCAAGACGACCGGTCTGGGCCGCCTGGGCCGCGGATCGAACGCCAAACAACCCGACCTCAACGGCGCCTACGGGCTGGTCAATGCCTGGGGCCTGGCCGAAATGCACGGACAGCTGGCGGAATGGTGCGGTGACCGCTGGCAGCGGGATCCACTGGAGGCCAGGACCGAGGCTGGCCTGGCCTGGCAAGGTTTCGATCCTGGGCTGGCGGGCAGCTCCCATCAGAACCACCGAGTGCTGCGCGGCGGCAGCGTGTTCTACGGGCCGGATTACTGCCGCTCGGCCTTCCGCAACGGCGCCCATCCGGCCAGCTCCGACACCGATTTTGGCCTGCGACCCTTTTGCACCGCCCCGATCGGCCCCGCCTCACCCCCCATCGACCCGGCGGCGGCGGCCCCAGGCCCGAACCAGTCGGATCCGAGCGAGACGGGAAATTAGGTAGGGATCAAACGGCACCATCAGGGCGGTAGGCCTTAGCCACCAAGCCCAATCCATGGCGCTTTCGCTCAGAGCAAACCAGCTCAGAGCGATTGCGCTGCTATGGTTTCTGGATAGAGCCAATGCGGGCTGTGATCGATCTCACAGCTGGCCTTGAGCGTCATCAACGGTTCGATCAAGCAGACGGGCAACGCTGGGAATCAAGGCAGAGCGATGCAGGGCTCCCGCCGATCTTCCAGCCGTCCCACCATGAACCGCCCCCTCCTTCTGCCTCTGCTGGGAATCATCAGCACCACCGGCTTTGAAACGCTCAGCAAGCTCCCCGACAGCGGCGCCTTCCGGCTCAAGCCATCGGCAATGGCCCTGGGCCACCACCTGGCCACGCCTTCCGACCCCCAGATCCGGCGGCCGGGTTAGGCGGCCGCTCCGCCAGCGGATCCCCCCAGCCAGCTCGCCGCCACCGCCTCAGGCCGGTCGATGTGGGGGAGATGGCCGCAGCGCTCCAGCTCGCTGATCCGCTCGCCAAGCAGCTGTTGGGCGGCCCGCTTCTGGGGGGCGCGCAGGATTCGGTCGTCGGCGCCCCAGAGCACCGCCAGGGGCTGGGGCGGCAGCGGGTCGCCGCAGCCGGCGAAACCACCGGAGCGGGCGAAGCGGGCCAGGGTCGGCCCCCAGCCCGGGCTGGCCAGGTGCAACGAGGCGATCTGCAGCTCCGCTGGACCGACGTCGCTGTCCGGATCGGCGAAGGCCGAGCGGCACAGGCCGCGCCGCACCGATGGCAGGGCCAGGAAGCGCACCCCCAGTCCATCGAGCAGGGGCGGCAGGGGCATCGGCCGACCGGTCAGTCCGGCCGGCGCCAGCAGCAACAGCCGGCTGAAACGCTCCGGCTGGCGACGGGCCAGGCAGACCGCCACCGAGCCGCCCATCGAGGCGCCGATCAACCCCAGCGGTTCACTTCCGCCTCCCTGCTCCATCAGCCGCTGCAGCAGCGCCTCCAGGTGGCGCAGCACCGGCTCCGGTCCCTGGGGCGCACCGTCCGGCCGGGGGCTGAAGCCGAAGCCATGCAGGTCCGGGATCAGCAGCCGGTGGTGGGGGGCCAGCAGCGGCGCCAGGCGGCGGAATTCCAGAAACGAGCTGTCGAAGCCATGCAGCAGCAGCAGCGGCGGCCCCTCCCCCAGCACCGCCACCGGCCAGCGGCCCTCCAGGCCGGGCAATGTCCACCAGCGCACCGCCGCGGCCAGCTCCCGACCGGCGGGATCGAGCAGATGGTCGGCGGCCCAGGCCACCAGCTCTCGGCCATCGGCGCCAGCCGGGGGCTGACCACTCATGCCGTCACACGCTCGCTGGTGGTGCTCACCAGGGCCATCAGCAACTCGTCGGGACCCACCGCAAACGGCAGGTGGTGCAGATCGGAGCCCTCCCGGCAGGCGAAGACGCAGACCCGCTCCAGGTCCTCCAGGCTGGCGGCCCCCAGGCCCAGATCGGCCAGGCTGAGGGGCAGGCCAAGGCTGCGGAAGAAGGGAAGCAGCTGCCGACGGGCCTGGGCTGCCAGCTGATTGCCGCCCACCAGTTCCTCCAGCCGCAGCTGCACCAGGATCCCGAAGCCCACCTTCTCGCCATGGAGCTGACCATGGGTGGCCTCCAGCTGGGTGAGCCCGTTGTGCACGGCGTGGGCGGCCACCGTGCGGCAGCGGCTTCCCCCCAGGCCGCCGATCAGGCCGGCGCTGAGGGCACTGGCCTCCGCCACCCGCACCCAGGCGGCCGAGCCCGGATCCCGCAGCGCCTGCTCACCCTCCAGCAGCAGCTGGTCCCGCAGGATCCGGGCCATCTGCACCGCCTGCTGCACCAGGCCGTCATCGCTGGCGCCGCTGCTGACCGACGCCTCGTACCACTTGGCCATCCCGTCGGCGATGCCGCTGGCCAGGGTGCGGGGGGGCGCCTGGCGCACCAGATCGTGGTCGAACACCAGCAGCTCCGGGCAGCGCTCCAGGGCCACATCGCCACGGAAGGCGCCAGCTGGGGAATAGAGATTGGCCAGGGCCGTCCAGCCCGCGCAGGTGGCGGCGCTGCTGGGAACGGTGGCGCAGGGCAGGCGCAGACGGTGGGCCAGCAGCTTGCCGGCGTCGAGCACCTTGCCGCCACCGAGGGCCACCACCCCATCACAGCGCTCCTGCTGCAGCAGCGTCTCCAGGGGTTGGAGGTCGTCCTCGCAGCAATCCCAACGCAGGGACGCCGGGACCACGGTGCAGCCGTGGTCGGTCAGGCGCTGCTGCAGATCGCGGCGCAGGGGCTCGGTGGCGGCGCTGCGACCGAGCAGCAGGGGGCGCCGGGTCAGGCGGGCGATCGGCTCGAGGGCCTCTTCCAGGGCCCCGGCGCCCCGCAGCACCGTGGCTGGGGCAATGCTGTGCTGAAGCGTGGATCCCATGGATCAACTTTAGAAAATGCCGGGCCGTGGGCGTGCAGGCACCAGGAGCTGCTCACCCAGACGCTGCTCACCCTGGGGCACCCATGGCAGAGCCACATCCTGGGCTTCATCCGGAGGTTCCACCCGAAAGCTCCACCCCAAAGGCTGCACCTCCAAGGCTGCACCAGCAAAAGCCCCGCCTGGATCTCAGGGCGGGGCGACAACAACGGTTATGCAAGCCCCTGGCTCCTGACATCAACCTGACATCACCAAGGTCTCCTGAGATCAACCAAGCCAGAGGGGGCGATGGCGGCCCCTCGGTCATGGCGATGGTCCACGGGAGGGGCGGGCATCGCCCCCCCCGGAGGTTTTCAAGCGCTGGCGGTGGCCAGCTCGGGCAGGGCCGGGGCAGGTGACTGCTTGAGGATCACCACGTTCTTCTCGGCATTGACATCGACCAGGGCGGCATCGCCCTCGCCGATCCGACCGGAGAGGAACTCCTCGGCCAGGCTGTCCTCCAGCAGGCGCATCACCGCCCGCCGCAGCGGCCGGGCCCCGTAGCTGGGGTTGTAGCCCTCCTCCACCAGCCGCTCCTTGAAGGCCTCGGTCACCGAGAGGCGGATGCCCTTGTCCTCCATGCGGG
>JBMSXZ010000081.1:0-11908 GCA_049426205.1 Cyanobium sp.
TCCGGAAAGGGTCACAGGACCTCTGCTCTTACACCACGCGGAGGGGCGCTACCCTGGTGGAGAACGGCGGCGCTTCGCCCCGCGAGGTGGAAGCCATCCCTGGGGATGGACCCGGGTGAGTCGAGGGCCGTGTTTCGAGATCTGGTGCGGTGTGGTCTGCTCGATTGGGAGGGCCGACCCCATGCGCCGGGTGCCCTCCCCCTGCCCTGGCGCCTGGCTGCCACCGTCTTCCAGCTCACCCCCATGGCCCGCAGCCTGAGGCAGGACGTCGCATTCACCAGCACCGCCTTCGCCGCTGTCCTTCTTCCCCCGCCCCAGACCAGTCAGGGCTGAGCACAGCGAGCCAGCCCCGGCTCCCTCACCCCTGCAGGGCCGCCGCCAGCTGCAGGGCCCCCTGGCAGGCATCCCCGATCGGGGCCACCAGCCGGGCGCTGGGGAGCTGCTCCCCAACGGCCTGGCGGAACCGTTCCGCCAATCCCGGCAGGTGGATCAGGCCGCCCCCCATGGCGCAGATGGCCGGTTCCGGCAGATCCAGCTGCCGCGCCACGGCGGCCGCCATCAACGCCAGGGCTCTGGCGTTGGTGTCCAGAATCGCTGCGGCCTCGGGGTCGCCCTCGGCGGCCAGCTCCGCCACCACCGGCGCCAGCTGGGCGAAACCCGCCGCCCCGAAGCTCGGTTCCACCACCAGCGCCTTGATCCGCTGCGGCGCCTCGGCATCGCCGCTCTGCAGGCCCAGGGCTCGCCAGATCGCCCCCTGCAGCGCCGTGGCCGCCACCCGCCCATCGGCCATGCGCAGGCTCAGGGCCAGGCCGTCGCGGCCGATGTCCATCGCCGAGCCGGCGCCATCGAGCAGCCAGCCATAGCCGGCCACCCGCCGCTGCTGGCCCCGGCCGTCGCTGCCGACGCAGATCGTGCCGGTGCCGCAGATCACCACAAGGCCCGCAGCGCCGCCGAAGGCCCCGGCCAGGGCGGTGCGCTCATCGCCGGTCACGGCCAGCCGCGCCGTCGGCAGCCCCAGGGCCCCGGCCGCCAGCGCCAGCCCGCGCTGCTGCAACGCCGTACCGGCCTCGATGCCGCTGGCGCCCACCGCCGCCGCCCGCAGCGGCCAGTCGCCCGCCGGACTAGCCGCCGCCAGGGCCGCCGCCCGGGCCGCCGCCAGGCTCTCCAGCAAGGCCGCCCGAAAGCGCTCCGGACCCTCCGCTGCGGCCAGATGGCACACCCCCGGCCCTTGGCCCTCCGCCACGGTGGCGCCGCTGCTCAGGGCCGCCAGGCGGCAGGTGGTGTGGGTCTGGCCGGCGTCGAATCCGGCCAGCAGAGCGGGTGGTTGCTCTCCACCACCGGGCTGAGGCCGGTTCGCTTCCGTCCGCAGTGGGGGATCGGCAGGATCTGCCATCGCGCCCCTCAGCCCCTCAAGCCGGACCCCTCGGCCCCATCCAGCTCCGAGGCGGGCCGTTGCGGCGGCTCCAGGCGATGGGTCGCCGCCGCCGCCAGGGTGGCCAGGCTGAACAGGGCCACCAGCTGCACCTCCGGCCGGAAGAAGATCGTGTCGGTCAGACCCTGCACCGCCAGGCCCGCGAACACCGCCACGGCCGCCAGGGCCGGCAGGGCCAGGGGGCCTTCGCCATGGCCCAGCCGCAGGCCCGTGCGCACCGCCGTGACCAGCACCGCCAGGCCCGCCAGCAGGCCGGGCACCCCGGCCTCCACCAGCAGTTCGAGGGGAATCGAGTAGGCGCTGAGGGCGTTGAATTTGGGCTGTTGGTACAGCGGATAGATCAGGTTGAAGGCGGTGTTGCCCGGTCCGATCCCGAACAGGGGCCGGTCCTGAATCATCGCCAGCACCGACGTCCAGACGTTGATGCGGAAGTTGTTGGAGCTGTCCTCACGGCCCGCCACCAGGCTCATCACCCGCACCCGCAGCGGCTCCACCTGGGTGACCAGCACCACCAGGGCCAGCGCTCCGCCGAGCAGCAGCAGCAGGGGCAGGGTGCGGCGCCAGAAGGCCGGCCAGTGGCGGGTGGCGCGACCGGCCAGCAGCAGGGCGAGCAACCCGAGCGAGGCCACCATCCCCATCCAGGCGCCGCGGCTGTAGGTCAGCACCAGGGCCACGAGGCCCAGCACCAGGGCGCAGAGGGCGAACAGGCGACGGGGCCGCTCCCGCCAGCGCAACAGCGCCACCACCGCCAGCGGCAGGATCGGCAGCAGATAGCCCCCCAGCAGGTTGGGGTTGTCGAGGCTGCTGTAGATCCGCACCGTGCCCGCCGCCACCGAGTTGTTGTCCGACCAGCGGGCCAGCTGGCTGGAGTCGGCGTAGAGCTGGCGGATGCCGATCACGCTGGTCAGCAGCTCCCCCGCCAGCAGCGCCGCCGTCAGCCGATCCCACCACCGCGGCGAATCGGCCAGCAGCTGACGCATCAGGGCGTAGACGCCCAGGTAGCTGGTGAGCTTGAACAACCCCTTGGCGGCCGCCACCGGCACCGGCGAGAACCCCGTCGCCACCACCGCCACCGCCAGCACCGCCAGCAGGGTCAGGTTGATCGGTCCGATCCGGCCGGGTGGCGTGCGCAGGGCCCAGAGCACCCAGAGCAGGGCGCAGGCGGCGATCAGCAGGCTCAGGTCACCGCGGCTCAGCTGCGGCAGCCAGGCCAGCAGGGCCATGAGCACGGCGCCGGAGATCAGGGGCAGCTGCCGCCCGATCGCCCCCGCCGGGCCGGCGGCGAGCAGACCCTGCCAGCGCAGCAGCCAGGGTGTGGGGGCGGAGGTCAGCACAAGGGTCAGGCGCGGGCGGTGTCGGCTGGATTATCGGTGGCCCGCAGCACAGCTTCCAGGGCTTCAGGCGCTGGGACGGCCGCGCCATTGCGGTGGTACAGCACCCGCAGCACCGGCAGGCCGTGGGCCAGGGCGTAGCGCTCCCGCTCGGTCGGCACCGGCAGGGGATTGTCGGCCCGCCAGGGGAAGGCGTCGCCCGGGGGCCTGCGGAAGCAGCCGCTGGCCTCGCAGAGGGCCACCATCGGCTCGATCACCGCGGCCACATCGCTCTGCAGGAACAACCAGTCCCCCTCCTCCTGGGCCAGGGCGATCGCCCGCAGCAGGGAGGGCTGCAGCACCCGGCGCTTGTGGTGCTTGGTCTTGAACCAGGGATCGGGAAACTGGATCGACACCCGCCGCAGCAGTCCCCGGGGCAGCTGCCCCAGCCAGCCCTCAAGGCTGACGTTGGCGTTGCAGAACAGGAAGCGCAGATTGGTCAGCCCCAGCTCCTGGCGCTCCGCCTCCGCCGCCTCCACCAGGGGCCGGCGGATCTCCACGCCAAGGTGGTTGGCCTCGGGGTCCAGGGCCGCCAGCTCCAGTAAAAAACGGCCCCGGGCGCTGCCGATGTCGAGGTGGAGCGGCAGGGCGGGCTGGGCGAAGCACTCGGCCGGAGCGGGCAGTGGCCGGGGCAGCTGGTGAAAGCGGCTGAGGGGATTGACGTGCTGGCGCACCTCAGTCCTCCGGCACCAGGAAGCCCCAGCTGGCGGTGTACCCGTGCAGATGGGTGGCATCCCCCACCGGACCGATCTCGCCATTGCAGAACAAGCCGGCCATCGCCAGGCGGTTGAACCGTTCGCGGCAGAGGCTCACATCGCCATCGGGTTGGCCATAGAAGCCCCGGCCCCTCCCCAGGCAGGCGAACAGCAGCGCCGCCAGCGGTTCACCCCCGGGCTGCCGCTGCTGCTGCAGCAACAGCTGCCGCGACTCCTCCCGCGCCGTGGCCGCATCCCGCAGCTGAAACTGAACCTTCTGCCCCACCCGCATCCGCTCCCCCACGGCCACGGCGCCGTTGCGGGGATCGACGCCGATCAGGTTGCGCACCAGAAAGGCCGGCGGCGGCGACTCCGGCCCGCTGGGTTCCAGGCTGAATTCGCTGCGGGCCACGCCCAGCAGCAGCGAATCCTTCACCTGCTCCCGCTCGGCGGGGCTGAGGCTGCCCAGGATGGTCTGCAGGGCCTGCACCGGGCTGCGGCGCTCCTGGCCGCGGCTCACCTGCAGCACCACATTGCGCTGGGCCTGCTCCACTTCGAACACCGGGCCGATCGGTCGGCAGCCCTGGGCCAGCACCGGATCCAGCCGCCAGCGGCCCCCGATCACGCAACCCACGGCCCCGCCGCAGACCTTGTCGCCATACAGCAGAGAGCCGTGGGGGGCGCTGTGCTGGCCGGCGATGCCCCCCACCTTGGGGCGTGCGGGATAGGCGTAATCGAGGCCCCCGATCAGATCGTTGATGCTGCGGCTGTTGGGATCCACCAGCAGCAGCATCCCGCGCATCGTCTCCAGATCCACCCCCACCGCCTCCCGCCAGGGATCGGCGGGTCCGTCCAGGTCCGGCAGGTCGTGGGCCTCGAACTGGAAGGGGTGGAGCTCGGCTCCGGGCAGATGGAGCAGGATCAGGCTCAGGGCCGGTTCATGCTCCAGTTCGTGGGGGGCGCCATCGGCGCCGGTGCCCACCACCCCCGCGCCGACGCAGCCGAGCCAGTGGCGGGCCTGCAGGCGCTGCTGCAGCAGCGGCAGCAAACGGGGCAGATCGCTCGCATAGCTGGCGGAGGCGAACACCAGCGCCAGGTCCGCCGGTCCGACCCCGTTCAGCTGCCGCATCAGAGCCTCCACGGCTCCCTGCAGGGAGGGGTCGCGGGCGAGGGCGGTGCGGCACCAGGCGGGGCGCTCGCGGCGTGCCAGCCAGGGGAAGGGAGGGATGGCAACCATGGCGGGACCCTAGACCCTGAGGGGGTGCGGATAATGGCGCCTTACCGAACCTGAGGCCGTGCCGGATCCGCTGTTTCGCTCCCTCGTCTGGCTGGACGTGCGGCTGGGCCTGCTGTTTGCTGTTGGCCTTCCCCTGGTGCTGCTGGTCTGGGCGGCGATCCGGCGGGACGCGGCCGTGAGGCGCCTGCTCGGGCTCTACTGGAAGGTGGCCAGCCTGCAGCTGATCGCCCTGCTGCTGCTCACTGACCGGCGGGCCCTGGGCCTGGTGCTGCTGGTGCTCGCGCCGCTGCTGATGCTGGCGGTGCTCTGGCTCTGGCAGGACCTCAACGAAGAGCTGGCCGACATGCCCACCTGGCGGGGCCTGCCGCTGACCGTGCGGATCTGGCGCTGGAGCCTCAGCCTTTACTGCCTGG
Source organism: Cyanobium sp. (assembly GCA_049426205.1). Classification (GTDB taxonomy): domain Bacteria; phylum Cyanobacteriota; class Cyanobacteriia; order PCC-6307; family Cyanobiaceae; genus Cyanobium. The sequence goes on from JBMSXZ010000081.1 coordinate 5,148, forward strand.
CGGCCAGCGCCCTGGCGGCCACCGCCCTCGGCTGTCTGGGTGGCTCCATGGAGCAGCCCCTTTGCGCCGTCTGGCTGGAGGCTCCCGGTGGGCTCCACGGCATCCTGGCCCAGGTGTTCGGCTTCGTGTTCGGCGGTCGCTGGACCCAGGGTCTGGCTGGCTTCGTGGGCTTCACCGGCCTGGCCGCCTACGGGGTGGGGCTGTTGCAGTGGCTGCTGGTGCGCCTGCCCCGCCAGGGCCGGGTGGCCGGCGAGTTCTGAGCGGCGTTCCGGACGGTGATCTCCCCCCGGGCCCTGCCGGGCCCACCCCACGGCGGCCCCGATAGGGTCTGCACCGCTTTTTGACCACCAGTCTTTTCCCGCCATGGCCGAGGCTTCATCCGACCATCCCGAGCCTGGGGAGTCGATCGCCGCCCTGCTCCGCGAGCTGGAAGCCCTGAGCCTCTCCCATCCCGATCGGGTGCTGCGCCTGCGGGGCACCCTGCCCCCCCCGGCCGCCCCCGGATCGGCGGCGGCGGCCCCTGGCGAACCCTTTGAACTGCTGATCTTCCGAGGTTTCTCCAGCCTCACCACCCACCCGACCGCCTTCGATCCCGACCGTGCCGCCCTGCCCGAGGGCAGCGACCTGCTCAGTGCCGAGCTGCTCCAGGGCCCGCTCGACCCGGCGGCGGAGATCCCCCTGGCTGGCCCTGCTCCGGTGCATACCTATCGCCGTGATGCCGCCTGGCGGGGGGGCGCCGGGCCCAAGCCGCTCTGACGGACGGGACAGGGACGGATCGGTTGCAGCCGCGGCTGCCGGGGCAGCTGCAGCCCCTCTGCGACCTGCAGCGGGGCTGACTGGTCCAGGCCGGGACCTGGACCTAGCCCTCCAGCACCGCCACGCAGCGGCCGCAGAGGCTTGGGTGGCTGGGGTGTTGGCCGATGTCGGTCTCGTAGTGCCAGCAGCGCTCGCACTTCTCGCCGTCGGCCCGGGCGATGCGGGCGGTGAGGCCGGCCTCGCTGGCCTCAGCCAGCACCTCCGCCGGCGCGTCGCCGCCGAGCCGCAGCTCCGACACCAGCAACCAGTCGGCCAGGTTGTCGACCTCCGGGTGGGGGCTCTGGGCCAGCAGGGCCAGGGCTTCCGCCAGCGGCCGCGCTTCCTCGCCGGGGGCCAGCTCCAGCTGCACCTGCGTTTCCAGGGAGGAACCGATCGTTGCGGCAGAGCCCTGGGGATGGGCCCCGCCCCCCTGCTGGCGCCTGCAGGCGTCAAGCAGTCGGTTGACCCGCGGCCGCAGCGTCAGCAGCAGCTCGCGAACGGCCGCATCGGTGGCGGCGCCGTAGCCGCCGTCGCTGGCCACCCGCCATTCCGACGGCACCGTGGGCCAGCCCCGCTCAAACACGGAGGCCTCGGCCACCGGGTAGGGCAGGGCCTGCCAGATGTCCTCGGCCATGTGGCAGAGCACTGGCGCGATCAGGCCCGCCAGCCGCTCCACCACCAGCTGCAGCACGGTCTGGCAGCTGCGGCGGCGGAACGAGCCGGCCGCGCTCACGTAGAGGCGGTCCTTGGCGATGTCGAGGTAGACGTTGGAGAGGTCGACCACGCAGAAGTTCTGCAGCGCCTGGAAGAAGCGGTAGAACTCGAAGCGCTCGAAGTCTCCCGTCACGCTGTCGATCAGGGCGGCGGTGCGCTGCAGCATCCACTGATCCAGCAGCGGCAGCTCGGCGACGGGAACGGCATCCCGCGCCGGGTCGAAGTCGTGCAGGTTGCCCAGCAGGTAGCGGGCGGTGTTGCGCACCTTGCGGTACACATCCGCCAGCTGCTTCACGATTCCCGGGCCCAGGGGCACATCGGCGGAGTAATCCACCGAACTCACCCACAGCCGCAGCACATCGGCGCCGTAGGCCGGCTCCTGCTTCTCGTTCTTGCCGCCCTCCACCAGCACCGCGGGATCCACCACGTTGCCCAGCGATTTGCTCATCTTGCGGCCCTTCTCATCGAGGGTGAAGCCGTGGGTGAGCACCCGCCTGTAGGGGGCATGGCCGTTGACGGCCACGGAGGTGAGCAGGCTGCTCTGGAACCAGCCGCGGTGCTGGTCGGAGCCCTCCAGGTAGAGCTCGGCCGGGAAGTTGAGGGGGGTGTCGGCGATGCCGCCTGCTGCCGCGGCCTCGGATGCCGCCAACGCCCCGTCGCCAGCCGCCGGGGCCTCGGACGTGATCCCCCCATCGCCCCCGTCCGCCCCTGAGCTGCCGGCGCCCCCTGAGAGTCCCCCCAGCACCCCCGCCCAGGAGGAGCCGGAGTCGAACCACACATCCATCGTGTCGGTGCCCTTGCGCCACTGGTCGGCCTGGTCGGCGTAGGAGGGGGGCAGCAGGCCCGCCTCATCGCGCTCCCACCAGACATCAGAACCGTGGGCGCCGATCAGGGCCTCGATGTGGGCCAGGGTTTCGGCGTTGAGCAGCACCTCGCCGCTCTGGCGGTGATAGAAGACCGGGATCGGCACCCCCCAGGTGCGTTGGCGGGAGATGCACCAGTCGCCCCGTTCCCGCACCATCGCCTCGATCCGGTTGCGGCCGCTGGCCGGCAGCCATTCCACCGCCGCGATCGCCGCCAGGGCCTGCTCCCGGAAGCCCTCGACCGAGGCGAACCACTGCTCGGTGGCGCGGAAGATCGTGGGCTTCTTGGTGCGCCAGTCGTAGGGATAGCGGTGCCCGTAGCTGCGCTCCGCCAGCAGGGCGCCGGTGTCGCGCAGGGCGGCCAGGATGGCGCTGTTGGCGTCCTTGAGCACGTTCAGACCGGCGAAAGGACCCGCCTCGGCGGTGAGGGTGCCCCCCTCATCCACCGGGCAGAGCACCGGCAGGCCGTGCTTGCGGCCGGTGTTGAAGTCGTCGACGCCGTGGCCGGGGGCGGTGTGCACCAGGCCGGTGCCGGCTTCGGTGGTGATGTAGTCGCCGCCGATCACCACAGCGCTGGTGCGCTCCAGCAGCGGATGGCGGTAGACGATTCCCTCGAGCGCGGCGCCCTTCACGCTCAGCAGCGGCGTGAGCGCGAGGCCCAGGCTGGTTTCCAGGCTTTCGCGCAGCTCAGCGGCCACCACCAGATGGCTCACGGCAGGAGCGGCGTTGTCGCCCTGGGGTGCCACGGCGCAGATGGCGTAGTCGAGCCGTTCGTTCACCGACACCGCCAGGTTGGCGGGCAGGGTCCAGGGGGTGGTGGTCCAGATCGCCACCGCCAGGCCGCCGGAGGCGGTGGCGCGCTCGGGTTCGAGGCCGGCGCTGGCCAGCGCGGCCGCCAGACCATCCGGCAGGGCCACCGCCGGGAAGGCGGCGTAGACGCTGGGGGAGGTGTGGCCGTCGGGGTATTCGAGCTCGGCTTCGGCGAGGGCGGTGCGGGAGCTGGGGCTCCAGTGCACCGGCTTGAGACCCCGGTAGATGTGGCCGGCCAGCACCATGGCGCCGAACACCCCGATCTGCGCCGCCTCGTAGCTCTTCTGCAGGGTGAGGTAGGGCTGCTCCCAGTCGGCCCAGATGCCCCAGCGGCGGAAGCCGGCCTTCTGGCCCTCCACCTGCTCCAGCGCATAGGCATGGGCCTTCTCGCGCAGGGAGAGCGGCGTCAGCTCGGCCCGCTCGCTGCCCTTGAGGCCCTGCAGCACCTTCAGTTCAATCGGCAGGCCGTGGCAGTCCCAGCCCGGGATGAAGCGGGCCCGCTTGCCCTGCAGCAGGGCCGTCTTGTTGATGATGTCCTTGAGGATCTTGTTGAGGGCGTGGCCCACATGCAGGGCCCCGTTGGCGTAGGGGGGGCCGTCGTGCAGGGTGAACACGGGCCCGGGGTTCGCCGGATCCTGCCCCTCGCGGCTGAGCCGTTCGTAGAGCCCGGTGCTGGCCCAGAAGGCCTGGATCTCGGGCTCCCGCACCCGGGCGTTGGCCCGCATCTGGAAGGGGGTCTCCAGCAGGTTCAGGGTGTCCTTGTAGGAGGCCGGGCCGGCGGCGGTCACAACGGCGGTGGCGGGAAGGGGGATTATCCCGTCCGGCCGGCCGCAGGGCCTGGGGCCGGCCAACAGCCCGGGGGTCAGGCCAGGGGTGTTGGGGGGGGCAGGCCGGGCTCCGCTTCGCCCGCCGCAGGGGTGTCGCTGCCATCGGCCGGCGCCGACGGCGCTGGACTCGGGCCGGCGCTGCCGCTGGCACTCTCGATGGCGCCCGGGGCAGCGGCCCGCTCTGCGCTGCCGTCGCCGACCGCAGCGTTGTCGGTGCCGGCCGGCGCGGACGTTGGCGGCGCGGTTGGCGGCGCGATCGACGGCGCCGCCGCGGGCTTTGCTCCTTCCGTCGGCTCTGCCGCGGCGACTGCCGGCTCCGGTCGCACCCAGCGCTTGGCGCGGCCCCGGCCGCCTGCGGCCGATCCCCTGGGTGCGGGGGCTTCGCCGCTGGCAGGCCCAGCACCGCCACGGCCCTGCCCCAGGCGCGCGCCCAGGCCGGCCGCCGCCGATCCCAGCTGCTGAGAGGCCCCCGCCAGGGTGGCGCCGAGCTGGCGGAGGCTGGTGCTCCAGCGTTCCGCCGAGCCGAGCCGCTGGCGCTCCCCATCGCTGAGCTGGCGCCAGCGACCCTGGCCCACCTCCAGGCCGAGGCGGCCGATCAGCAGGGCGGCGCAGACCACCCCGAGCATCGGGGCGCCGCTGAGCCGGTCGGCGCTGGTCACCAGCACCAGGCCCAGCAGCAGCACCAGGGCTCCCCAGGCGGAATCCCGCGGCCGGCTCAATTCGGTGGCCAGCAGGGGCAGAAGCAGCACCGCCAGGCCGAGCGGCAGGGCCAGCAGTCCTCCCAGGGTCGCGACCATGCCGGTTCGGAGCGGATGGATGGCGTTCATTCTGCGCTTTCTGCCTAAAGTCGAGCCACGCCCACCTGGCGGAATTGGTAGACGCGCTGGGTTTAGGTTCCAGTGGCTCAGGTCGTGGGGGTTCAAGTCCCCCGGTGGGCATCTCCTGGGGCCCCAGGCGGGCCCCGCCTGGCGGCTGCCTGGGGCACGGCTCGGGCCCGCCTCAGGCCCGTTTCAGGCTCGCCTCAGGCCCGAGCTCACACCGCCTCGGCCCGGGCCCGGAGCTCTCGGCCTGGCCAGCCCCGGCCAGCCCTTGCCCATCGCGGCCCTGCCCACCACTCCTTAGGGTGGAGCCCCCTTGCCGACCCGGCCCCGTTTCAGGAGATGTCCCAGGCCCTGACACGCATGCGGGTCCCACCCACCACCGCCGTCGGCGCCGCCGCCAGGGACCACTACGAGCCAGCGATCCGCACGGTTCCCAAGGAGTTTCTGGATCCGCCTGCCCCCTGGAATCCCACGGTGGGGCTGTTTCTGGCCGGCTATGGCCTGGCGGGCCTGTCGATCTGGGGCTGGTTCGGTGCGGGCTGGCCCCTGCCGGTGCTCCTGCTGCTGGGCTTCCTGGCCCTGCACCTGGAGGGCACGGTCATCCACGATGCCTGCCACAACGCCGCCCATCCCAACCGTCTGATCAATGCCGCCATGGGCCATGGCGCGGCCCTGCTGCTGGGGTTCAGCTTTCCGGTGTTCACACGGGTGCATCTGCAGCACCATGGCCATGTCAACGACCCCAAGCATGATCCCGACCACATCGTCAGCACCTTCGGGCCGCTGTGGTTGATCGCACCGCGCTTCTTCTATCACGAGGTCTTTTTCTTTCGCCGCCGTCTCTGGCGGGGTCATGAACTGATCGAATGGGCCCTGGCCAGGGCTGTTTTCATCGGCATTGTGGTGCTGGCGGCCCGCCACGATTTCCTGCCGTTTGTGTTCAATTGTTGGTTCGCTCCCGCCCTGATGGTGGGCGTGACCCTCGGCCTGTTCTTCGACTATCTGCCGCACCGTCCCTTCCACTCCCGCAACCGTTGGCACAACGCCCGCGTTTATCCAGGGCGGCTGATGAACTGGTTGATCATGGGCCAGAATTACCACCTGATCCACCATCTCTGGCCCTCGATCCCCTGGTTTGAATACCGGCCGGCCTACCACGCCACCCGCCATATCCTCACGGCCAAAGGCTCTCCCCAGCGTCTCGGGCTGTTCGAGAGCCGCCGCGACGGCCTCAACTTCCTCTACGACATCTTTCTGGGCGTGCGCAGCCACAAGTTGCAGCGCAGCCGCCTGCGACCGATCGCCGCCCTGATGCCCACCCGCCACGCCCGGCGCCGGGTGCTCGAACTCCTGCACCGCACCGCAGTCTCTCCCCGCCGGGCCTGAACCCGGGCGAGCTCCTGGTGGCCCCAGGCCCCCAGTCGCCAGCTCCCCAGTCGCCAGGTCCAGAGCGCCCCTGGTCTCAGTCGCCGAGGATGCGGGGCACCCTGAAGAAATCGCCCTCCCGCTCCGGGGCCAGATCGAGCAGTTCTTCGCGCACCGGTGTGGGTTCCACCTGGTCCTGGCGGGTCACATTCACCACCTCCACGGCCCGGGTGGTGGGTGGCACCCCCTCGGTGTCCACCCGCTCCAGCTGGGCCACGTAGTCGAGGATGCGCTCCAGCTGGCCGGTGTAGGTGGCGATCGTGGCTTCGGCGAGCTCCAGCCGGGCCAGCTGGGCCACCTTGCGCACGTCGTCGACGCTGATCCTGCTCATCGCTTCTGCCGGAGGCTGCCTGGCCCGACCCTAGACGCTGGCCAACGCCTTCAGCTCTGCAGAAACTCGCTGAGATCGGTGCTGAGGGCCTCCGCGGCGCAGCTCAGGAAGCGGGCGCCATGGTCGGGCTGGGCCAGGAAGGGATCGGAGCCCATGCGGCCATCGGGATGGCGGC
>JBMSXZ010000082.1:0-11902 GCA_049426205.1 Cyanobium sp.
GGGCGCGGCGGGCCTGGGTGCTGTCGGGGTTGGCGCCGAACAGGTTGCCGCCCAGACACAGCAGGGTGTCGACGGCGCCGCGGTCGGCGGCTTCGATCAGGGCGCGGGTGTCGTAGCCGGGCACGGGGCTGAGGGTGCGGCCGAGCAGGGCCTCCAGCGCCTGGCGCATCGGTTCGCGCAGGTGCACCGTCACCCCCATCGAGCCGAAGCCCTGGACGTTGGAGTGGCCGCGGATCGGCATGGTGCCCGCCCCGGGGCGGCCGACGTTGCCGGTGAGCACGGCGGTGTTGGCGATCGCCTGGACGTTGTCGGTGCCATTGGCGTGGTGGGTGATGCCCATCGCCCAGGCGAAGACCACGGCGCGGCAGGCGGCCAGGCGGGCGGCGGCGTGCTCCAGTTCCTCGCGGCTGAGGCCGCAGCGGCTGGTGATCGTCTCCCAGGCGGTGGCTTCGATCTGGGCGATCAGGGCCTGCCAGCCGTCGCTGTGGGCTTTCACGAACTCCCAGGCGATGGCGCCGCGCTCCAGCAAGGCCTTCTGCAGCCCGAGCAGCACGGCGGCATCGGAGCCGGGGATCGGCTGCAGGAACAGGGAGGCGATCTCGCTGCCGCCACCGAGCATCGAGCGGATCGGAAAGGCGGGCGAGCCGAACCTGAGCAGCCCGGCCTCCAGCACCGGATTGATCACCAGCACGAAGCCGCCCCGCTCCCGCAGGCGGATCAGCTCATTCATCAGGCGCGGGTGGTTGGCGGGGGCGTTGGAGCCCACCAGCACCACGCCGTCGGCCTGCTGCAGACTCTCGAGGTTCACCATCGAGGTGCCGCTGCCGAAGACGCGGGTCAGGCCGATGGTGGAGGGAGCGTGGCAGAGGTCGGAGCAATCGGCCAGGTTGTTGGAGCCCAGGGCCCGCAACAGCAGTTGCAGCAGGAAGGCAGCCTCGTTGGAGGAGCGGCCGGAGCTGTAGGAGGCCAGCCGGGTCGGATCGGCGGGTCGGAAGGCGGCGGCCGTGAGGGCGTGCACCTCATCCCAGCGGATCGGCGTGTAGTGGTCGCTGCCCTCGCGGCGAATCAGGGGTTGATCGAGGCGGCCGAGACGATCGCAGGCGGCGGAACTGAGCTGCTGGAGTTCGGCGAGGCTGCGGCCGGCGAACAGCTCGGGCGGCACGGCGGCCTGCAGTTCAGCGCCGATCGCCTCAACGCTCTTGAGACAGCGTTGCAGCGGTTCCCCGAGTTCATCGCGGAAGCCGCCGTTCTGGCCGCCGGTGCCCCAGGCGCAGGAGAGGCAGGCGCTTTTGTGGGTGAGGGTCTGCCAGAGACGGGGGCCGCTCGGGGACAGGGTGGCGCGGGCCCAGCCGTCGATCACGGGCCAGCCGCCGCCGAGGCTGGCGTCTTCCGGCGGCGGCGCGGCGGACGCCGCTGCGGTGGGATTGCTGGCGGCGGGATCAGCAGGCACGGCGACCTTCCCGGAAGAGGTTCAACGCTAGGGATGGAGATCCGGCGCGGGGCAGGAGCGAACCAGCGGTACAACAGGGCGCATGGCGGCTCAGCGGCGCTGTCGCCCCAGCTGATCGGCGGCCCGCAGGGCGGAGACCAGGGCGTCGACCGTGACGGGAAAGGGTTCGTTGTGGCTGGATTCGCCCGGAATCACAGTGCGTTCGGCGATGGTGCGCAGTTGGTCATCGCTGGCGGCATCCACCCCCACCTCCGCGAGGGTGATCGGCAGACCCACGGCCTTCTGGTAGCGGTAGATCTCATCGATTTCAGCCTGGGGACGCCCCTCGAGCACGAGTTGGGTGAGCAAACCAAAGGCAACCTTCTCGCCATGGATGAAGGCATGGCTGGCGGGGATGGCGGTGATGCCGTTATGCACCGCGTGGGCAACGGCCAGCCCGCCGCTTTCGAAGCCCAGGCCCGAGAGCAGGTTGTTGGCCTCCACCACACGCTCCAGGGCTGGGGTGGTGGCGCCGGCGTCCACCGCGGCGCAGGCGGCGGGGCCATCGGCAAGCAAGATGTCGCAGCAGAGCTTGGCCAGGGCGGTGCCGGTGCTGCTCGGCAATCCGCCCACCATGGTGTGGCGGCAGCTTTCGCGCACGGTGCGCGCTTCGAACCAGGTGGCGAGCGCATCGCCCAGACCACCCACCAGAAACCGCTTGGGGGCGCGGGCCACCACGGTGGTGTCCACCAGGACCAGCAGGGGATGGCGGTTGTAGAAACGAAAACCCTCGACAACGCCGCCGGTGCCGTACATCACCGAAAGCGCACTGCAGGGGGAGTCGGTGCTGGCGAGGGTGGGGGTGAGGATCGCCGGCAGGTTCAGGTCATCGGCCACGGCGCGGGCCGTATCGGACGCTTTGCCGCCGCCTGCCCCAACAACGGCCACCGCTTGGCTTCCCTCGGCGAGATTCACCAGCCGGGTGACTTCCTCGCGACTGCATTCGCCACCGAACGGAAAGACGAGGGGCTCGATTCCTGCGGCTGGCAGCACGCTGTTCCAGATCGGCTGCAGCAGCTTTTGGGCGGTGCTGCCCGCGATCAGGATCACACGGCCGCTGAAGCCGAGGCGCTTCAGCTCACGACCCAGCTCATGGGTGGCGCCTGGTCCCTGCACGTAGCGCCCGGGGCTGGCGAAGACCGTTAACGGCCGCTGGTGGATACAGACGACGCCATCGGTGTGGGCCATGGTTGGGCGCTGCCTGGGGTGGAATCACTCTAAGCTTTACTGAAAGAACAGTCGTGAGAACGCAATAGAACAGTCCTGCGGACGCAATCAAACAATCGCTGGTCTGACGCTGGTCTGATCTTGCGGGCGGGAATGAAAGCGGCATCGGCGTGCCTTGGCTCTGGAGGAGGCTTGTTCCATCTCGATCGATTTGCCTTCGCGGCCAAACAGTCATGGCCAGACCGAGTGCTTCAACGGAATGGCGTTTGACTGGTTTCTCATTTCCTGCCGACTGCAGTCCACCCCGCTCAGCCGTCTCAATCAGCCGTGGGTTGAGATGAGGCCGTTCCCTCTGGCCGACAGGGTGCGGCGATCTTGCCCAGCCCCCGCCGCGCCGCCCCACACTGGGGACCGCCTGGCCCGCTCCGGGGCACCCTGACCACCCCTCCTTCCCCACCCGCCGCGCCGCCTCCCGACTGGCGGCAGCCGCTCCGCCAGGGCCTGGCCGCCCTGGCTCCGGAACGGCGGCGGGCCCTGCGTTGCTTTGCCACGCCCCCCGATGGCGGCGCCCTGCTGCAGCCCGCCGCGCCGGCCGCCGCCCTGCTTGATCTGGCCAGCAACGACTACCTCGGCCTCAGCCGCCATCCCGCCGTGCTCGCCGCCGCCGCCGCTGAATTGCAGGCCACCGGCCTTGGTTCCGGTGCCTCGCGGCTGATCTGCGGCAGCCGGCCAGTCCACCATGCCCTGGAGCAGTCCCTGGCCGCCTGGCTCGATCGCGAGCGGGTGCTGCTTTTCCCCAGCGGCTTCCAGGCCAACCTCGCCGCCGTGGCCGCCCTCGCCGATCGCCACACCCTGGTGCTCGCCGATCGCCTCATCCACCACTCCCTGCTCACCGGGGTGCGCGCCTGCGGCGCCCGTCTGGCCCGCTTCGCCCACAACGACCCTTCCGACCTGGAGCGTCGCCTCCTTGCCGCCCGCAGGCAGGCCCCGGCCGGCCGGCTGCTGGTGCTCTGCGAAAGTCTGTACAGCATGGAGGGCACGTCGGCGCCCATCGCCTCCTTCGCCGCCCTCTGCGACCGCTTCGGAGCTGCCCTGCTGGTTGATGAGGCCCATGCCCTCGGGCTGCTCGGCGCCGCTGGTCGCGGCCTGGCCCATGGCCATGGGTCGATCGCCCTGGTGAGCGGCACCTTCGGCAAGGCCTTCGGCAGCGGTGGTGCCTTCCTCGCCGGCGATGCCCTGCTGGGCGATTGGCTGCTGCAGAGCAGCGGCGCCTTCCGCTACACCACCGCCCTCGCCCCGCCCCTGGCCGCCGGCGCCCTCGCCGCCCTGGGGTTGATCCAGGCCGATCCGGCCGCCTCCACGGCCCTGCTGGAGCGGGCCGGCCGCTGGCGCGACCGGCTGGAGGCCGCCGGCTGGCCCCGGCCCCCCGGCCACGGGCCGATCCTTTCGCTGCGTCTTGGCAGCGATGCCTCCGCCCTCGCCGCCCAGCAACGGCTCGAGGTCGCCGGGTTGCTGACGGTGGCGATCCGGCCGCCCACCGTGCCCGAGGGCTCCTCCCGCCTGCGGCTGGTGCTGCGCCAGGGCCTGCCCGCCGGCAGCCTGGCGCGGCTGCTGGCCGCCCTCGGGCCGCCGCCTTCCGCCATGTCCTGTCCCACCGCCCCTGGCCCCATCGCCCCCTGACCTCGCCATGGCTGCCCCCTCCCCTGAGCCTGCCCCCGCGCTGCAGGTGATCGCCATGCACGGCTGGGCCGGCACCGCCGCCATCTGGGACCCCTGGCTCCCCGCAGCCCGCGCCCGCGGCTGGTGTTGGTGCAGCGGCGAACGGGGCTACGGCGCCGCGCCCCCCCTCCTGCCCTCCTGGCAGCCCCGGGGCCTGCGGGTGTTGATCGCCCACTCCCTGGGGATCCACCTGCTGCCCGCCGAGCTTCTGGCCGGCGCCGAGCGGGTGGTCTTGCTGGCCTCCTTCGGGCGCTTCGTTCCCACCGGTCGTGAGGGGCGCCCTCTGCGGGTTGCCCTGGCGGCCATGGATGCGGCCCTGGCCGACACCCCCGACCCCAGCGCCAGCGCCCAGCGGGCCCAGGCCATGCTGCGCGATTTCCTGGTCCAGGCCGCCGCCCCCGATCCGGTGTCCCTGATGCCCGCCGGCCCCGCTGATCACCCGCTGAACGCGTCGGTCCGCCAGTTGCTGCGCAGCGATCTGGCCCTGCTGGCGGCCACCGCCGACCTGCCCGCCGGTTTCCCCGAGGCGGTGCCGGTGCTGCTGGTGGAGGCCGGCGACGACCGCATCGTCGCCCCCGCCGCCCGCGACCTGCTGGCCCAGCGGCTGCCCGGCGCCGAGCGGGTGGTGCTGGTCGGCGCCGGCCATGGCTTTCTCTCCACCCCCCCGCAGGCCGCCGTGCTGGAGTGGCTGGAGCGCTCCCTGGCGCCATGACGGTGCTGCCCGCCACCGCCCGCTCCGGTGGGCCCCAGCCGCCTCCGGCCCCGCCTGAGCCGCCGCTGCGCTGGCCGACGGCCGGGTTCAGTGCCAAGGTGCGCCAGCGCTTCGCCCGCCGCGCCCACGGCTACGACCAGCAGGCCCTGCTGCAGCGGGCTGTGGCCTGGCGGCTGGCCGGCCTGGCCCGCGATCTGCCCCTGCCGCCCGGTCCCTGCGCCGATCTCGGCGCCGGCAGCGGCCTGCTCAGCCGCGCCCTGCTCCAGCGCCGCCCCGACCTGGCCGATCGCCCCCCTCTGCAGCTCGACCTCTGCCCCGAACTGCTGGCCCGCAATCCCCTTGCCGCCGCATCCCCGGGCGGTCCCTTGCCCCCCTGGGACCTCAACGAGCCCCTGCCGCCGCGGCTTGCCGGCGCCGCCCTGCTCGCTTCCAGCTTCGCCCTGCAGTGGCTGGAGCGGCCCGCCGCCAGCCTTGGCCACTGGTGTGAGCAGCTCGCCCCCGGTGGCTGGCTGCTGCTCGCCCTGCCCGTGGCCGGCAGCTTCGCGGCCTGGCACCAGGCCGCCGCCGCCGCCGCCGTTCCCTTCACCGGCCTGCCCCTGCCGCCGGCCCAGGAGCTGATCGCCGCGGCGGCCCCATGGCTGGAGCTCAGGCCGCCCCAGCGGCTGCGCTTCAGCCGCCCCGGTTGCGATGGGCTGGCCACCCTGCGGCTGCTCGCCGGCCTCGGTGCCACCGCCTCCCGCCAGCCCCCTCTCAGCGCCGGCCAGCTGCGGCGCCTGCTGCGCCACTGGCCGCCGGGGGCACCCCTGCGCTGGGAGGTGCTGCTGCTGCTGGGCCGCCGCCACTGATACCACCCATGGAGAACCCCTGATGCGCCTGGTGGTCTGCGGCACCGACACCGATGTGGGCAAAACCGTGGTCAGCGCCCTGCTGGTCGAGGGTCTCGGCGCCCGCTACTGGAAGCCGGTGCAGAGCGGCATCGAGGGCGGCGGGGACCGGGACCGCCTCCAGGTGCTGCTCACGCTGCCGCCAGAGCGGATCGTGCCGGAGGCCTACCGGCTGGCGGCGCCGGTGTCTCCCCACTGGGCCGCCGAGCGGGAGGGGGTGGCCATCGATCCTGAGCGGCTCGCCCTGCCCCCCGGCGATGGGCCCCTGGTGGTGGAGACCGCCGGCGGCGTGCTGGTGCCCCTTGGCCGGGATTGGCTGCAGATCGAGCAGCTGCAGCGCTGGAACCTGCCGGTGGTGCTCGTGGCCCGCAGCGGCCTGGGCACCCTCAATCACACCCTGCTCACCCTGGAGGCCCTGCGCCGCCGCCAGCTGACCGTCCTCGGCCTGGTGCTCAACGGCCCGTCCCACCCCGACAACCCCCGCACCCTGGCCGAGCTCGGCGCCGTGCCCGTGCTCGCCGAGCTGCCGCCCCTGCACCCCCTCGATCGCGATGCCCTGCGACGGCAATGGCAGGGCCAGAGTGGTCTTCGTAGCCTGGGGCCATGAGCAAGCGGCACCTGCTGGTGAGCGCCCTGGTCGCCGCGATCTGCGCGGCGATCCTGGTGCTGTTCACCGACATCGAGCGCAGCGCCCGGCGCTGGATCAGCTGTGACCTCGGACTGGTTTCTGGTCCCCACGATCCGTCCTGCCGCCGCCGCCGCTGAAGCCAGATCGCCGCAGGATCGGGGCCACCGCCACCGCCACCGCCTGCCGCCAGCGGCAGTCGCCACAGCCAACCGCCCTGTCGCTTCTCGCAGGATCGAAGCTCCCCTCAGCCGGCCCGCTGGGAGCGCACCGGGCAGTTGCCGGTGAGGATTCCCACCTGCTGCTTGGCCATGTCGAGGGGCCAGCCCTGGCGCAGCTGGTCGTGGACCAGCTCGATCTGGCGCGTGCTCCAGCCCTGCCGCTCCAGCCCCACCCGGATCGCCGGCCAGTGGCCCTCCGCATAGATCTCCTGCTGACCCCACAGGCGGCGTCGGTCCGCTCCGGCCAGGTCCTGCGGGGCCAGGAAGCGGTTGGAGCGGAATCGTCCGCGGCCGCGGGAGCCCGAACGGGGCGAACGCAGGCGATCGTCGGCGTTGGTGGAAGAGGTGCGGTCCATGGGAAATCCAGCGCTGGATTCCGAAGCGGCAGGCGCTTCTCCATCATGGCCAATGGCTTCCCCTTATGGATCCCCGATGGCCCAGCCCGCTGGTGGAGGCCCCTCCTGGCACCCGCACCTCTGGCATCCCACCACCCAGGTGGCCACCGCCCGCATCCCGGAACGGGTGGTGCGCGGCGAGGGGGCGGAGCTGATCACCGCCAGCGGCGAGCGCCTGATCGATGCGATCAGCAGCTGGTGGGTCACGCTCCACGGCCACGCCGAACCCACCATCGCCCGTGCCATCGCCGCCCAGGCCAGCACCCTGGAGCAGGTGATCTTCGCCAACTTCAGCCATCCCGCCGCCGAGGCCCTGGCCACCCGCCTCTGCCGCCGCAGCGGCCTCGATCGCGTCTTCTTTTCCGACAACGGCTCCACCGCCGTGGAGGTGGCCCTGAAGGCCGCCTGGCAGTGGTGGCGCAACCGGGGCAGCGAGCGGCGCCAGCTGATCGCCTTCGAGGGGGCTTACCACGGCGACACCTTTGGCGCCATGGCCGTGGGCGAGCGCTCCCTGTTCAGTGAACCGTTCGAGCCGCTGCTGTTTGCGGTGGCCCGCGCCCCCTGGCCCACCACCGCTGGGCTGGAGCTCCCCGATCCGGGCCTGGAGGAGCGGGAGCACCAGGCCCTGGCGGCCCTGGAGCGGCTGCTGGAGGTGCCCACAGCGGCGGTGATCCTCGAACCGCTGGTGCAGGGGGCCAGCGGCATGCGGATGGTGCGCGAGGTCTTCCTGCAGCAGCTGGAGCGGCGCGTCCGCCAGGCCGGCGCCCTGCTGATCGCCGATGAGGTGCTCACCGGCTTCGGCCGCAGCGGCCGCCTGTTCGCCTGCCACCGGGCCGCCATCCGCCCCGATCTGATCGCCCTCTCCAAGGGACTCACCGGCGGCTTCCTGCCGATGGGCGTGACCCTGGCCAGCGAGGCGCTGTTCCAGGGCTTCGTGGCCCCGGATCCCAGCCGCACCCTGTTCCACGGCCACAGCTTCACCGCCAACCCCCTGGGCTGCGCCGCCGCCCTCGCCAGCCTCGACCTGCTCGAACAGGCCCCGGAGCGCCATGAGGGGATGGAAGCGCGGCACCGCCCCCACCTGGAGCGGCTGGCCCGCCACCGGCTCGTGCGGGCACCGCGTCTGCTGGGTTCGATCGCCGCCTTCGATCTGGCGGTCGACAACCCCGGCTACCTCAATCCCGCCGGCCGCCGTCTGCAGGATCTGGTCTGGCAGCGGGGGGTGTTTCTGCGGCCCCTCGGCCAGGTGGTCTATCTGCTCCCCCCCCTGGCGATCGACGATGACCAGCTGGCCCGCTGCTACGAGGCCATCGGCTGGGCCCTCGACCAGCTCTGATCGGGCCTCGATGCAGCCCCGATCAGCGCCCGAGCTGACGGCGGCCAGGGCGTGAGCCCGGGAGGACGGCAGACCTGCCAGCCAGGACGCTGGTGCACGGACCGGCGGCCGGTTGCGGTTGTTGCGGTGCTGCGGCGATTTACGGGGGTTGGCAGGAGACCCAGCCGGAGCCTGAATCCAGGTCCCAAGCTGCTGCTTCTTCTCCGTCGGCACAAGGTTTGGCCCAGCCCCCTCAGGGGCCCGCCAGGATTGCCGCTTCCACATCGGCGCGGCCGAGGCCGTAGGGGAAGCGGTTCACCCGCTGCGGCCCCTCCTCCCCCAGCCAGCGCACGGCCAGATCCTCGGTTTCGAGCACAAGGGTGGCGCTCCAGCCGGAGCGGCTCAGCCGCCAGGATTCGGGGCGGTCCGTGTCCTGTTCGGCACCGATCTGCCGCAGCCAGGCCTCCAGGGCCGGCAGGGTGTGGTTGTAGAGCGGCGTGTGCTCAGGGGGCAGGGCGGGCATCGGAGGAGGTGGCCGGAGTGGACGTGGATGCCGGAGTGCTGGGGGAGGCTGGCGCGGAGGGGGCAGGGGGCGTCGTCGCGGCGGGACTGACGTGCGGCGTGGTCGGGATCGATCGGTCGGGATCAGCGGATCGGAGGGCTGGGGCCGCTGGCGCTGGGGGAGCCGCTGCGGCCACGGCCCTGGGGCCGGCACTCTCGGGGCCTGCCATGGCCGCAGGGAGCTGCGCCCCGAGGGGCTGATCCGCGAGGGTCCCGACCCCGGAAGCCTGGCCTGGACTCGTCGCCGCCGGCACGGCAGCGGCAAGCTCCGATCCCGCTCCTGGCTCCGTCAACCAGCTGGGGGAGCGCATCAGGGCGACACCCCGGGCCCAGGCCACGCCGATCCCCAGCACCAGGCTCAGCACCAGGGCCAACCCCAGCAGCAGCAGGGCAAACCATTCACCTCCCGAGAGGGCCCGGCGCACCCCAACCGCCCGCGGCGGTTCGCCACCGTTGCCAGGTCCTGGGCCGGATCGGGGGCCGGATCGGGGGATCGCCACCGCGCTCGCTCCCTTCAGGATCGCGTCGTAGCGGCTGCGGGCTGCCGGATCGCTCAGCACCCCGTAGGCAATCTGCAGCTTGCGAAAGGCCTCGGCAGCCTGGGGGGCCGGCAGGGTGGTGGTGTCGGGGTGGTAACGCTTGCTCAGCTGCCGGAAGGCCTGGCGCAGCTCGGCGACACTGGCCCCCGGGGTCAGACCGAGCAGCTCGTAGTGGCTCACCAGCGCTCCGGCTGTTTGGGCGACGGGGGAGGGGCCCGGTGCTTCAGGCCGGGCGCTTTGCCTCTGCCGCGGCCGGTCGGGGTCCGTGCCCGGTGGGGAGCCCGGCGCCCTGGGGTTCGGGGGGGTGGACATGGCCCTGGCGGCGGCATCCCGGCGCGGTCTGCGGGATCCTAGGGAGAGTGGCTGCGCCGGCATGGCAGGGGACGCCCATCCCACCGATCTCGACGCCCTCTGGGCTGATCTGGGCTGGCATCCCGATCCGGGTCAGCTGCAGCAGCTCTTCGCCCTGCAGGCCGAGCTGCGGCAATGGAACAGCCGCGTCAATCTCACTCGCCTGGTGGAGGGCCCCGACTTCTGGGTGGCCCAGGTGTTCGACAGCCTCTGGCCGCTGGCCACCCTGCTGGCGACCGCCCACCCGGCCGAGGGCGGCGCCCTGGAGGTGATCGATGTGGGCACCGGTGGTGGCTTCCCGGGGCTGGCGGTGGCGATCGCCCTGCCCGCCGCTCGGCTCACCCTGATCGATTCGGTGGGCCGCAAGGTTGAGGCGGTGCGGGCGATGGTCTCCGCCCTCGGGCTCCAGGAGCGGGTGCGGGTGCGCTGCGAGCGGATTGAGCGCAGCGGCCGGGAGCCCAGCCTGCGGGGGCGTTTCGACTGGGCCCTGGCCCGGGCGGTGGCCAGTGCCCCGGTGGTGGCGGAATACCTGGTGCCGCTGCTGCGGCCCCGGGGCCGGGCCCTGCTCTACCGCGGCCAATGGTCGCCTGACGATCAGCAGGCCCTGCAGCCGGCCCTGGCCCTGCTGCGGGCGCGGATCGAGCGGCTGGAGCGCCGCGACCTGCCCGCCGGCCGCGGCGTGCGCCATGCCCTGGTGCTGCAGCCCAGCGGCCCCTGCCCCAACGACTATCCCCGGCCGGTGGGGGTTCCCGCCCGCCAGCCCCTCGGCCAGGCCCCTGCTGGTTCCTGAGCCTGCACCGGGCGGCCCGTCTGATCCGCCAGCGCCCGCCCCCGCTCTGCCCCCGCCACCCTCACGACGACTGCAGCCGCTGGACCCGTTCGCCGCCGAGGCGCTGCCGCAGCCCCCGCAGCAGCTCCGGGATCGCCGCGGCCCAGGGGCTTTCTCCGAGCACCGCCAGCAGCTCGGCCTCGCTCACGGCGCTGTCGAGGGCATCGGCATTGGCGCCCGGAAACCAGTGGCCCCCTTGGCCGAGCAGGCCGTAGCGGGCCCGGCAGAAGCTCTCCAGATCCCAGGCTTCGAGCAGGTCGTGCAGCCAGAGCAACACCGGCAGATTGATGGCTCCGGGGGTCTGCTGCCAGTCGGGAAGTCCCTGGTCCCAGCTGGCGAGCCAGTCGTCGCCGAGGGCGGTGCGGCGGGCGGTCGCCAGGCGCTCCAGGATCGGCGGCAGCAGCTCGGAGGCGCGGGGCAGCAGGGCCACGGCCTCCAGATGCCGATCCAGGTCCCCGGGGCCCGCCGCCCCAACGCTGATCGTGTGGATGCCGGGGCTGCTGAGACAGAAGAGATCGTTGAACACGATCGGATGCAGCGGCGCGCAGAGCTCGAGCAGTCGCGCTGACGGGCTGTGCAGATGGCCGCCCTTGTCGGTGGGGCTGATCAGAAACACGCCCATGTCGTGGGCGTTCGCCGCCTCGATCGCCGGTTGGTTGCGCTGCTGGATGTAATACCAGTGGAGGTTGACGTAGGCGAAGCGGTCGCTGGCGATCGCCTCCAGGATCAGGGGCAGCGGTCCGTGGGTGGAGAAGCCGATCGCCCCGATCCGGCCGTCGTCCCGCCAGCGTTCCGCCACCTCCAGGCAGCCCCCGGGCCGCAGGGTCTGCTCCAGCAGCTCGGGGGTGTTGAGCCCATGGATGGCCAGCAGGTCGAGGCGGCCGGTGTGATCGTCGAGACCCAGCCGGGCCATCGAGGTACGGAGCTCCTCCTCAAACGCTGCCCCATCCGCCTGGGGCGGCACCTTGGTCTGGAGGATCCGCTGCGGGTCGGGCAGCGACCCCAGCAGCGACCCCAGCTGCCGTTCCGAACTGCCGTAGTGGCGGGCGGTTTCGATGTGGTGCAGTCCCGCAGCGATCGAGGCCTCCAGCAGGG
>JBMSXZ010000083.1:0-11620 GCA_049426205.1 Cyanobium sp.
GAAATGCTGTATAGGGGCAACTCTATCGAGGGTTCGAATCCCTCCCTCTCCGTTGGCTCACACCGGTCTTTTCATCCGGTCCCTGGATCAGCCCAACGCTGAGCCCAGCATCTGGGGCCATGCACCCCACAGCTTTTGGGCCGCTGTCGCCATCAAGGCTGATCACCCGAGGCAGCAGTTCCGATTCAGGAACGCAAGGTTCGCCTCGGACGATGGGGACCTCGCTCGGGTTCGCCGACAGGGTCAGAAAGATGGAAGTTCAGCAGGGAAGCTCACCGCAGCAGTGACCCACTGCAGTGGTTGGAAGCCACGCTTCTGGGCCCGGCGCCCGAGGCCCTGGTCTCCTGCGGCCGCCAGCTCGGGAGGGGCGGCGGTAGGCACTGGATCAGCCGAAACGGCCGCTGACGTAGTCCTGAGTGGCTTGCTGGCTGGGGGCGTTGAAGATGGTTTCGGTGCGATCAAATTCCACCAGGTAGCCGACCTTGCCACTGCCGCCATCCACCGCTTCGGCATTGAAGAATGCGGTCATGTCGGCGACCCGAACCGCCTGCTGCATGTTGTGGGTGACAATGACAATGGTGTAGCTGCGCTTGAGTTCATGCATCGTCTCCTCAATTTTGAGGGTGGAGATTGGATCCAGCGCTGAACAGGGTTCATCCATCAGAATCACCTCAGGCTCGGTGGCGATCGCCCGGGCGATGCAGAGGCGCTGCTGCTGGCCACCAGAGAGAGCCAGACCGCTCTCCTGAAGCTTGTCTTTGCACTCATCCCAGACCGCTGCCTTGCGCAGGGAGCGCTCGACAAGCTCATCCATATCACCGCGATAGCCGTTGATGCGCGCCCCGAAGGCAATATTCTCGTAGATCGTTTTTGGAAAAGGATTGGGTTTTTGGAACACCATGCCGATCCGCCGTCTCACCTCCACGGGATCGACGCGTGGGTCATAGAGATCATGGTTATCGAAGATCACGCGGCCCTTGAGGCTGCAACCAGGAATCAGATCATTCATCCGATTCAGGGCGCGCAGCACCGTGGATTTACCGCAGCCCGACGGGCCGATGAAGGAGGTGACGCGGCCGCGCGGAATCGAGAGGAAGACATTGCGCACCGCCTCGAAGCTGCCATAGGAAATCGTCACGTTTTCCAAGTCCATGCAGATGCTGGTACCGCTGGCTTGGCTGCTGCTTCGAGTGGCAATCATGGCAAATGTCAGAACAGGGGAATCGGCTGGGGTGGATGCGTGGAGTGGCTGTGGGAGTGGCGGAGAGCCAGGGTTGGGGGAAGAACAGCAGGGCTGGTGCCAGCGGATCAGCGCTGGCTCAGGCGCGTGATCCAGCGTGCCAGGAGATTGGCGGCAAGGATCATCAGCACCAGCACAAAGGAGGCCGCCCAGGCGAGCTGGTTCTGGGGGGCGTAGGGCATGATGGCAAAGTTATAAATCAACACCGACATGCTGGCGATCGGGTTGAACAGACCCTCGGGCCAGAACTGGGAGAACAGGGCCGTGAAGATCAGCGGCGCCGTCTCGCCGGCCGCCCGGGCGATCGCCAACACAATGCCGGTGGCGATCGGCGTCAAGGCAGCGGGCAGCACCACCCGCAGGATCGTGACCACCTGGGAGGCGCCGACGCCGTAGGCACCCCAGCGCAGCTCCTGGGGCACCAGCTTGAGGCCCTCATCGGTGGTCTTGATCACGGTCGGCAGCATCAACACCGCCAGGGCGATACCACCGGCGACGGCGCTGTAGCTCTGACCAAAGAAGATGCGGGTCGCCACAATCAGGCCGTAAACGAAGACGCCGCTGATGATCGAGGGAACCCCCGCCAGCACATCGTTGGCGAAGCGCACCACCTGGGCAAAGCGGCCTTGGCGGTTGTATTCGGAGAGATAGATCCCACCTCCCACCCCGATCGGGATCGCCAACAGCGAGGCGATCAGGGTCACGATCACCGTGCCCACCAGGGCGTTGCCGATCCCCCCGCCCTCCAGCCCGGGGGCCGGCGGCAATCGCGTGAACAGGGAGGGGGTGATCAAGCTGCCGCCTTTGATCAGCACATAGACCAGCACCAACAACAGCGGCAGAACCGCGATCGTGGCGAACAGCCCGGCAATGGTGGTGCAGAGGCTGTTGAAGCGGTTGCGCAACAGGGAGGGGTTGAAGTCCAGGGATCCCCGATCAAACCGGGGTGAGTACTGGGCGGTTGCGACTTCAGGAGACATCGGGAAGATCAGAAGACTGGAGATCTCAATAACGAAGACTGAGTCGTCGCACGATCCACTGGGCCGCCACATTCACAGAGAATGTGAGCAGCATCAGGATCAGAGCGGCATACATCAGGGCCGAAACCTGAATGCCATCAGCTTCGCCGAACTGATTGGCAAGCATCGAAGATATGGTGTTGCCTGGGGCCAGGAGGGAGAGACTGAAGTTGAGGCTGTTTCCGATGATCATCGTCACCGCCATCGTTTCTCCCATTGCCCGTCCCAGGGCGAGCATCACCCCACCGATGATCGCTGAAATGGCAGCGGGCAGAATGATGTTGAAGATCGCTCCCCAGCGTGTCGTACCAATGCCATAGGCCCCGAGCCGCAGCTCGATCGGGACCTGCAGCAGGGCATCGCGAGAGATCGCCGTGATGATCGGCAGAATCATCACCACGAGGATCAGGACCGCCGGAGCCATGCCGGGTCCCTGGGGCTGGCTGGAGAACAGGGGAAACCAGCCCAACAGTCGGTGCACCAGCTGAAGGGCTGGCCGCAGGGCCGGCTCCATCACAAAAATTGCCCACAAACCCAGAACCACCGAGGGAATCGCCGCCAGCAACTCGACCATCAGGCCGATCGCCTCGCGAACCGGGCGGGGGATGATGTCCTCGGTAATGAAGATCGCCGTGCCCACCCCGAGGGGGACCGCCAGGGCCAGGGCCAGCAGCGAGCTCACCAGGGTGCCGTAAATGGCGGTGAAGGCCCCGTAGGCGTTGTTCACCGGATCCCAGCCCGAACTGGTGAGGAACCGCAGGCCGAAGCTGGCGATCGCCTCCCGTGCGCCGCTGAACACCGTGATCAGGATGCCCAGCAGAAGGGTGGCCACCAGACCGGCCAGCAGCATGGTCAGGTTGCGGAAGCTGCTGTCGAGCAGCTTCTCGGCCAGCGGGCGACGTCGCAGGGTGTAGGGATCGTCCGCTGGTGACGCCGTGGACAGGGTCAGGGGCCTGGTCATCGGCGGTCGGAGCGGTGAAGGGGCGAGGGCACCGGGGGAGGCTCACGGAGATCCGCTGAAGCCAATCTAAGAACCCTCGGGCACCGCACCGATTAAGCACGGTTTAACGTTCCGGCCCGGGCCGTTAGTTTGGGGCGATCAGGGATCCGGCCCCGGCCCGGTCCACAGGACGCAGCTTCATGGGTCGCATCGTTGGCATCGATCTGGGCACCACCAACTCGGTGGTGGCCGTGCTCGAGGGTGGCCGACCCCAGGTGATCGCCAATGCCGAGGGGGGCCGCACCACCCCATCGGTGGTCGGCTTCAGCCGCGAGCAGGAGCTGCTGGTGGGCCAGCTGGCCCGCCGCCAGCTGGTGCTGAACCCGCGCAACACCTTCGCCAACCTCAAGCGTTTCGTGGGACGGGCCTGGGAGGAGCTCGACGAGGCCAGCCTCGGAGTTCCCTACACGGTGCGGGCCAACGATCAGGGCAATGTGCGTGTGGTCTGTCCGGTCACCGAGCGTGAATATGCGCCGGAGGAGCTGGTGGCCAGCATCCTGCGCAAGCTCGTCGACGACGCCTCCACCTACCTCGGGGAATCCGTGGAGGCGGCGGTGATCACCGTGCCGGCCTATTTCAACGATGCCCAGCGCCAGGCCACCCGCGATGCCGGACGCCTGGCCGGGCTGCAGGTGGAGCGCATCCTCAACGAACCCACCGCCGCCGCCCTCGCCTACGGCTTCGACCGCAGCACGGTCAAGCGGGTGCTCGTCTTCGACCTCGGGGGCGGCACCTTTGATGTCTCGGTGCTGCGGATCGCCAACGGGGTCTTCGATGTCAAAGCCACCAGCGGCGACACCCAGCTCGGAGGGAACGACTGGGACCGGCGCATCGTCGACTGGCTGGCGGAGGCGTTCCAGCGTGAACACGGCATCGATCTGCGCCGAGACCGCCAGGCCCTGCAGCGCCTCAGCGAGGCCGCTGAGAAGGCCAAAATCGAGCTCTCCGGAGTGCGCAGCACGCCGATTTCGCTGCCGTTCATCGCCACCGCTGAGGCCGGTCCTCTCCATATCGAGACCACCCTGGAGCGCAGCGTTTTTGAATCCCTCTGCCCCGATCTGCTCGACCGCCTGCTGCGGCCTGTGCAGGGGGCCTTGCGGGACTCGGGCTTTGCCGCCGAGGCGATCGACGACGTGGTGCTGGTGGGGGGAGCCACCCGCATGCCGATGGTGCAGGAGATGGTCCGCACCCTGATTCCGCGCGAGCCCTGCCAATCGGTCAATCCCGATGAGGTGGTGGCGATCGGGGCGGCGGTGCAGGCCGGCATCCTCACCGGCGAGTTGCGCGATCTGATGCTCAATGACGTCACGCCCCTCTCCCTGGGCCTGGAGACGATCGGCGGTGTGATGAAGGTGCTGATCCCGCGGAACACGCCGATTCCGGTGCGCAAAAGCGATGTCTTCAGCACCTCGGAAGCCAACCAGAATGCCGTCGAGATCCATGTGCTCCAGGGTGAGCGGCAGATGGCGGACGGCAACAAGTCGCTCGGCCGCTTCCGGCTCTCCGGCATCCCACCGGCGCCGCGGGGCGTGCCCCAGGTGCAGGTCTCCTTCGACATCGACGCCAACGGCCTGCTTCAGGTCTCAGCCACCGATCGCACCACCGGTCGTCAGCAGAGCGTCTCGATCCAGGGGGGCACCAACCTCAGCGAGGAGGAGATCACGCGGCTGCTGGAGGAGGCGGAACGCAAGGCCAGCGAAGACCGGCGCCGACGGGTTGCGATCGACCGCCGCAACCGCGCTCAGACCCTGGTCTCCCAGGCCGAGCGGCGGCTGCGGGACGCGGCCCTGGAGCTGGGTCCCTATGGGGCGGAACGCCAGCAGCGAGCGGTGGAGCTGGCACTGCGCGACGTTCAGGAGCTGCTGGGCGAGGCTGAAAGCCCGGAGCTGGAGCTGGCCGTCAGCCAGCTGCAGGAGGCTCTGTTCGGTCTGAACCGACGGCTGCTGAGCGAACGCCGCGCCGAAACCGGGCCGCTGCAAGGGATCAAGAACACCCTGGGAACCCTGCGGGATGAGCTGTTCTCCGACGATGACTGGGACGACTGGGATCGCGATGGCCGTGGCGATCCCTGGGGAACCCCGCCGCGGCGTCCGTCGATGGAGCGCTTCGGCGAAGGCCCGCTCGGCGGTGCTCCCACCGGTCTGGGCCGCGGAGGCCTGGAGAGCTACGGACGTTCGGCCCGCGATCGGGAGGATGAGCGACGCTTCGGGGTCGGAGGCCCCAACCGCTTCGCCGGCGATGGCGGCGGCTACAGCAACCCCGATGCTGGTGATGGCGGCATGGACTATGCCGGCGGTGGCGATGGCGGCAGCCGCTTCGCCGGTGATGGGAGCAGTGGCTACGAAGACCGCTATGGAGGCGGCTACGGCGCAAGCCGCTATGGCGATGCCGCGTCTGGCGGAGCTGGTGGCTCCAGCCGCAACCGGAACGACGATCCGTTCAGCGACGGCCGAACCGGCCCGTACCCTCGGGACAGCAGCGAGATCGCCCGCTCCGACTGGGCCGTGACCCCCGACTCAGGCGCGGGCGAACCAGACCGTGGGCGCGGCGATCGGGCTGCAGGGGCCCGCGACAGCTCCTGGCCCGAGTCGGTTCAGGAGCCCCGGCAACCGCGGCGGCGCCCCGCCCTGGATCCCGATGACCCCTGGGCCGATGGCTGAGACCCTCCGCAGCACCGACTACTGGGCCATCCTGGGACTGGAGCCCGGCGCTGATGCCAGCACCCTGAAACGGGCATTCAGGGAGAAGGCGCGGCGCTGGCACCCCGATCTGAACGGCAGCGATCCTGTCGCCGAGGAGCGGTTCAAGCAGGTCAACGAGGCCTACGCGGTCCTTTCCGACCCGCGTCGACGCAGGGCCTGGGAGAACGGCGAGCAGGCCGGGGCGACCCCGTCTTCCCCCCCCGACCCCTTTGCCAGCGGCTTCCCGAACTTCGAGACCTACCTCGATCGGCTGTTCGGCCGGGAGCCCGCCCCACAGGCCGATGCCCCTGACTCTGAACCGGGCTGGGGGGATGGGGAGGAGAGGCCCCCCTGGAGGGAAACAGCCGGCCGCCAGGGTCGTGGTGCCTCCAGCGTCACCGCAGCGCCACCACCGCCGCCGCCCGTCCGCGCCAGCGTCGACAGCGAGAGCCTGGTGGAGCTGACCCCGGAGCAGGCGCTGAGCGGTTCCCGGGTCGAGTTGGAGCTCCCCGACGGCCTGGTGGTGGAGGTGACCACCCCACCGCTGGCGGGCGATGGCTGGCGGTTGCGCCTCGCCGGGGTCACCCCCGGCGGGGGGGACCATTTCCTCCAGCTGCGGGTGCGCACCCCGGAGGGGCTGCGGATCGACGGGCTGCGGGTGACCTACCCCCTGGAACTCAGCCCCGCCGATGCGGCCCTGGGCTGCCAGGTGATCGTGCCGACCCTCGAGGGTGAGGTGCGGCTGCGGATCCCCGCCGGGTCCTCCAGCGGCAGGCTGCTGCGGCTGCGCGGGCGTGGCCTGGCCAGCGGCGAACAGCGCGGCGATCAGCTGGTCGAGGTGCGGATCGTGGTGCCCGCCCGGCTCGATGAGGCGGAGGAGGCCCTCTATGGGCGACTGCGTCAGCTGGCCCAGGAGCGTGACGGGGAGGATGGCAGCGCCGACGACGGATGACACACTGGCGCCAGCGTTGCTGCAGGCGGATGGCCGGGATTCCCTCCCCGATGCGGGTGCATGTGCTGCTCTTTGACGCCGGAAGCGATCAGGAGGGCATTCACTCGATTGAACTTCAGGGGCGCACGGTGGTGCTGCTGTTCGAGGACCCCGACGACGCCGAGCGCTATGCCGGCCTGCTCGAGGCCCAGGATTTCCCGGTGCCCACCGTTGAGGCTCTCGACCGCCAGGAGATCGAGCTGTTCTGCGACGAGGCCGGTTACGAGGCCCGCTTCGTGCCGGCCGGCTTCCTGCCCAGCAGCGACGAGGACCGCCTGCTGATCGCTCCGCCGGAACGCAACATGGACGTCAGTCACTGGAAGGACCAGAACGACCCCGCCGCCGCAGGTCGCCTCGGAGACGATGACGGCGAGGCCGATCCGGAGTTGGAGGCCTTTCGCCGACGCCTGGAGGGTCTGCTGTGAGCGTTGCTGATTCTTCGCTCGACCGGGGCCATCTGCTCACCGAACAGGCCAATCCGGCCAGCGAGGAGCTGGACCGCCTGGACACCGCCGCCCTGGTGCAGCTGTTCTGTGAGAACGACCTGGAGCCCCAGCGCGCCGTGGCGGCAGCGGCACCGGCCCTGACCGCGGCTGTGGACGCCATCGCCGACCGGCTGGTCCAGGGTGGTCGGCTTTTTTATCTGGGCGCCGGCACCTCCGGGCGGCTCGGGGTTCTCGATGCGGCGGAGTGCCCCCCCACCTTCTGCACCCCCCCTGAGCTCGTGCAAGGCGTGCTGGCCGGGGGGGCGCCGGCATTGCTGCGCAGCTCCGAGGGCCTGGAGGATCGCTTCGACAGCGGCCGCACCGACCTGGAGGAACGCGGTTTCAGCGCAGCCGACTGCCTGGTGGGGATCGCCGCCGGCGGCACCACCCCCTACGTGCTGGGGGGCCTCAGCCACGCCTGCGCCATCGGCGCCCTGGCGATCGCCATGGCCTGCGTGCCCGCCGAGCAAGCGCCGATGCCCTGCGCCATCGACATTCGCCTGCTCACAGGCCCCGAGCTGGTCACCGGCTCCACCCGCCTCAAGGCTGGAACCGCCACCAAGATGGCCCTCAACATCCTCTCCACCGGAGTGATGGTGCGCCTGGGCAAGGTCTACGGCAACCGGATGGTCGATGTGGCCGTGACCAACAGCAAGCTGGAGGACCGGGCCCTCCGCATCCTGCGGGACCTGCGGGGGATCGACCGGGTCGAGGGGGCCTCCCTGCTCAGCGCCGCTGGCGGCTCGGTGAAACTTGCCCTGCTGATGCACGCCACCGGTCTCGATGGGGCTGGCGCCAGGCGTCACCTGGCCGAGCATGGCCCTTCGCTGCGCCGAGCGCTGGCGGCTCCACCCCAGAGCGCAACGCCGCTGCCGGGACCCTGAGGGCTGGCTGACGAGGCCTGTGCTCTCCTCCTCCGTGCTGAGACCCTCCTCCCTCCAATGGGCAGCCCCGGAGGGGCCTCTCGCTCGCCGCGCCATCGCGATGCGGGTCGCGGTCTGCACCCGTCTGGCTCGGGGCCAGCTCCGGAGCCGCCCGGGGGGGCCGTCCCTGTTCCGGGACACCGGCCCTGCTCACCCACCCAGCCGCTCCGCCGGCACCACGATCCAGAGCCGGGGGGCGTTGCCGCCACGCTGCGGGGCACCCAGGCCGCTGTAGACCGCCACCCAACCGTTGCTGCCGTGTTTGCAGAGGCCGGGGCGATAGCCGTGGCGAGCGCCGTGATTGGCGAGACTGGCCGCAGAACGGAGGCCCAGGGCACTGGCGGCGGCGCTGCTGGAGCGGGGCGTCTCCGATGCGAGCAGGCTGGCCAGTTGCCTGGCGCTGAGCTGTTCAACGCTGCTGCCAGGGGGTGATGCAAGGCCTGCCGGGGATTGTGGGCCCCGCCGCTGGGCCGCTGCTTTGGCGGTGGCTCCACCCTTGGCGGTCGCCGGGGGGGCAGAGGATCCTTTGGCCCTGGCAGGAGAGCGGCGCTGGGGCTTCGAGGAGGGCGCCGGGGCGCCGCCGCCCTCCCCTCGCTCCTGGAGAGCCTGCTCCAGGGCAGTGAGCCGGGCCTGCAGGGACTCCAGCAGCGGCGGCGTCTGCGGCGGAGCAACGGGCGGAGTCTCCGGTGGCGGCGCAGCGGCTGGCGCAGGTGCCGCGGTCGCTGCAGTCGAAGCCACCGCAGCCGCTGCGGCCGGCGGCCGGCCATCAGGGAGCTGGGAGACAGCGGTGGGGGTGTCGGGTCCGAAAGCGCGCCCCAGGCGGCGACGGAAGAACAGCATCGAGAGGGCGCCCACCGGGAACAGACCGATCAACTCCCAGCCCTGGGCTCCGTGGGCGTTGAGAAAGTTCTGGAGCTGCTGGGCTGGGTGCAGGGCCTGGCCTGGCTGGCTGGGGGCGACGGGGGAGGCGCCATCGGGCCGAGGCTCATAAAACTGGGGAAACTCCTTTTTGAGAAACGCATCCGAAAACACCGGCCGGCTGTTAGCGCTGTCCTCCGTGGCAGCCCCGTCCGGCTCACGGGGCGGGATCTGGCTCGCCTGGGCCGGTCCCGGCTCCACATTGAGGTGGATCACCCTGTACTCCCAGGGCTCGGCAATGGTGGTGGCGTTGCTGTCCATGGCTCACTCGCCAGCGTTGTCGGCCTCTGCCCCCGTTCCCCCCCAGTAGGGGGTGGTGAACAGGGCGGTGCGGCGCAGGGTCTCAGGAGGGACCGCCGCCTGGGGGGTCATCAGGGCATGGCGCAGGGCATGGTGGGCGCCGCTGGGGGGCCTCAGCACGGCGATCCGCTGCGCGGCCATCGCCACGATCCGCTGGGCCAGATCGGCATTGGAGCGCAGGTTGGCGATCACCATCTCCACCGTCACGGCATCGTGCTCCTGGTGCCAGCAGTCGTAGTCGGTGACCATGGCCAGGGTGGAGTAAGCCATCTCCGCCTCCCGGGCCAGACGGGCCTCGGTGTGGTTCGTCATGCCGATGACGGCGCAACCCCAGGAGCGATACAGCTCGGATTCGGCCCGGGTCGAGAAGGCCGGACCCTCCATGCAGAGATAGGTGCCCCCGCGGTGCAGGCTGCGGCCCTCGGGCATCAGGCTCTCCCCCACATCGGCCAGGATGCGGCTGAGCACTGGGCAGAAGGGATCGGCCACTCCCACGTGAGCCACCAGACCATCGCCGAAAAAGCTGAGCGGTCGCTGATGGGTGCGATCAATGAACTGATCCGGCACCACCATGTCGAGGGGGCGGAATCGCTCCTGCAGCGAGCCCACCGCCGACACCGAAAGGATCCAGCGCACACCCAGGGAGCGCAGGGCCCAGAGGTTGGCCCGGTAGGGAACTTCCGTGGGCGTGAACGCGTGGTGGCGTCCGTGACGGGCCAGGAAAACCACCTCCAGATCACCGATCCGCCCCAGTCGCAGCCGGTCTGAGGGGCTGCCGTAGGGGGTGTCGACCACGATCTCGCGCACCTCGTCCAGCCCCTCCATGGCGTAAAGACCACTTCCGCCCAACACGCCGAGACGAGCCTGGGCGAGATCGGACGCGTTGCTGCTGCTCATTCGCGACGCCTGGAGGGGTCCAACTGGTCTACAACAGGAACTTCGCAGGGGCAGCCGCCCCTGCCGCGGCCGTGCCGGCGGCAACCGCCTGATCGAGCAGCAGCCGCGCCGGTGTGCTGACCAGGAGCCAGCAAGATCGCCCTCGCCGCGGCCCGGGGCCGCCGCCGTTCCGGGGGCCTCTGCCAGGATTGGCGCAGTTCAACGGCACGCCATGACCACGGCCCTGATGGAAACCGATGCGGGCACCATCACCCTCGAGCTCTTCGACGCCGACGCCCCGGGGACTGTGGCCAATTTCGTGAAGCTGGCCAAGGATGGCTTCTACGACGGCCTTGCCTTTCACCGGGTGATTGATGGCTTCATGGCCCAGGGGGGCTGCCCCAACAGCCGCGAGGGTGCCCGCGGCATGGCCGGCACCGGTGGCCCCGGCTACACCATCCCCTGTGAGATCAACCGCAATCTCCACCAGGCCGGATCGCTCTCGATGGCCCACGCCGGCCCCAACACCGGTGGCAGCCAGTTCTTTCTGTGCCATGGGGCCCAGCCCCACCTCGATGGCAAGCACACCGTCTTCGGCCACACCGGGGACATGGACGTGGTGCTGAAGCTTCGCAATGGCAGCCGTATCCAGAAGGTCACGGTCCAGGAGTGACGGGGGGGGCACTCCCCCGGCCAACACCCCATGACCACCGCCATTGCCCTCACCATCGGCGGCAGCGACTCCGGTGGTGGCGCCGGCATTCAGGCTGACCTCAAGACGTTCACCGCCCTGGGGGTGCACGGCTGTTCAGCCCTCAGCTGCGTCACGGCCCAGAACACCCTCGGCGTCAACCGCGTCGATGCCTTGCCGGCGGCGGCGCTCACCGCCCAGATCGATGCCGTGATCAGCGATCTGGCCGTGAATGCGGTCAAGACCGGCATGCTGCTCAACCAGGCGCTGATCGAGGCCACCGCCGCTGCCCTGGCCCCCCTGACACTGGCCAAGCTGATCGATCCGGTGATGGTGTCGCGGGCTGGAGCGGTGCTGCTGGAGCCGGGGGCGATCGAGGCCTATCGGCACATCCTGCTGCCCCAGGCTGAATTGCTCACCCCCAACCTCCATGAGGCCCGGCTGCTGGTCGATCATCCGATCCAGGACCGGGCCGGAGTGGAGGTTGCCGCGGAGA
>JBMSXZ010000084.1:0-11274 GCA_049426205.1 Cyanobium sp.
TCGCCGATGTCCTCGCCACCGACGCCTGGGCACGACAGGTCGTCCGCGAGGAGGCACGGCACTGCACGCTGGAAGGGGCGACGGCACTCTCCTGAGGGAGACAGGGGCGGCACCGATCCACAAGCATTGGTGAGCGATAGCGCCGCTGTGATCAAGATCACAGCTGGGCTTGATCGCGATCCCTGCCTGGATCGCCGAATCGGAAGAAGGTGGTTTCAGTCGAGCCCCACCCTCCAATGTTTGAGACCAACAACACCTTCTTCAACACCTTCTCTGGCAGCGACAGCAACAGGCTTACCGGCATCACCAGCGATGGCCTGAAAGGCTACGGCCTCAGCGGTGCATTCAACGGCTTCGAGACAAAGGCCGCTGGTTTGCTGCAGGCTACCGACCTCACCGGCAGCTCTCTGACCGTGGGTGGCAGCACCCTGATCCAGGGTGGCCTCACCAGCCAGGCGGAGCGGAATGAGGTGAATGCCCTGCTGTCGCAGGCAGCCTATGACCGCGACCAGATCACCGGTGGCCGCTCCTACACCAACTACACCTTCAGCACAGCCGTCAGCTCCTCGGCCAATGAATCGATGGGCAGTGACCGCGGCGATCTGCTGACCAATGCCATCGATGTCGGCCAGATCGTTTATCGCAGCGACGCCACCATCCAAGGTCAGATCGGCTATACCTACAATGGCCTGCGCGATGCCGATGATTACTATCGCTTCCAGGTTGGCAAGAGCGGTGAAATTTGCCTCTCGCTCACGGGCCTCAGCCAGAACGCCGGCCTCGCCCTCTACACGACGTCCGGCACCCTGCTGGGGTTCAGCGACAAGGCTTCCAATCAAAGCGAATCGATCCGTCTCAACCTGGGCGTGGGCAGCTATGTCGCCAGGGCCTACAGCTACGCCCAGGCCCCCTGGAGCCATGGCACCACCTCCTACACGCTCAACATCAGCCGCAGCGCCGACGCCCTGGAGGCCTACTGGCGCGACATGCTTGTGGACAGCAGCGTGGAGAACGCAGCACTGAATGCGATCCAGACCGACAGCAGCCTGTCGCGGGCCGATGTGATCGGGATTCTCAAGAGCGCCGGCGACTTCGGCAGCGTGGTCAGCAGCGAACTGACCGACCTGCGCAACTTCTACAACAACGCCATCAACACCACCAACGTCGCTGCCGATCTCAAGGTCCTGGCCGGCAAGGTGGTCTATGCGGACAACAGCAACCAGTGGTACACGGGCTCGGACAGCATCCGCGACCAGCTAGGCAACCTCGCCGCTGACAGCTCCACAACCCAGCTCAATCTTCTGATCGGCAAGCATTTCTTCGGCACCGATCGCCCGGCCATTCATCGTAATGCCAGCAACAACTTGGCGGGGTCCTACACCTATGCCAATGGCAGCCTGTTCGTCGGCGGGGCAAGCGCCGCTGACATCGTGCAGGGTGCAACCGGAGACTGCTACTACCTGGCGGCCCTGGCCGGCACCGCCACCGACAAGAACGCCGCCATCAGCGACATGTTCCGCGACAATGGCGATGGCACCTGGTCGGTGCGCTTCTTCAGCAACGGCAAGACCGACTATGTGACCGTTGATCGGATGATGGCGACCAACGGCAGCGGGAACTACATCTACGCCAACGCCGGCAGGCAGGTTGCCGCCAACCAGGAGCTCTGGGTGGCACTGGCCGAAAAGGCCTATGCCCAGGTGAACGAATCCGGCCGCATTGGCCAGGATGGCAACAATTTCTATGGCAATGGCAATAACAACGGCATCGGCTGGGGCTCCAGCGCCGAGGCCACCCGCCACATCACCGGAATCGCCACCAGCACCCAGTCGATCGCGTCCTACACGCAGGCGTCGCTGATCACGCTGGTCAACAGCAACCGGGTGGTGACGATCGGCAGCTTCAACGGCCTCGCCACCAACAGCACGACCAGCCCCACCCTGGTCAGCAGCGCCGTGCAAGGCCACGCCTACGCGATCACGGGCTATGACGCCGCCAGCGCCCGCTTCACCATCTCCAACCCCTGGGGCAGCAGGCACCTCAGCCTCACCTTCAGCCAGCTGCTCTCGCTCGATGGCCTGATCAGCGCCAGCAACTCCTGATGCCCTGAGGGCTGGCAAGCCGCCCCGATCCGGCAGGCGCCCTCCGCAGGGCACCTGCCGCTTCCTCTGATCGCCCCCCCTGAGGGTCCCTGCCCCCCCCTGCTCCCGCCGTTCCCGCCCGCTGCCGCCGTGCTTCCTGCTCTTCTGGCCGCGGCCTGGACCCTGCCCCAGCTCGCGCTCCCCCTCCAGTTCGACCAGCTGCTGCGCCTGACTGTCCCTTCCGCCTTCGCGTCCGCCTTCGCGTCTGCGTCCGTCGCGCCCGCCCGATCCCCCCTCCTCCCCTTCACCATGGCCACCCCCCTGCCCCCCTGCACCGACTCCACCGTGGAGCTCCATCTGCGCGCCTGGCTCGATCGGATTCCGCAGCGACCGGATGGCGCCCTGCCCCCCGGGGTGGTGGCGCCCCCCCCCCCCCCCCCCCCCCCCGAAACCCATGCCCTGAATGTGGAGCTGAGCCTGATCAACCGCAGCAGCCAGACCCACTCCGCCCGCGTTCTGAACGGGCGCTGGAGCCAGGGCGCCCACAAGCAGCCCCTGCACTGGGGCCTCCAGCCGGATCTCAGCCCCCTGAACCGGTTCAGCGTCATCGAGCGCCAGCTGATCCGGCTGACCACGGACGACCCGGTGCGGGTTGACCTTGACCTGGACCTCGATGGCCGTCGCTGCCGCCTGGTCGCCTGGACCGAAGGCGAGGTCAGGCCGGAGCGACGGCCCCAGGGCTGAACCGAAACCGCCTCGAATGCGGAGCACCCTGGAGCGCAACGGCCACAGTTGCATCACATAAGTTCATAAAGTGATCTCGGTCATCGAGCGGGTCCTGGACGGGTCCGCTTTTTTTGTGGCCGTCAGCGGCTCACCACCCTCCAGATCCACCAGGCCGCCAATCCCAGCAGCAGCCAGGGGATCAGGCCTGGAACCAGCAGCATGGCAAGCAGGATCACCGCTCCGGAGACGGCCAGGCGCCGGGTCAGCGCCTTGGCCTCGGGAGTCATGAAGCGCCAGCGGGGCAGCAGTGGCATCAGTGGGACCGATCGATCTGGGTCCAGCAAACGTCGATGCGGCCGGAAGGGCAAGGCGGGTCGCCGCACCTGCCGCAGCGACGCCCCCATCCCGGGCCTGGCATCGTCCGGCAGGATGGCCCGATCAGCGCCCGCATCTGAACTGATGGTTGAGTTGCCACCCAGCGGGCGCGGGTCCCGGGGCGCCTCCCCACCACCAGCCGATCCCGGCCTGGGCGCCTCCCGGTCCTGGGGCTGGCGCCACTGGCTGGCGCTGGGCGTCTGCTTCGGACTGGGCCATGGCATCACCGAGCGCCTGCTGAACCTGCGCAGCGATGACGGACCGGCCGGGGTGCAGAACTTCAGCGTCCAACCCTTTCCCGGCGAGTCGCTCGAGGCGCTGCGGCGCCGACACGGGGGCCCGGTGCTGCCGCTGCGGGCCGACCTCGAGGCGATCGAACAGGACAAGCGCATGGCCCGGGAGAAGGCGGCGGCGGAGGAACGTCGCGCCGAGCTCGAAGCCGAGCAGCGGGCCGATCGGGAGCAGCGCCAGAACCAGGCCGACGCACCCAGCACCGGCCTCGATGCCCTCGATCGCCGCGATCCGCTGCCCTCGTCCCAGGACCCCCCGGCCCCGGATCTGCCGCCAAGCCCGCCCCCCCAGCCCGTCACCACCACTCCACAGCTGCCAGCCATGCCGGAAGCCCCTCCAGCCCCGAGTCCCGCCGGCACGCCCTGATCTGCCACAGTTCCCCCAGCCCTTGGCCCCAGCGTCGGTCGTTCGATGAGCGCTCCCCGTTCCCTGCTCCAGGCCGCCCTGAACAGGCTCGCGGCTCGTGTGGGCAGCGGCCTGGCCGATACCGCCGCCACCCTCTCCCTGCTCGCCCAGGACGCCCCGACCCGCCTGCAGCAGGAGCTCAGCCTGTTCTGGGAGGAGGTGGAGCAGGAGGCCGCCCGCCTGGAGCGCGGTTCTGCGCCAGGCGCTGACCAGAGCTCCGGCGGCGGCCCCGAAGGCGGTCGCGGCGTGTGGAGCGGCTTCGACGGCCGCGGGCCCCAGGCTGGGCCGACGGCGGCTGATCCCCAGGCGATGATTGATGCCCTGCGGGCCCAGGTGGCCCGGTTGGCGGAGCGGCTGGAGGCTGGCCATGGCGCAGCCGTGCCCCCGCAGGCCTCCCCACCCCAGGGCTCCGGTCCGGCCCGATGAGCCCCTCCTCCTCCCTGGCCCGGGGCGCCCGCCTGGCGCGGCCGCTGCGCATCTGGCGCGTGGTGCTGCAGCTGCTGGCCGGCCTCTGGTGGGACAGCCGGCGCTGGACCTACCGCGGCGGTTGGAGCCGCGAGCGGCTGGCCGTGCGCCGCCGCCGCCAGGCCCGCTGGCTCACCGCCGAGCTGCTGGGCCTGGGGTCGGCCTTCATCAAGCTCGGCCAGATCCTCTCGGCTCGCCCCGATGTCTTCCCCGCCGAGGTGGTGGAGGAGCTCGCCCACCTGCAGGACAGGGTTCCGGCCTTCCCGTTCCCGGTGGTGGAGGCGATCCTGGCCGAGGAGCTCGGCGAGCGCCGGCTGGAGATCATCGATCTGGAGACCTCGCCCCTGGGATCGGCCAGCCTGGCCCAGGTGCACCGCGCCAGCCTGCGCAGCGGCCGCCAGGTGGTGTTCAAGGTGCAACGGCCGGGTCTCGAGCCGCTGTTCCGGCTCGATCTGGAGGTGATGCAGCAGGTGGCCGCCGCCGTGCAGCGCCACCCCCGCTGGGGCCGCGGCCGCGACTGGGTGGGAATCGCCAAGGAATGCCGCCGGGTGTTGCTGCGCGAACTCGATTTCCGCCTCGAGGCCGAACACGCCGCCCGCTTCCGCCAGCAGTTCTTCGACGATCCGGGCATCCGCATTCCGGCGGTGATCTGGGAGCTCAGCAGCCGCCGCGTGCTGTGCCTCGATTACGTGCCCGGCATCAAGGTCAACAACCGCCCGGCCCTGCTGGCGGCCGGGATCGATCCGGCCGCGGTGGCGGAGAAGGGCGCCGCCAGCTATCTGCAGCAGCTGGTGCGCTTCGGCTTCTTCCATGCCGATCCCCACCCGGGCAACCTGGCGGTGGCGGCCGATGGCGCCCTGATCTACTACGACTTCGGCATGATGGGGCAGCTCTCCGAGCGCCTGCGCAGCCGCATCGGCCGGATGGTGCGCCAGGCCGCCTCCCGCGACGCCGCGGCCCTGGTGCAGGAGTTGCAGCAGGCCGGTGTGATCGCCCGCGGCATCGATGTCGGTCCGGTACGGCGCCTGGTGCGGCTGATGCTCAACGAAGCGCTCACCCCACCCTTCAATGCCCGGGTGCTGGAGAAGCTCTCCGGCGACATCTACGACCTGGTCTACGACCAGCCGTTCCGCCTGCCGCCGGAGCTGATCTTCGTGATGCGGGCCCTCTCGACCTTCGAGGGGGTGGGTCGCAGCCTCGATCCGGCCTTTAATCTGTTGGCGATCGCCCGTCCTTACCTGCTGCCCCTGATGACCGCCAGCGGTAACGGCCCCAACGACCTGCTCAACGAGATCACCCGCCAGGCGGCCGATGTGGGCAGCCGTGCCCTCGGCATCCCGCGGCGGCTCGATGAGAGCCTGGCCCGGATCGAGCAGGGTGACCTGCAGGTTCAGATTCGCGCCGGCGAGACCGATCGGCTGCTGCGGCGCCTGGCCCTGGCCCAGCAGAGCGCCGGCCAGTCGTTCCTGCTGGGGGGCCTGGCGGTGGCCGCGGCCCTGCTTGCCGCGAGCAGCCGGGCCGCCCTTGTGGCGGTGCCCCTGGTGGCTGCCACCCCCGTGGCCCTGAACTGGCTGGCACTGCAGGCCCGCCTCAAGCGCGATGGGCGGATCGACCAGCTGCCGGGACAGTCGGCGGGAGGCTGAGACCAGGGTGACTGCCGCAACGATGGCGTCAGCCTGGCCATCGAGGCGGCCGAAGCACCCAATGCAAGAGGCTCCAGGCTCGACGCAGGGCAGGCCTCACCCAAGTCGGCCATGCCGCCCCTGGGAGAGGGAGGAGATGATCAATCCCCGGGGAAAAGGACCCCGTTCGCCCTGGCTCTGGGTGAAAGGGAGCCCGGAAAGGAGCTCCGGGCTTCAGGGCCGATGCTCCCCTTCTGGATCAGGCCGTCGGGGCCTGGGCATCGGGATTGGGCTCCACCTTGCCGTCGGGTGTGATCTTGTCGATCAGGGCCGGCAGGTTGGTGGCGATGAAGGTGGAGGCGGCATCGGGATCGATGCCCAGCTTCTTGGCGAACTCCTGAACCTGGCTGCTGCCGAGCACGGCGTTGATCTGCTGGGTGGTGATCGCCTTGTTGTCGCCCGTGCCCACCCAGCTGGCAAACAGCTCGCCGGCACCGCCGTTCTGGAATTTGTCGGCCAGACCGCTGAGGCCGCCATTGGATTTGATGAAATCATTGAGGGCCGGTGCCTTGTCACCGGCCACGGCGGCCACCACGCCGCCGCTCAGATCATCGAGAAGAGCCATGCTGAGGGTCGGGCAGCCGCTGGGGCCGCCGCGGGGATGAACAACCCTCCCAGGGTATGCAGCGGCGCTGCCGCAGGCCACGGCAGGAAGCCCTCGGCCGTGAAGCCGCTCGCCGCAACCAGATGGGCAACGGCTCTCTGGGATCAGCCGCCCCGGCTGCGGCGACGCAGCCGGCGGGCGACGGCGAAGGCCGCCAGGGCGCCGACATGCAGTCCAGGGGCTGGCACGGGCTGGGGGGGGAGCACCCGCATGGCCACCTGGAAGTTTTGGTAGAACCAGTTATCGGAGGTGAACGGAAGAATGTGCACACCCGGCGGCGGCAGGTGATCGAGAATCTCCTGGTCGAGCGTTGAGCCTGGGGCCACCAGCGGATAACCGTCAGCGTCGAGGTCAGCACCGCTGGTCAGATCAAAGATGGCGGATGCCAGCGCTGGGTGGCCCAGGTGCGGCGATCGACACCGGCGGGCGGGGCGGCGAGGGGCTGGTTGTAGACGGGGCCACCGCGATCGGTACCGTGCAACTGATTGACCGGGCTCAGATCAACGACATCGCCTGGGCCAGCGGCAAGCAACTGGGGGTTGAGCGGTCCGTAGGGGAGCGGAGCAGCGGGGTTGAGATAGTTGTAAGTGTCCCATTGCGCCGGGGGTGGTGTGGCATTCAGGGTGATCTGGCTCTGGCGCGACGCGAAATCCGCCGTCCAACTGGCGATGTCCGGGCTGAGCTGAAGGCTGAACGGCGAGGTGTAAGCCGCCTTCGCCGCCCACGGCCCTGCCAGCAGCAGCGGCAACGGCAGCGCCGCCAGAGCCAGGTGGCGGCCCAGCACCACGCCGGCCCTGCCCGCCTGACCGTGCAGGCGATGCCAGGAAGCGGGCAACGAACCGGCAGCGGACCTGAGCATCGCCGCCAGGGTTGGCCGGATCAGCTGGGAGGCCATGGAAACCAGAAACCGACGGGGAAAGCGTCTTGGCCTGACTGTAAGCAGGCCAACCAGGGCAGTCCAGTGTGGGCAGCAACAGGCTGGGCGGCCTTGGGGACCTCCAGGAGATTGCGGCGATGGGTCCACGGGCTGCCTGCCTTGGGGCTTTGGGCGACCAGGTCAAGAACCTGCAAGCCCCCCGGCCCGTTCAGCGCGGCCGGAGGGCCGAATCCCGTTGCGGATCGACCGATCAGCTCGACCGATCAGCCCCGGCCGCGGGGACCGCGATCGTCGACGCCGGCGTAGACGGCCTGGTCGCCCAGTTCGTCTTCGATGCGCAGCAGCTGGTTGTATTTGGCCACGCGATCGGAGCGGCTGAGGGAGCCGGTCTTGATCTGGCCGGCGCGGGTGGCCACCGCCAGGTCGGCGATGGTCACGTCCTCGGTCTCACCACTGCGGTGGCTGATCACGCTGGTGTAACCGGCCCGACCGGCCAGATCGATCGCCTGCAGGGTTTCGGTGAGGGTTCCGATCTGGTTGACCTTGATCAGGATCGAGTTGGCCACCCCGCGCTCAATGCCCTGCTGCAGGCGACTGGTGTTGGTCACGAACAGGTCGTCGCCGACCAGCTGCACGCTCGAACCGAGGCGCTGGGTGAGCAGACTCCAGCCCTCCCAATCGTCCTCAGCCACGCCGTCCTCGATCGACACAATCGGGTAGCGGCCCACCAGGGCTGCCAGTTGCTCCACCATCTCGGCGCTGCTGTAACTGCCACCGCCGAAGGCATAGCGGCCATCCCGGTAGAACTCGGTGCTGGCCACATCGAGGGCCAGGGAGATCTCCTCGCCAGGCTTGTAGCCGGCTTTTTCGATCGCCTGCACCAGGATGTCGCCGGCTTCGTCGTTGCCCAGGTCAGGGGCGAAACCGCCCTCATCACCCACGGCGGTGCTCATGCCGCGGTCCTTGAGCAGACCCTTGAGGGTGTGAAACACCTCAGCCCCCATCCGCAGCGCCTCGCGGAAGCTGCCGGCCCCATGGGGCACGATCATGAATTCCTGGAAATCGAGGCTGTTCGAGGCGTGGGCGCCGCCGTTGATCACGTTCATCAACGGCACCGGCAGCAGGTTCGCCAACGGTCCACCGAGGTAGCGGTAGAGGGGCAGGTTGAGGGCACTGGCGGCGGCGTGGGCGTTGGCCAGGCTCACCGCCAGGATCGCGTTGGCCCCGAGGGCGCTCTTGTTGTCGCTGCCGTCGAGCTCGTTCATGGCCCGGTCCACACCCACCTGGTCGAGGGCGCTCAGACCACAGAGGGCGGGCGCGATGCGCTCCTCGATGTTTTCGACCGCCTTCTGCACCCCTTTCCCGAAGTACTCGCGGCCACCATCCCGCAGCTCATGGGCCTCATGGGCACCGGTGCTGGCGCCGCTGGGCACGATCGCCCGGCCGCTGAAGCCCCCCTCCAGGGACACCTCCGCCTCGACGGTGGGAGTGCCCCGCGAGTCGAGAACCTCTCGGGCCACGATCGTCTCGATCGCAAGGTCGAAGGAGTTGTACACAGACTGGAGGCGCCGGCAGCGGCGATCCTATGGGCCTCCCCTTCCCCCCCCGCTGTGACGATCGCCACGGCGCGAGGGCAGCGGCAGGGTCCTGAACGGCGCTGCCGCCCCCGGCAGCGCCAGCGTCTGGCAGGCCGAGCCCCCAACCTGCGTCAACGGCCGGGCCATCCCGATCGGGGCAGGACAGGCCGGCCATCCGTCGTCCCGGCGGCGGCGGCCCTGGCCAGAATGCGGCCGGCCACTGCCGCCGCTCGATGCGCCTGCTTCACACCATGCTCCGGGTCGGCGACCTGGAGCGCTCGCTGCGCTTTTACACCGAGGTGCTCGGCATGCGCCTGCTGCGCCGCCGCGATTACCCCGAGGGTCGCTTCACCCTGGCCTTCGTGGGCT
This sequence comes from Cyanobium sp., assembly GCA_049426205.1. Taxonomy (GTDB): domain Bacteria; phylum Cyanobacteriota; class Cyanobacteriia; order PCC-6307; family Cyanobiaceae; genus Cyanobium. The sequence continues at coordinate 9,453 of JBMSXZ010000084.1, forward strand.
ATGGCGAGGAGCGCGACACCGCCGTGCTGGAGCTCACCCACAACTGGGACACCAGCACCTATGAGATCGGAAGCGGCTACGGCCACATCGCCATCGGCGTCAGCGACATCCATGCCACCTGCGCGGCGATCGCCGAGCGCGGCGGCAGGGTGGTGCGGCCCCCCGGACCGATGAAGCACGGCAGCACGGTGATCGCCTTCGTGGAGGATCCCGATGGCTATCGCGTCGAGCTGATCCAGACCGCCCCCGCTCCCCAGCCGCCGGCCGCTGCCGCCAGCACCTGATCCCGCCGCCCCGCCCACCTCGCCGATGCCCAGCCCCACCTCCCCGCCCCGGCCGCCGGCCAGCCTCACCGCCGAGCCCGAGCGGTTCAGCGAGGCCGCCTGGGATCTGCTGCTCGCCAGCCAGGACCAGGCCCGCCGCTGGCGCCATGGGGCGATGGATGTGGAGCACCTGCTGCTCACCCTGTTCAGCGATCCCCGCTTCGCCACCTGGGCCGCCCCGCTGCCGGTGGACGACAACCGGCTGCTCGACCGCCTGGAGGCCTTCTGCGCCGACCAGCCCAGCGCCAGCGGTGACACGCTTTATATCGGTGAGGCACTGGAGGATCTGCTGGAGGCGGCGGACCGGCGCCGGGCCTCCTGGGGGGCCCCCCTGCTCGATGGTCCCCACCTGCTGCTGGCACTGCTGCGGGAGCCCCGCATCGCCGGCCGCCTGCTGGCCGAGGAGGGACTCAGCGAAGACCTGCTGCTGCGGCAGTGGCGGCCCGGGCCGAGGCAGGCGGGACCAGGCTCAGGGGCAGGCTCCGGCTCCGGAGACGACTGGGTCGATGCCAGCCCGGCAGCCTCCGGGGCTGGCACCAGCCCGGGCCGTGCTGCGGCCGCCACCGCCGCCGGCGGCGGGGCGGTCGGGCCGCCCCCCCCCCCCGCCCCCCCCCCCGGCGGCGTTGGCACCGCGGCGGCGACCGGGGCCGAGGAGGCGGGCCTGCGCGTCGAGCCGGTCGATGCCGACCAGGACCGCACCGCCCTGGAGCGCTTCGGCCGCGATCTCACCGCCGCCGCCCGGGCCGGCGAGCTCGACCCGGTGATCGGCCGCGACGCCGAGATCCGACGGCTGATCCAGGTGCTCTCCCGCCGCGGCAAGAACAATCCCGTGCTGGTGGGCGAATCGGGGGTGGGCAAGACCGCTGTGGTCGAATCCCTCGCCCAGCGGATCGTGGCCGGCGCCGTGCCCGAGGCCCTGCGGGGCCTGCGGCTGGTGTCCCTCGACCTCGGTGCCCTGATCGCCGGTGCCAAGTTCCGCGGACAGTTCGAGGAGCGCCTGCGGCAGGTGCTGGCCGAGGTGCGCGACGCCGAGGCCCGGGAGGCGGAGGGTCGGGGCCGGGGTGGCACTGGGGCTGAAGCCGGCGGCGGGGTGGTGCTGTTCATCGATGAGCTCCACACCGTGGTCGGAGGCGAACGATCGGGCCCCGATGCCGCCAGCCTGCTCAAGCCTGTGCTGGCCCGCGGCGACCTTCGCTGCATCGGCGCCACCACCCCCGAGGACTACCGGCGCACGATCGAGAAGGACCCCGCCCTGGAGCGTCGCTTCCAGCAGGTGCTGATCCGCGAGCCCGACCGGGAGACCTGCCTGGAGATCCTGCGGGGCCTGAAGGAGCGCTACGAGCTGCACCACGGGGTGACGATCACCGATGGCGCCCTGGTGGCGGCGGCCCGCCTGGCCGACCGTTACCTCAGCGACCGCTGCCTGCCCGATTCGGCCATCGACCTGATCGATGAGGCCGCCGCCCAGCTGCGCATGGAGGTGACCTCCAAGCCGCGGC
>JBMSXZ010000085.1:0-10888 GCA_049426205.1 Cyanobium sp.
CGGAAGGCGCAGGCCTCCATCGTGCAGCCCGGGGTGTCGTCCTTGGGATAGAAGAACAGCACGAGTGCCTTGCCGCCCAGCTGGTCGCTGCGCCGCTCAACGCCGTCCTGATCGCGCAGGGCGATCAGGGGAGCCGGATCACCGGCGGTGAGGGCCTTGGCCACGGGGGAAGTGCAGGTGTTCAGACCCTAGGCAGCTCCTTGCACGGGCTGGGATCATGGCCCTGAGGGCAGCGCACCATGGCCACCGACCCCATCACTCCAGCCGATGCCAAGTCCGGGTCCGCCGGATCCAGCTGGGAGCAGGTGGACCTGCTGAGCCTTGTCGGCGGCGCTGGGGCTGTGGTGCATCCGCAGGCGAAGCCCATGGCGGCTCCGACCCAAGAGCTCGCTGCGCCCGTTGCGGTGCAGCAAGTCCCCGACCCTGACCTCGCTCCCGCCCCCGCCCCTGACCCCGACGTCCCCTCCGAGCCGCCGGACGGCTGTCCCCGGCGCCTGTTGATCCTCGATACCGAAACCACGGGGCTGGATCCCGATCGCGACCGGTGCATCGAAGTGGGCGCCGTGCTGTTCGACGTGCCGCACCGGGCCGTGCTCGGCCAGATTTCCTTTCTCCTGCCCTGCGAGCACAATCCGGCCCGCGCCATCAACGGCATCGATCCGGTGGTGACCCGCCAGCCGCAGCCCTGGCGCCAGGCCCTGCAGTGCTTCGAGGCGATGCTGGAGGCGGCGGATGTGGTTCTGGCCCACAACGCCGCGTTTGATCGCCAGTGGTTCGGGCGGGGCGATCTGCCCGCCATCCGCCAGCCCTGGCTGTGCAGCATGGAGGACCTGCGCTGGCCAGCGGAGCGCGGCCTGCGCGCCAATCCCTCGGTGCGCGATCTAGCCCTGGCCCATGGGGTGCCGGTGTGGGCCGCCCACCGTGCCCTCACCGATTGCATCTACCTGGCCCAGGTGCTGGAGCGCTGCGACGGGCTGGAGGCCTTGCTGCAGGCCGGCCTGGAGCCCCGCCGGCTCTACCGCGCCCGGTTGTCCTACGAGGAGCGCCACAAGGCGCGCGAGGCCGGCTTTCGCTGGAATGAACCGATCAGCGGTGCCTGGAGCCGGCGGCTCTCGGATCGGGAGGCCGCCCTGCTCAGCTTCCCGGTGGTGGCGGTGGAGGATCCGCCGCTGCGCCGCTCGGCCTGATTGTCTTCAGCAACAGGAAGCGGAACCGGCAATTTGGTGTGCCGTGCCGCGCCATGGGCATCCTGAAGCCGACCCCCTGCGGGTTAGGCCATGGCTCAGCCCACCGATCTGCGGACCCAGGTGCAGCGCTGGCAGGACACCCGCACCTGGGCGCGGTTGATCCGCGAGGCCGAGGCCCTCTGGCACGTGGATGTGCGCGATCTGCGGCGCCTCGGCGCCCTGGAGCTCTCGCAACTGCTGCAGGAGGTGCCGCCACGGCTCCGGCCGCGGGTCAACCGCTGGCTGGCCTGCTACGGCGTCAGCACCCGGCTCGACTGAATGTTCGACTGAACGGCGGTGAGCCGCGCATCAGCGGCGAGCGGGCACACCCAGATCGGCCAGGACCGCCTGGTGGGTGCGTTGCTCCAGGGTCTCCACCAGGATCTGCAGGGCTGGCTGTTCGCTGAGATCACGCCGCATCACCAGGCTCAGCTGTGTCTGCACACCAAGCTCCACGGGAAGGGCGCGGAGGCTCGGTTGCTGGGCGAGGCTGAAGCGGGTGCCGTAGTGCAGCACCGGTTGGCTGAGGGCCGTGCTGCCCCGCTCGCGGCGCCGCGGGTTGGTGGTGCTGAGGGTGAGGGGGCGGTGCCGCTCCCGCCAGGAGCCCAGCAGCTGTTCGGTGTGGGGATAGCTGCCGCGCCGTGGAGCCAGCCGTGGCTGGCCGACCAGGTCGTTCAGCCCGAGGGCACCTTGCCCCAGCAGGGGATGGTCTGGGGTTGCGGCCAGTTGCAGGGGGGTGACCAGCAACGGGATGCAGACCAGCGCCGGTGTGGCGACGGCGTCCAGCTCCTGCCCCATGGCCGTGATCCAGGCATCGAGGATCCGTTCCTCCAGCAGCTGGATCGGCCGCCGCCAGCCCAGTCCATCGAGATGGCCGGTGATCCAGCCCGCTGGAGCGCCGGCCTGCAGCAGCGGTGCCGCCAGCAGGCTGGCATCGAGCCGGAGCTGGCGCCCCTGGCGGAGGCGATAGAGCTGATGCACCTCCCGTTCCAGCTCCAGCAGGTCGTGCTGGCGGAGGCGGGGCCAGCCCTCGCCATCGCGGTGCAGCTGCAGGTCGAAGACCTCCAGGCAGTGGTTGCAGCGGCGGCTCACCGTGCTCTGGTTGCAATCCAGGTGGCGAGCCGCATCACTGCCGCGGCCCAGCCAGAGCATCAGATCGAGGGCATCGAGTTCCTCGATCCCGATCATGCCGCCGCCTGCCGCTCAAGCCAGTCTGCCGACGTGAGGGGTCGGGGCGCGACCATCGCATAAAAAAAACCGCCCCGGGGAGGAGCGGTTCGGCGGGTGATGATGACCGGTTGGATCTTGCAATCGGAGCGGCGGGATTTGAACCCACGACCCCCACTACCCCAAAGTGGTGCGCTACCAAGCTGCGCTACGCCCCGGCGAGAACGAAGTTATCACAGCGCCTTTGGGCCCCTGGCGCGGATGCGGCGCAGCACCCGGCGGTTGAGGTTCTCGCGGTTCAGACCCGCATAGCCGGCCAGTCGAAGCTCACGGGCCAACTGCCGCAATTCGCGCAGGCTCATCGACGCCAGCCGCAGTTCCGGCACCCGCCGCCAGGCACCGGCCGTCATCGGCAGCTCGCTGCCCTCACGCCCCTGGCGCAGGCCAGCCAGGGCGCCACCGGCCATCCATTCCGGCACCAGCACGAACAGCACGGCCAGCAGGCCGTAGAGCTCCACCAGGCCGCGCGGCAGAGGATGGAGTTGACGTTGCGGCTTGGGGTCCAACGCGGCCGGCGGGGCTGGGTTGCTGGCATTGTCCCGCAGGCCAACGGTTCAGATCAGTTCGCCCTGCAGGGTGTTGCGCTCGGGGGTGCGGATCGGCGCCAACCCCGGCCGCCGCTGCTCCGTGGGCGCCTCGCGCCAGAGCAGGGGTGGTTCCTGGGAGGGGGACAGGCGCGTGAACCAGAACACCAGCGCGAACACCAGGCCCAGGGTGGCCAGCAGGCCGATCACCACGGTGCGGTCGGGAAGGGGTGTCATCGGCTCTCGATGGGCATCGGGCGGTTCACACCTGATCGGTGCGTAGACAGTGAATGCGCTGCGGCAGGCGCTCAAGGGTGAGTTCATCGCCCATCAGGATCAGGCGCATGCCGTTGCCGCTGTACCGCACCCCCGCTTCGTCGGAGGCTTCTCGGAAGAAGGTGGTGCGGTACCGCCCCTGAATCAGCGCGGCCTGGGCGTCGTTGCGCTCCAGCACCACCGAGCCCTGACCACGGCACAGGTAGCGATCGCGGATGGCGTAGTCCTCCCACCAGGGCGATTGGATCGCCTCGGCGTGGGCCACGGCCGGTGCCAGGGCCATCAGCAGGGCCAGCAGCGCGGTCAGCCTGGTGCGGCGGTTCACAGCGTGATCGGTGTGTTGTCGCCGCGCAGCACGCAGTGGCTGATCGTCCAGTCGTAGTGCGACCACACCGAGGCGGGCAGTTTGTAGTCGGCCCCGTCGAAGCCATCCAGCAGCACGCCGCTGGGCCGCGCCGAGCAGTAGGGACGGCTGCCGGGCCGCGCCAGGTACTGCTGGTGGTAGGCCTCGGCGAAATAAAAGGGCAAGCCCTCGGCGATCTCGGTGGTGATGGCGCCGTGGCCGTTGGCGTTGAGCTGCTGCTGGTAGCGATCCCGGCTCGCCATGGCGAGCTTGAGCAGCGCCGGGTTGCCCACGTAGATCGCTGAGCGGTATTGCGTGCCGCTGTCATTGCCCTGGGCCATGCCCTGGGTGGGGTCGTGGCATTCCCAGAACAGCTTGAGCAGATCGCTGAAATCGATCGCGTTGCGGTCCCACACCACGCGCACCACTTCGGTGTGGCCGGTGCGGCCCGAGCACACCTCCTCGTAGGTGGGGTTGGGGGTGTAGCCGCCGGCGTAGCCCACGGCGGTGCAGACCACGCCGGGCAGCCGCCAGAAGCCCTTCTCCGCTCCCCAGAAGCAGCCGCAGCCGAACAGCGCCTCCTCCTGGCTGGTGCTGAGGGGCGCCTTGAGGGCCGTCCCCAGCACAACGTGGCGCTCGGAGGTGGGGATCGGATCGGGGCGTCCCGGGAGGGCCGCCTCACGGCTCACCAGGCTGCCCTTCCCGCCTGCCATGCCCTGAAACAGTCCGAACACCGTGGCTTCTGCGAACCCTCCGAGCCTAGGCAGCGCGGCTGGCCGGTTCGAGGGCGATGTGGTTCAGCAGGGTGGTGGTGAAGGCGAACAGCAGGAACGGCAGCGACAGCACCAGGATCAGCCCCACCCCCACCAGGGCGAACAGGGGCTTGCTGGCACCCATCAGGGCCAGGCCGGCCGCCAGGCTCACGAAGATCACCAGCATCCAGATCAGGATCTGGCCATAGATGTCGCCGAACGTCAGGGTGCAGCGCAGGCGATAGGCCTGACTGGCCAGCGGGGCCGGCGGCTGTGCGGCGGGCTGTGCGGAGACCATGGGGGGCGCCGTCGTTGGAGCGTGTTCTCCAGCTAAGCGACGCTGGGCGCGGTTGTCCGGAGCCCGGCACCAAGTGTGATCGCTGCGGGCCAGCCTCGCCAGCGGGCCGGGCCGGGGTCAGGCCGCCCGGCTCAGCTGCTGCTCCGCCTGCTCCCGCTCCCACAGGCGGCGATAGGTGCCGCTGCGGCCCACCAGCTCGCGGTGGTGACCCTGCTGCACCAGTTGGCCGTCCTCCAGCACCAGGATCCGGTCGCAGGCGGCGGCCGCGGAGAGCTGGTGGCTGATCATCACGATCGTGCGCGCGTTCTGGCGGCGCACCGAGGCCAGGATCTCGGCGGCGGTGTTGTTGTCGACGCTGGCCAGGGCGTCGTCGAGCACCAGCAGCGGCGCGTCCACCAGCAGGGCACGGCCCAGGGCGGTGCGCTGGCGCTGGCCGCCGCTGAGGGTGATCCCCCGCTCCCCCACCAGGGTGTTGTAGCCATCGGGGAAGCCGCGGATATCGCCCTCGAGGCGGGCCTGGATCGCCGCCTCCTCCACCCGCTGCTGGTCGGCCCCGGGCTCGCCGTAGCGCAGGTTGTCGGCCAGGCTGGCGGTGAACAGGTAGCCCTCCTGCGGCACCAGGGCCACCTGGGCGCGCAGGTCGGCCAGGGCCAGGGCGGTCACATCGCGGCCGTCGATCCACAGCTGATTGGCGGGCACCTCCACCATGCGGCCCAGGGCCCGGGCGAGGGTGGTCTTGCCGCAGCCCACCGGCCCCACCACGGCCACCAACTCGCCGGGCTCCAGGCGAAAGCTCAGGCCGCGCAGGGCATCGCGCTCGGCACCGTCGTAGCGGATGGTGAGGTTGCGGGCTTCGATCGCCGCGCCGCTGGTACCGCCGGCCGCCGGCTGCGCCGGGGCGGCCAGGGGCTGGGGGGGGGATTCGATCCGCGGCCGCCGCTGCAGCAGCTCCTCCACCCGCTCCAGGCTCACCTGACCGGTCTGGAAGGTGTTGAGGGTGAAGCCCAGCAGGGCGGTGGGGAACACCAGCCGCTCCACATAGAGGATCAGGGCCACCAGATCGCCGATCGTCAGCCGCCCGCTCTCCAGCTGGCCGCTGCCCAGGGCCAGCAGCAGCAGCAGGCTCACCGAGGAGATGCCCTCCAGCAGCGGGAAGAGGGTGCTGCGGGTGCGGGCCAGTTGCAGGGCGTCGTCGCGATAGGCGCGGTTGCGCTCGGCAAACGCCTGCCGTTCGGTGGTTTCCTGCCCGTAGATCTTGATGGCGCTGATGCCGGAGAGGTCCTCCTGCACCAGGTCGCTCAGGCTGGCCAGCGACTGCTGCTGACGCCGCTGCTGGCGCATCATCCGGCCGCCGAACAGGCGCACCGTGAGCAGCATCAGCGGGTAGAGCCCCACCGCCGCCAGGCTCAGCCAGGGGTCGATCGCCAGCATCGCCGGCAGGGTGAGGGCATAGGCCAGGGCGGTGTTGGTGAGGCTGAGCACGGCGAAGCCCAGCAGCCGCCGCACGTTCTCCACATCGCTGGTGGCGCGGCTGATCACCTCGCCGCTGCCGGTGCGCTGCACCCAGCCCGGCTCCTGGCGCAGCATGTGGCTGAAGATCTGCTGCTTGAGGTCGGCCTCCACCTGCCGGCCCACGCCGAACACCAGCATCCGCGACCACAGCCGCACCCCACCCATCAGGGTGGCCAGGCCGATCAGCAGCACCGCCTGGCGCAGCAGATCGCGGATGGCGAAGCCGTCCTGCAGGTCGTCGATGGCGCCGCGCACCAGCAGCGGCAGGCTGACGCTGAGCAGATTCACCACCACCAGGGCGGCGATGCCCATCAGCACCGTGCGCCGGTGCGGTCGCAGGTAGCGCCGGATCAGGCCGAGGCGGAGGGCAGCCATGAACATCGGCAGGTTCAGGCCAACCTAGGCAGCGAGCACCCCCGACCCGCCCGCCATGGCCGAGCCCACCGCCGCCAGCGCCCAGGCCCATCCGCTCTATGCCAGCGACCGTGACCTCGTGGATCAGTTGCTGGCGGCCAGCGAGCCCAGCGACGCCCAGCTGGTGGATCTCGGACGGCTGCTGATGCGCTACGCCGGCTTCCCCGGCGCCCATGACATCCAGGACGATCTGGCCAAGACGCTGCGCCTCTGGGGCCTCAGCCACGACCAGCTCAACCAGCGCTGCCGGACGATCTGGGCCGCCGGTTACCGCCCCGGCGCCGAGGCGGCGCCCCAGGCCGTGGGCTCCGGCTTCGACACCGCCGATCAGGACAGCCCCTGATCGCGCCGGCCCGCTGGTGGTTCCGGTTTTTCCCGGGCCGTTTCTGCTACATCAGCCCCATCGCGCCGTTCCGCTGCATCCATGGCTGCTTCCACCCCCTGGCCTGCCCTGCTCGAGCAGCTGCTGCAGGGGCGTTCCCTGCAGGCCAGCGACGCTGAGGCGCTGATGCGGGGCTGGCTGGAGGAGGCGATCGAGCCGGTGCTCACCGGTGCCCTGCTGGCAGCCCTGCGGGCCAAGGAGCCGAGCGGCGAGGAGCTGGCCGCCATGGCCGGTGTGCTGCGCCAGGCCTGTCCCCTGCCCGGCCCACGGCCGGAGCTGCCCCTGGTGGACACCTGCGGCACGGGGGGCGATGGGGCCAACACCTTCAACATCTCCACGGCGGTGGCCTTCGTGGCGGCGGCCTGTGGCGCCACCGTGGCCAAGCACGGCAACCGCAGCGCCAGCGGCAAGGTGGGTTCCGCCGATGTGCTCGAGGCCGCCGGCCTCAACCTGCAGGCGCCGCCCGAGCGGGTGGTGGCGGCCCTGCCCGCCGCCAACGTGACCTTCCTGTTCGCCCCGGGGTGGCACCCGGCCCTGGTGGGCCTGGCACCCCTGCGCCGGGCCCTGGGGGTGCGCACGGTGTTCAACCTGCTGGGGCCGCTGGTGAATCCGTTGCGGCCTGATTTCCAGGTGCTGGGCGTCGGCGGTGTCCACCTGCTGGATCCGATGGCCGATGCGCTGGCCCGCCTCGGTCTGCAGCGCGGTGTGGTGGTGCACGGCCATGGCGGCCTGGATGAGGCCTCCCTCTCCGGTCCCAGCGAGCTGCGGCTGATCGAAGCCGGCAGCGTGCGTGCCGAGCGGCTGGAGCCCGAGGTCCTCGGTCTCACCGCCGCGCCGATGGAAGCCCTGGTGGGCGGCGATCTCGATCAGAACCGCGCCATCCTCGAGGCGGTGCTGCAGGGGCGCGGCAGCACGGCCCAGCGCGATGTGGTGGCCCTCAACGCCGCCCTGGTGCTCTGGGCCGCCGGCCTGGCCGCCAGCGTCCCCGAGGCGGTGCCCCTCGCCCAGCAGGCGATGGCCAGCGGTGCTGCCTGGCAGCGGTTGGAGGCCCTGCGCAGCGCCCTGGCCTGAGCACCCCCCTGCGGGATGATGCCCGCATGACGAGCGCTCCCTCCTCCACCCCCGCCCTGCTGGTGCTGGCCGATGGCCTGGTGCTGCGCGGTGAAGCTTTCGGTGCCAGCGGCACCGCCATCGGTGAAGTGGTGTTCAACACCGGCATGACCGGTTACCAGGAGGTGATGACCGATCCCAGCTATGCCGGCCAGCTGGTCACCTTCACCTACCCCGAGCTGGGCAACACCGGCGTCAACAGCGCCGACCAGGAGGCCGATGCCCCGCATGTGGCCGGTGTGATCGCCCGCCAGCTCGTGCCGCAGGCCAGCAGCTGGCGCTGCGAGGAGAGCCTGGAGGCCTGGCTGCAGCGCCACAACGTGGTGGGCATCGCCGGCATCGACACCCGCGCCCTGGTGCGCCATCTGCGCGAGGGCGGTGCGATCAACGGGGCCATCAGCAGCGATGGCAGCAGCCCCCAGGACCTGCTGGAGCGGGTGCGATCCGCCCCGTCGATGGCGGGCCTCAACCTGGCCGAGCGGGTCAGCACCAAAGCCCCCTACGCATGGACGGCCCTGTGCCCGGCCGTGTTCGACCAGCGACGCCAGCCCTCCCCCGAGCGTCCCTACCGCGTGGTGGCGATTGATTTCGGCATCAAGCGCGCGATCCTCGAGCGCCTGGCGGCCCACGGCTGTGCCATCACCGTTCTGCCGGCCGATGCCAGCCTCGAGCAGGTGCTGGCCCTGGAGCCCGAGGGGGTGTTCCTTTCCAACGGTCCCGGCGACCCGTCGGCGGTGAGCAGTGGCATCACCCTGGCCCGTGGTCTGGTGGATCAGCGCAACCTGCCGGTGTTCGGCATCTGCCTCGGCCACCAGATCCTGGGCCTGGCCCTGGGCGGCAGCACCTACAAGCTTGGTTACGGCCACCGCGGCCTGAACCACCCCTGCGGCAGCCCAGGCCTGGTGGAGATCACCAGCCAGAACCACGGCTTCGCCCTCGATGCCGCCTCCCTGCCGGCCGACCAGGTGGCGATCACCCACTTCAACCTCAACGACCGCACCGTGGCCGCCCTGGCCCATCGTCACAAGCCGATCTTCGGTGTGCAGTACCACCCCGAAGCCAGTCCGGGCCCCCACGATGCCGATCACCACTTCGGTCGCTTCGCTGCCCTGATGGCCGAGCGGCGCGGCTGAGCCCGGTTCTGTTGCAGATCGCCCCATCGCCGCGGCGGCGGTTCCCATTCCGGAAACCGTCCCTACACTTCGATCGCGCTCGCCGAGGGAGCAGGAGCCATCACCGATCTGCAGCGATTGACCGTGTCCCTGCGCGGCGGCTTTGAGCAGCAGGACGGCTACATGCTGTTCAGCTTCACCGGCCAGCTGGACGCCTATTCCGACAAGCAGTTTCTCGCCTTCATCGACGAGCATCTGACCAGCACACCCCAGCCGTTGGTGATCGATCTGAGCCGGATCGATTTCATCGATTCCTCCGGCTTGGGGGTGCTGGTGCAGATGGCCAAGCAGTGCAACGACCAGGGCCTGCAGTTCCTGGTGGTGGGCAATGCCCGCGTCGTGCAGACCGTGAAACTGGTGAGGCTTGAGGAGTTCCTCCATCTCCAGCCCGACCTCCCCACCGCCCTCGGATCCATCGCCGCCTGAGGCCGGCGAAGCCTGGTTGACGGCCCTGCCCCTGCCGGCCCTGCAGGGGGAGCTCGGTCCCCTGCAGCTGGCCTGGCTGGGCGATGCCGTGTGGGAGCTGCATCAACGCTTGCGGCATTGCCACCGGCCCGGTCGCAGCGCCGATCTGCACCGGGCCGTGGTGGCCGCCGTGTGTGCCGATGCCCAGGCGGCGGCGCTTGATCGTCTCGAGCAGCGCGGCCTGCTGCGCGAAGAGGAGCTAGAGCAGGTACGGAGGGGGCGCAACCGGGCTGGCCGGGGTCCCCGCCGCGGTGAATCGGGAATCTATGGACGGGCCACGGGATTTGAGACAATGGTGGGCTGGCTCTTTCTGCGGAACCCCAGCCGTCTTGCCCAGCTGCTGGATCAACTCGAGGACGCCGACCCATAACCCATCTGCCTGCCTGCCATGAGCCCCCGTTTTGATCGTCGTAGGGACCAGGGGCAGGGCTCTGGGGCTGCGGGTGGCCGCCCCTTCCGCGGGCCGAAACCGTTCAAGGCGCGTGGGGAATGGCGTCCGGATGGCCCTGAGCGCGAGGGGCGCGCCGAGCGGCCGCAGCGCCGCTTCGGCGCTGACCGCCCCGATGGTCCCCGCGGCCCCCGCTTCGAGGGCGCCCGCGCCGATGCCCCCCGCGGCGATCGCTTCCGCCCCGCCGGCGGCCGTCCGGAGCGCCGCTTCGAAGGCCGTTCTGAGGGGGGTCGGCCCGAGGGCCGTGGTGGCGCCGAGGGGCGTCGCCCGGAGGCGCGCCGCAGCGAGGGCCGTCGGCCGTTCAGCAGCAGCGCAGCCGAAGGGCGTCCGCCCTTCCGCGCCGGCCGGCCGCTGGGGCGGCCCCAGCTGGGGGAGGGGCGTGGGCCGTCGCGGCGTCCTGAGCGCGATGGGGCCCGCAGCTATGGCCGTGATGCCCGCCCGTTCAACCGCGAGGATCGCGGTGGCCTGCGGGGCCCCGGTCGCTCCGACTCGCGGCCGATCGCCGTGGAGGTGCCGGTCGGTGAGGCCGAACGCTTCCAGGCCGGCCCGGCCGATGATCTCGTCTGGGGGCGCCACGCCGCCCAGGCGGCCCTGGAGAGCGACCGGCCGATCCACCGCATCTGGTGCACCCCGGAGCTGCGCTTCCAGCCCCGCTTCCTGCAGCTGCTGCGGGAGGCCAAGGCCGGCGGCGTGCTGGTGGAGGAGGTCACCTGGGCGCGCCTCGGTCAGCTCACCGATG
>JBMSXZ010000086.1:0-10738 GCA_049426205.1 Cyanobium sp.
ACCACTGCGTCGCCCAGGGGGTGCCCTTCGCCCGGGAGTACGGCGGCACCCTGGCCAACCGCAGCTTCGGCGGCGCGCTGGTGAGCCGCACCTTCTATGCCCGCGGCCAGACCGGTCAGCAGCTGCTGCTCGGCGCCTACCAGGCCCTGATGCGCCAGGTGGCTGCGGGGCGGGTGGCCCTCTTCTGCCGCCGCGAGATGGTGGAGCTGATCTGCGTGGATGGGGTGGCCCGCGGCGTGGTCTGCCGCCATGGGCTGAGCGGAGCCCTGGAGACATTCACCGCCCATGCGGTGCTGCTGGCGAGCGGTGGCTATTCGAATGTGTTCTATTTATCCACCAATGCCATCAAGAGCAACGCCAGTGCCATCTGGCGTGCCCATCGCCAGGGCGCCTGCTTTGCCAACCCCTGCTTCACCCAGATTCACCCCACCTGCATCCCCGCCGGCGACACCTGGCAGAGCAAGCTGACCCTGATGAGCGAGGGCCTGCGCAACGATGGTCGCGTCTGGCTGCCGGCCCGAGCCGGCGACAGCCGGCCGGCGGGGGAGATTCCGGAGCAGGAGCGCGATTATTTCCTGGAGCGGCTCTATCCCACCTACGGCAACATGGTGCCCCGCGACCTGGCCTCCCGCCGGGTCCGGGAGCTCTGCCTGGAGGGCCGCGGCGTCGGTCCGGGGGGGCGGGGCGTGTATCTGGATCTGGCCGAGGCGATCCGTCGCGATGGCCGGGAGGCGATCGAGGCCCGCTACGGCAACCTGCTGGCCATGTATGGCCGCATCACCGGCGAGGATCCGAGCGTCAGCCCGCTGCGCATCTATCCGGCCCCTCACTACACGATGGGCGGCCTCTGGGTCGATTACCAGCTGATGAGCACGATCCCGGGGCTGTTCGTGCTCGGTGAGGCCAACTTTTCCGAACACGGCGCCAACCGGCTCGGGGCCAGCGCCCTGATGCAGGGGTTGGCCGATGGGTACTTCATCGCCCCGGCCACCGTGACCGCCTGGCTGGCCGGCCATCCCCAGCCGGAGATCGGCGCCGACCATCCCGCCTGCCGCGCCGCCGTGGCCGCCGCCGAGAGCCGCATCGCCGCCCTGCGCCCCCCCCGCGGTGCGCAGCGGGCCGGGGGGGGCGCCCCTGGCCCCACCCCCACCGAGCTGCACCGGGAGCTGGGGCTGCTGATGATCGAGGTCTGCGGCATCAGCCGCAGCGCCTCGGGGCTGCGGCGGGGGCTGGCGGAGCTGGAGCGCCTGCAGGGGCGGTTCCGGGAGGAGCTGCGGGTCGCCGACCACGGTCCCGGTCCCGATGAGGCCCTGGAGCGAGCGCTGCGGCTGGAGGACTTCCTTGGCCTGGCGGATCTGATGGTGCGCGATGCCCTGGCCCGGGAGGAATCCTGCGGCGCCCACTTCCGCGAGGAACACCAGACCGAGGAGGGGGAGGCCCGCCGCGATGACGCCCGCTTCGCCCATATCGCCGCCTGGCGGCACCGGCCGGGTCAGCCCCCGGAGCGCCTCAGCGAACCCCTGCAGTTCACGAGCATCACCCCCAGCCAGCGCCATTACCGCTGAGGCTTCCCCTCCCCTCCCCCCGCTCCGCCACTTCGCTCCGCCACCCCGCTCCATGGACGCCGCGCCCGCCCGCATCAGCCTCCGCCTGCGCGTCTGGCGCCAGGCCGGCCCCGATCAGCCGGGCGGCTTTGAAACCCACCGGCTGGAGCAGCTGAGCACCGATCTCTCCCTGCTCGAAGCCCTCGATCGGCTCAACGATCAGCTGCTGCGGGCCGGCGAGCGGCCGCTGAGCTTCGAGCACGACTGCCGCGAGGGCATCTGCGGGTCCTGCGGCTTCCTGGTCAATGGCCAGGCCCACGGCCCCCAGGCGGCCAGCACCGTCTGCCAGCTCTACCTGCGCCAGTTCCGCGATGGCGACACCCTGGTGCTGGAGCCCTGGCGGGCCCGGGCCCTGCCCCTGCTGGCCGATCTGACGGTGGATCGCAGCGCCTTCGATCGGCTGATCGCCGCCGGCGGCTACTGCTCGGTCAACACCGGCAACGCCCCGGAGGCCAACAGCATCCTGATCGGCCGCGACCAGGCCGCCAGCGCCTTCGACACGGCCACCTGCATCGGCTGCGCCGCCTGCGTGGCCAGCTGCCGCAACGCCTCTGCCAGCCTGTTCGTGGCCGCGAAGCTCGCCCACCTGGGCCAACTGCCCCAGGGGCAGCCGGAGCAGGGCCGCCGGGCCCGGGCGATGGTGGCCCAGATGGCCGCCGAGGGCTTCGGCGGCTGCAGCTCACACCTGGAATGCGAGGCCGCCTGCCCCCAGCAGATCTCCGCCGACTGGATCAGCTGGATGCGGCGCCAGCTGGGGCGGCCCTGAGGCTGCCGCCCCCCCAGCCGGCCCAGGGCCGCGGCGTCATTCCAGGCGCAACACACCGCCGGTGCGTTCACGCCGCTGCTGGTCGAGCAAGGCGTAGCGGGCCATGCAGTTGCCGCGTGGGGTGAGCACGCAGGCCACGTACTGGGAGGCGTCGATCAGGGCGGCGCGCAGGGCCTTGGCGGGCGGGGTGCGCTGGCTTTCGCTGCTGGTGTTGCCGAAGTTGAGGGTGCCGGCGGCGCCGGTGAGCACCTGGCCGGTGCGGCCCATGTTGGGGAACAGCAGCAAGGCCCCGGCCGCGGCGGGCAGCAGGCTCACCCCCTTCTGTTGCGCCCCGGCCGTGTTGCTGGCCCGGCCCTCGATCGTGCGCGCCCCGACCACCTCGCCGGTGGTGCTGTCGACGACGCGAACGTCGATCGCGACGTAGTCCTGGGTTTCGAGCTGCTGTTTGTTGTTGCCGAAGCCAAGCAGACCGAAGTTGCTGGTGGAGCCCTTGCTGCTGACGCTGCTGTCGTAGGAGGTCACGGTGCCGAGCACGATGTAGCGGGCGCCGGTGAGCTGCCCCTTGCGGGCGGCGTTCGGTCCCTTGCGCACCAGGCCCAGCTCGGTCATCTCCTGCTCGGAGAGCACGGCTCCGACATTGCGCCGTTCCACCACCTGCAGATCGCCGGTGTTCTGCAGTTCATTGGCCAGGGCTGCGGCCAGGTCGGCGGCCACCGGTCCCTGCCACCACCAGAGGGAGGGGGTGACGGTGTTCTTGAATTCCGGCACCGACACGGTGGGACGAGCGGCTCGGTTGGCTCCGCTGGACGGGTAGCCGGACTGGGCTCGGGCCGGGCCGGCCAGGGCACCGCAGCTCAGGGCCAGGAGCAGGCCTGCGGCCACACCCCTGCGCCCCACGGCGGCAGGCCCCAGGAGGCGACGGAAGGCGACCATCGGAAAGGAAGTGGAGGGGATTGGCATTGAAGCAAATCCCCGCCGCCGCGCCAGACCTGGAACTGGTCTGCGGAAAAGGGGTTTTGGTAGCGAGCTCAACCACCGCCGGCCAGTGGCTTTGGGTTCACTGGTCCATCCGCCCCAGGCTGCGTTTCGCGCCTCCGTTGCATGACCGCCACCGTTCCATCCCGGTCCGCGTCGCCTTCCCCCGATGCCTCTGCCGCTCCGCCCGCCGGCTGCGGCGACGCCACCGATCAGGCCGAGCCCCCCGGACCGGCCAGGCCGGCCCCGATGTTCGAACTGATCCCCTACGAGAAGTTCCGGGATACCCCGGCGGTGCGCTTCTACGACATCACCGTTCCCACCTCCAATGCCCGCGATCTGGTGGTGCACAGCGGCCCGGCGATCAGCCCCCCCGACGACCCGGAGAGCGGCGCCTGGCAGTTTTACCTCCATCCCCATCAGGAGGACAACCTGCTCGCCCTGCACGGGGGCCGCACCTTCTACCTGGTGAACCTGGGCTGGAACTATCCCTTCCACATCGTTCGCCTGGAGAGCGGCGGCGACATCCTGCGCATCCCCCCCGGCACCTTCCACCGCTCCGTCTCCGACCCGGATGGCTCGCTGGTGCTCAACCAGGCGGTGCGTGAGGAGGGGGCCAGCGTGGTGCGTGAGTTCCGGGTTTACAACAGCAACCGCATTCCCCGCCTCTACGCCGTCACCTCCCGCACCGCCCCCCTGCCCAAGCTGCACGGCGTCAGCTGGTGAGGTGAGTGTGAGGCTGAGGCCGAGGTCAACCCGCCGCCGGTTGCTCCGGTAGCGGGTCATCCGCAAGCCGCAGGTCGATCGTGCAGGCATCGGCGTTGTGGCGGCCCTTCCAGGGCGGGCCCTGCAGGGGTGGAGCCACCACCCCCACCAGCGGCGTGAAGCGGCTGCCTTCGCCATTGAGGTCCAACACGTCGTCGCAGCCGTCCCTCCAGAAGCTGAGCCGCAGCGGCCCCTGGGGAGCGATCGCCGGGTGCAGGCAGGGGTAGAGGCGCTGCAGCCGGTAGCGCACCGCCAGGGGCGCCCCATCGCTCGGCAGGGGCAGCTCCCGATCCCCCAGGCCGAGGCGCCAGCCAGCCCGGAAGGCGTCGTTGGCGCGCAGTTCAAAGCGCCGCAGCGAACCATCCACAAACCGGCTGGTGAAGCCTCCCTCACGGGGGAAATCGCAGATCAGGGGCCAGGGTTCCAGGGCTGGCCGGATCTCAAGCTCCGCCTCGCCCCGGCGCCATTGCAGCAGCGGCGGGAAGCGCCACTCCCAGATCTGCCGGAACGGTTCCGGGTCGAGGGCCAGGCCATCGGCCGCCAGATCCGCCAGCACCGTCTCCAGGTCGGCCCAAAGGGCGCTGGGCAGCAACATGCGGTCGAGCAGGCTGTCGCCCCAGTCGCGCAGGCGGGCCGGCCGGTGCTCGGGGTTGAGCAGGTGGGCGGCCAGGGCGCTCCAGAGCAGGGCCACGGCGCTGCTCCAGTCGACCTCCGGCAGGCTTTCGATCGCCCGGAATTCGAGCAGCCCCAGGCAACCCGCCGGCGCTCCGGGATTCCAGAACTTGTCGACGCTGATCTCGCTGCGGTGGTTGTTGCCGCTGCGGTCGGCGTGGAGATGGCGCAGGGTCTCGCCGATCAGCCCCCGCTGATCGCTGCCGGGGCTGGCGACGCCGGCACCGTCGTCGGCGGCCTCGATGCAGCGGTAGGCCAGCTCGAGATCGAAGCAGCCGCCAGCCGCCTCATCGGGCCGGGGGGCCTGGGAGGCGGGCCCCACGCAGGAGCTGCTGAAGAGATAGGCCAGGGCCGGGTGGTGCTGCCAGTAGCGCAACACCCCCACCAGCCAGGCGGGACGGCGGAAGAAGGGGTGCTCCTCAAGGCTGGGGCCACCCCAGAGCAGATGGTTGCCGCCGCCGGTGCCCTCCTGGCTGCCCTCCGGGCCGGGCTTCCAGCTGCGCAGGCCCACCCGCGCGCCGGCCGCGGCGATCCGCCGCAGCCAGCGGTCGTAGTCGCCCCAGCCGTGGCACACCGGCAGGTTGATCTCCAGCACCCCCGGATCGGCGGTGAGGCCGAGCACCTGCCAGTGGCCGTCGCAGTCGACCGGAAGCATGCCGCTGAGGCGGGGGTGCTCCAGCCCATCGAGGCTGTCAGCCACCGCCTGCAGCAGGGCTGTCAGCGGCCGCCGGGTCAGGGGGGGCAGGAACAGCTCCCAGCCCTCTGCATCGGCTTCGAGGGTCAGCACCTGGCGCGGCACCTCGTCGGGGAAATGCTCCAGGGGCAGCCGCAGGCCCGCCGGTCCGGGGGCGCTGCTGAGCTGACGCCGCTCCTCCGCCAGGGGCCAGGAGGCGGGCAGCCACTGGATCGTCACCTCGGCGGCGCTGGGATCGGCCTCGGCGGCGCTCAGGGGCACCGCCCAGACACGCCGGGAGGGATCGAGGGGATCGCGCAGCTCCAGCGGATCAAGGCCCACACCCAGGGCGCCGGCCAGCCGTGCCAGCCAGGCGGCCCCGGCGGCTGGATCGAGGCGGGTGCCGCCGGTCTGGGGCCAGCGCACCGGCGCGGCGTCGCCGGGGCCGGTGAACAGTCGCAGGGCCCAGCGGGGATTGACCTCCCCCTCGTAGCGCTTGCCGGGGCAGTAGAGCAGGGTGCTGCCGGGCCAGGCGCTGCGCTGCAGCTCCCGGGCCATGGCCCGGGCCAGGGGCAGCTTGGTGGGTCCGTCCGCCGCCACGCTCCACTCGGCGCCGATCGGCTCGAAGGGCACAACGGTGGGTTCGCCACCGAGGGTGAGGCGGATGCCCGCGGCCTGCAGCCGCCCCTCCGCCACCGCAGCCAGCGACTCCATCCAGGCCGGTGGTCCGCCGCTGGGGTCGGCCGGGGAACCGGGCTGGAGGGGAGGGCTGCTGCTCACGGCGTCGGGTGGATCGGGGGATGGGGGCGGCGGGGTCAGGGCATCGACTCCGCCACCTCCCGGCCAGCCTGCACCGGCACGGGGGTGACATTCCAGATCCGCTCGGCGTACTCCCGGATCGAGCGGTCGCTGCTGAAGAAGCCGCAGCGGGCTGTGTTCAGCACCGACATCGCCTGCCAGCGCCGGGGATCGCGCCAGACGTCATCGACGGCGTTCTGGGCGCGGCGGTAATCGCCGATGTCGGCCATCACCCGGAAGGGATCGTGGCTGCAGAGACTGGCCAGAAGGGGGTGGAACAGATCCCGGTCGCCTTCGCTGAAATGGCCGGAGCCGATCAGCTCGATCGCCTCGCGGGCCACGGGATCGTTCTCCAGCCAGGGCAGGGGGTGATAGCCGCTGCGGTTGAGCTCGGCCAGCTCGGCGGCGGTATGGCCGAAGAGAAAGAAGTTGTCGGCGCCCACCCGCTGGCGGATCTCGATGTTGGCGCCATCGAGGGTGCCGATCGTCAGCGCCCCATTGAGCGACATCTTCATGTTGCCGGTGCCGGAGGCCTCCATCCCCGCGGTGGAGATCTGCTCGGAGAGATCCACTGCCGGATAAATGCGCTGACCCAGCTTCACGGAGAAGTTGGGCAGGAAGATCACCCGCAGGCGGCCGTCCATGGCCGGGTCAATGTTGACGATGCCGGCGATTCCCACGATCAGGCGGATGATCAGCTTGGCCATGTGGTAGCCGGGTGCGGCCTTGCCCCCGAAGATCACGGTGCGCGGCGGCAGGTCCTCACCGTTGCGGATGCGCAGGTAGCGCTCCACGATCTGCAGGGCCGCCAGATGCTGGCGCTTGTATTCGTGAATCCGCTTCACCTGCACGTCAAACAAGGAAGCCGGATCCACCAGCACGCCGCAGTCGTGATGGATCGTGGTGGCCAGGCGCTGCTTGCTCTGCTCCCGCACCCCCTGCCAGCGCTCCAGGAAGGCGCCCTCAGCGGCGAGGGGTTCAAGGCGTCGCAACTCCTCGAGATCGTGGCGCCAACCCTGGCCGATGCTGCCATCGAGCAGGCTGGCCAGGGGCTGGTTGGCCACCGCCAGCCAGCGGCGCGGCGTCACCCCGTTGGTGACGTTGGTGAAGCGATCCGGCCAGAGCTTGGCGAAGTCATGGAAGACGTTCGCCAGCAGCAATTGGCTGTGAAGTTCGGCGACGCCGTTGACATGGTGGCTGCCCACCACCGCCAGATGGGCCATGCGCACCTTGCGCTGGGGCCCCTCCTGAATCAGCGACAACCGCTCCAGCAGCTCCGGCTGGCCTGGATGACGGATCCGCACCAGACGCAGGAAGCGGGCGTTGATCTCATAGATGATCTCCAGCTGGCGCGGCAGCAGCTGGCCGAACAGGTCCAGACCCCAGGCCTCGAGCGCTTCGGGGAGCAGGGTGTGGTTGGTGTAACTGATCGCGGCGGTGGTGATCGTCCAGGCGGTATCCCAGTCGACACCGTGCTGATCGATCAGCAGCCGCATCAACTCAGCCACGGCGATGGCCGGGTGGGTGTCGTTGAGCTGCACCGCAAACTTGCGGTGGAACTCGGTGGGAGCCATGCCCTGGCCCTTGAGGATGCGGAACATGTCCTGAAGGGAGCAGGACACAAAGAAGATCTGCTGGCTGAGCCGCAGCCGCTTGCCCTGCTCGAGTTCATCGTTGGGGTAGAGAACCTTCGAGAGCGTTTCCGATTGCACCTTCTGCAGCACGGCCCGGGTGTAATCGCCGGCGTTGAACGAAGCAAAATCGAAGGCATCGGGCGCCTGGGCTGACCACAGCCGCAGGGTGTTGGCGGTGCGCACGCCGTAGCCCAGAATCGGCGTGTCGTGGGCGACACCGATCACCGTGTGGCCGCCGATCTCCACCGGATAGCTCCATTCCGGCCGGATCACCTCCCAGGGATTGCCGCGGGCCAGCCAGGGATCGGTGCTCTCCTGCTGGCCCTCGCCGGTGATCTGCTGGCGGAAGATTCCAAATTCATAACGGATGCCGTAACCGATCGCCGGCAGCTCCAGGGTGGCCATCGATTCCTGGAAGCAGGCCGCCAGACGACCGAGGCCGCCGTTGCCGAGGCCCGGTTCGGGCTCCTCGTCGATCAGCTCCTGCAGCGACAGGCCCAGGGCCTGGCAGGCCTGCTCCGCCTCGGCCCGGATGCCGAGGTTGACCAGGTTGTTCTCGAGATGGGGGCCGAGGAGGTATTCAGCCGAGAGATAGGTGGCCGTGCGCACATGGGCGCGGGTGTAGGTCTCGGCGGTGGCCACCCAGTTGTGGAGCAGCCGGTCGCGCACCGCCAGGGCCAGACAGAGGTAGTGGTCGTGGCGGGTGGCCAGGGAGGGGGATTTGGCCTGACTGGAGAAGAGGTGGCGACGCATCGCCTCCAGCAGGCTCTCGGCCGGTGGGGCGAGCTGTACGGCTGCCGGAGAGGGGGCGTCCATGGCGGAGAAGGCACGGGTTTTCAATCCTTCATGAGCGCTCGTCCCGTTTCCCACTGCACCAATGACTACCGCTGCGCTCTCCTTAACAGTTGCTTGAGATGGCAGGGGCTTTGCGGGTGCCTTGGATAGAAGCCCAGACGTGTCAGCCGCCGACACGGAGGCCCCAAGGCCCGGCTCGCCAGCCGGTCAGAGGCCTGCCTGGTGTCTGGGGATGCTCACATGCAGCCCCGCTGTCGAGGGGTTCAGCCCATTCGGGCCTTGGATGCTGTAGGGTGATGCGACAAGCTTTTGACAACAATGCTTAAGACTCGTGTTTTCGTGGCCACCTTGGCGACTGCAGCATCGGTACTGATTCCCCAGCAGGCGCAGGCCCTGCAGGTCACAACCGCTTTCGTGCCGTTTCAAGTATATTCAAATTCAGCTTTAAATTCGCCGGGTACACTTAATTTCCAAAATTTCAGCTCAGTATATACCGGACCCGGAATCCTTAAGAGCGTAGGTTTTAAAATTGCTGGCAATGTCAACGGTACAGGATCGGCAACAGCATCCGGCAATCCAAGAATTACCAACCAAAGTGAATCCGATGACATCACCTTGACTTCCCTTAGCTACAAAACAACTCTCAACCCTGCAGCAAACGCCTATCAAAAAATCGTCGCTGGCCCGACTCAAAATGCAACGTCCTTTGGATGTGTAACTACTCAGTCCTGCATGAGTCCCGGCGGCGGCTACACAATCCCGTCATCTTCCAGCCGTACCTTAAATCTTTCGGGTACGTATTCAGGGACATCTCCTTCCTTCGTATCTCTCTCGGCTGCCGAAATTGCAGCTTTCACCACTGGCACAGTGACAAGTACTTATGAAGTTGCCTTTTATATTTCACCCACGACCGATATCGCTCCAGGCTGGGATCCTTCGCTTTCAGCTTCGGTCTTGGCTAAACCCAATATTCAAGGCTTTGCTGCTCTCGTTTACGAGTATGAGCTTCCTCCGGCTCAGACTCCCGGCCCTCTTCCCTTGGTTGGTGCCGCTGCGGCCTTCGGTTGGTCACGTCGTCTCCGCAACAGGATGGCAGTTGCTTGATGATCAGATGAACTGAAACTTGCCATCGTTAAGTTCAGATTACCATTAATTTTTTCTAAGCTCATCTTTAGATGAGCTTTTTTTATGAGGAGTTTTTGATGAGCCCCTAGCCGGCGGGCAGATCTTCGCCATCAATGTGCCACGTCAACTGGCTTTCCACCTTTTCCGGGCCTGAGAAGCTGCCGTTGACCGCAGCCGTGAGCACCGGTTTGGACGACGTGGCCAGCACGACGTAACGATCGTCGATCCTTCCTTGACCACTGGGATCGAAGCCACGCCAGCCAGCCCCTGGCAGATACACCTCGGCCCAGGCATGCAGGTCGTAGTGCCTGGGCGGTGGTTGCAACAGGTGGTAGCCACTCACGAAGCGGGCCGGCAAACCTACGCAGCGGCAGGTTTCGATCATCAGCATCGCCAGATCCCGGCAGGAGCCCACACGCTCCTTCAGGGTGCGCCCAGCCGGCCAAGCCGGGCCGACATGGCGCTGGGTGTATTTGACCCGGTCCTGAATGATCTCCACCAGCTGGTTCAGAAACAGCAGCGCCCGTTGGTCACTCCCCATCAAGGCATCCTGAGCCAGATCCACGGCGGCTGGATCGTGCTGGCCATTGGGAAGCCAACCCTCCAGGGCTCCCATCAGGTCACCATTGAGGTGACCAACGGGATAGGGCAGCTGGGGTTCGTTGTCGGCCAGGCACAGCTCCAATGGCGGGGCTGGCGCCGTTTCCACCTCGCTGATCGCCTCCACTTGGAAGCTCTCGGTGCTGCCCTCGAAACGGGCCCGCAGGATCTCGTCGCCACTGGCGGCCAGCAGGGCGTAAAGCTGCGAAGGCTCGGGCGAGATCGTGCATTGGAAGCTCAGCAACCGCTGAAAACCATGGCCCCGGGGCTGCAGACAGAAGCGATGGGGCCCTAGCAGCACCGGAGCGCTGTAGCGGTAGGTGAGGGTATG
>JBMSXZ010000087.1:0-10314 GCA_049426205.1 Cyanobium sp.
TGTTCATCCCAGAAACCGCGCTGGCCCATGGATGTCCTCAAGTCTGATCCGATAAATCTACTCTCTATTCGGCCAAGTGCAATAGGTGTTAGGATTTTTCGAGGTGCCCTCAAAACCTTCCGTCCCTGGAATCCTGAGCAGACGTTACTGCTGCCTCCTTCGCCGGTGGAGTGGCTGCCGGAGCATCACCAGGTGTTTTTTGATGGTATAATTGCGCAACCGAGCTGATACCAGCAAGACATCAACACCAATGAAGGCATTAGATAATGGCAATAATATCCTGCCAATCAATCCTGAGCTCGCCAGAATCAAGAGCAGTAGTCCATCACTGATCACACTGAAAGACCTGTGCTGGCTTGCTTATCTATTCCCAGGCCGTGCCTTGTCTAGGCTGTCTCCAGACCTGATCATGGCTCTGCAGGGGCCAGGTGCATGGATGGCGAAACGTTTCGCCAGAACACAGCACTATCGTCTGACAGAGCGCTTGCGAATTGCCGGATTGAGGGAAGTTGAGATCAAAAGAATCATTGATCACTATCTGCATCGTGCTGTTGGTCGTGCCCTTAGCGATCTCGTTCTGGACGCTGTGGCAACCGATCTCTGCGCTGATAGAATCACAATCGAAGGTATTGAATACCTTCACGCAGCACAGGCCCTGAGCAGTGGTGTCCTCCTCGTTAGTGGTCACTTCTTCGCAAGCCGACTGGCTAAACAGGTCTTAAGAAAAAGGGGAATGCCAGTTGTTTCCATTCGCCATCCAGCCCCGCCTGATCCAGCCATTGGCCGGATTGGCAGACGCTGGATCCAACCTCGCTACATGAGATTCCTGCACCAAGTCATCGGCGACGAAGTGTTTGTCCAGGCTCCTGATAG
Source organism: Cyanobium sp. (assembly GCA_049426205.1). Taxonomy (GTDB): domain Bacteria; phylum Cyanobacteriota; class Cyanobacteriia; order PCC-6307; family Cyanobiaceae; genus Cyanobium. The sequence continues at coordinate 874 of JBMSXZ010000087.1, forward strand.
CTCGATCAAAATACTTCAGAGACTACGAGCCGGCGAGTTGGTCAACATCCATATTGATTCTCCCTTTGCGAGCCACTCCGTACGCAAGTCGTTCCTGGGTCGTCATCAAATCTTTACAACAAACTTCATCAGACTTGCCAGGTTGGCCGACTCACCGATCTTGCCATTCTTCTTTCGTGGCGACCACAGACGCCTCCATATCTGTTTTGAACCCCACCTTGAACCCAGTGGAGAACCAGACGCTATACTCGGGACGATTCTGACACGCCTCCAGCAGGAGGTTATGTCATATCCCAGTGAATATGAACTCTGGATCATGCTCTAACACCATGGATTCGATCGATCAACGCATCCATCTCGTTTTCAACAGCACTGTTTCCGAATCTTGCACTTGGCAACAGTGGCAGCATATGGATTCGCTACAGGAATGGACGGCACTTGACTCGATGGCGATCCTTGAGTTTTTGGTGGGCCTTGAAAAAGAGTTTGGAATGCGGTTTCCGCCCGAAGCGCTCGATCATTCGCTTTTCACAAGCCGACTACGTCTGATCAGCTATCTATCAGACTGGACAGATACTGATTCATGATCGGCCAACGCATTCTCAACATTGTCGCCGAGCAGGGAGAGCGGCCCGCACTGATCAATCATGGACAGTGCATCAGCTACGCAGAATTCGCCGATTCGGCCTTACGGTTCGCAGCAGCTCTACAGCCATTCACAGGAACAAATCCTCCATACCCACTTGGCATTCAACTGCCGAATGCGTCTGATTATGCGATTGTAGTTACTGCATTGCTGATTCTTGGCGTGCCAATTCTAACGGTCAACCCTCAATGGGGCCCCGATGAAGTTTCCAATGCGCTGGGCGGCTTACCAATTACAGGCTTCCTAACATCTGATCCAGGTCTGTCACGATGGAAGGATTCCACGCTGATGGCAACGATACCTGTATTAGGGCTTGAAACGCTGAAGACACTTGGTAAACAAGCCCTACCCTTGGATCAATCAGAGCGAGGCCATGTTGTGCCAGCAGATCATCCAGCGCTGTACCTTATGACATCGGGAACAACTGGGATGGCCAAGCCGGTTGTTCGCTCCCAGTACAATCTCCTCGCCAATGCACACAACGTTGGCCAAGCGCTGGGCTGGCTACCAGGGCACCGCGTGCTGCCGGTGACGCCATTCCATCACGCCAATGGCTTCTCGAATGGATTACTCCTGCCGCTACTCAGCGGGAGTTGTATCGTCACCCTTGAACAGTTCTTTCCGGCCAGATTGCTGCAGATCCTACGGGAAACACCAGTCGATACAATCATTGCCTCACCCGTTGTGTATCGCGCATTGCTGGCCAGCGATTCTGGCTGCGAAGCTTTGGGCTCCCTGAGGCAAGCGCTATCTAGCGGGGCTCCACTCACTGAAGATTTAGCCGATCAAGTTGCACGTCAAACGGGCCTCTGCATCCGAGAACTCTATGGATCATCAGAGAGTGGGACCGTTACAATTGAACCCGAAAGAAAACTGGGCGAGCCTCGTAATGTGGGCATTCCTATCCCCGGAGTGGAGTTAGCCATCCTCTCCGTGGATGGTGAGCATCTTCCTGCAGGAGAAGCAGGCCATATCGCGGTTCAGAGCCAGGCACTGATGCAAGGTTATTGGACACCCTCAGGAATAGAACCAGCACGCACTGAACATGGCTGGTATTTAATGGGGGACACGGGATTCATTGATCACCAAGGCGAGTTGCACCTTCAAGGCCGCACTCGCACCTTCATCAACGTAGGCGGCAACAAGATCAACCCCAAGGAAATCGAATCGGTGATTAATGGAATCACAGGTGTCATTCACTCCCGAGTTCAAGGATATGTGAACAAGCGTGGGCGGGAAGAGATTCACGCCTTGATCACCATTCATCCAAGCTCAGGACTGACCCGTATTGATCTCATCAATCAGATGCGCTGCCAGCTTTCAGAATACAAGCTTCCTCAGCGTATTGAGCTGCAGCATCCAAATCGTTCAGCTCTACCCGTTAAAGGTTCCGACGTGATTCAGGATTGCTTCTAATGACACATACACCATTCACGCAGATGCGTCGGCTGCGCCGAACTCGGGCCATTCGCAGCATGACAGCCGAGACCATTCTTGCCCCAGAGCATCTCATTTTACCAGTATTCGTTGCGGAAGGATCCTCGCGACGTGTATCCCTGCCTGGGATGCCTGGAGTTGAAATGCTATCTGGTGATTTGATTTTAGAGGAGATTAACGCTGCAAGAGCTTGTGGACTGAGGGCAGTCTTGCTTTTTGCCATGCTTGATGCACAGCGCAAGAAGCCATCAGGATCCAGTGCGGCTGACGCCAGCAACCCAATCTGCACAGCAATCAGGCGCATCAAAGAACATGCCGATGAAATGCTGATCATCGCAGATCTATGCTTGTGCGCGTATACAACTCATGGTCATTGCGGTGTTATGAAAAACGGACAAATTGACAATGCCAGCACTCTCGACATCCTGGCGGAGGCGGCAATCAATCTCGCCCATGCAGGTGTCGATATAATTGCCCCTTCCGGCGTGATGGACGGAACCGTACACACCCTGCGCAAGGCGCTGGACATTAACGGGTTCAACCATGTTGGGCTGATGCCTTACAGCGCAAAATTCGCTTCGGGATTTTATGGGCCCTTCAAAGAAGCTGCGCAATCTGTTCCTGGTGAAAGCCTTCATGCCACTCATCAGATCCAAGTGGGCAACGGCCGTGAAGCACTACGAAAAATCTGGGTGGATGTCGAAGAAGGTGCTGACATGATTATTGTCAAGCCAGTCCTCACGTCGCTGGATATTGTCGCGCTCGCGAAGGAACAGGGTTGTCCTGCGCCGATTGTTGGATACGATGTGTCGGGCTTTTACCAGCCACTTGTGAGTACCCATGGCCTGGGCAGTCCAACTTGTGATGCCCTCATTCTAGAAATATTGATGAGTATTCGCCGTGCTGGTGCCCAGATGATTATTACCTACTATGCCAAGCAAGCTGCACGACGGCTTTCACAAGCAGATGCATGGCACAGAGCAGACGCCAGCTAGGGGCGGACACCCAGCCGCAGAGGTGGTGGCTGGCTGCTCGCAGGGGCAGGCGGTCGATTCTTGAACGCTGGGTTCGGGGCAGGCTGAAGATGGGGCGTCGCTGCGCTGGGGAGGGCCGATGGGACGGTGCGGGACCTGGCTGCGGCCCCTGGCCTGGTGCCCTCCGGATCCGCTGCCGACGCAGACGCCGCCCCCGGATCCGGGGGCGGGGCCGACCACACCCCCGACCCTGCTGCTGCTCGACCGGCGCGATCGTCGCCTGCACTCCGCCTGCGCTTGCCTGGAGGGGCTGCTGGATCCACAGGAGCGGGCCCGGGTGCAACGCTTCCAGCGCCTGGAGGATCGCCAGCGCCACCTGCTCGGGCGCGCCGCCCTGCGGCTGGCCCTGGGGGCCTGGCTGGGGCGGGATCCGGCGGCGCTGCGCTTCCGCTACGGCCCCCACGGCAAGCCCGAACTGGCCGATGCCGGGCCCACGGCTCCCCGCTTCAACCTGGCCCATTCCGGCGCCCTGGTCCTGCTGGCCCTGCACCCTCAGCGGCCGGTGGGGGTGGATGTGGAGCGGCGACGCCCCGATCTCGACTGGCACCCCATCGCCCGCCGGACCCTGGCGGCGGCGGAGCTGGCGGCCCTGGAGGCCCTGCCCGAGGACCGCCAGGCCGATGGGTTCCTGCGGGCCTGGTGCCGGCTGGAGGCCAGGCTCAAGGCCAGCGGCGAGGGCTTGGCCGGGCTGGATCGGCTGCGGGCCGAGCCCCAGCCGCGGCCTGGGGCCGGGGGGCTCTGGGAGGTGCTGGTGCCGCCGGACTACGCCGCGGCGGTGGCGCTGGGGGCCGCGGCGGCCTGACATCCGGGATCGCCAACTGCCAACCGTCAGGGCCCGTCGGGGGGCCGCGGCGGCAGGCGGTCGTCCCAGTCGTCGGGGGTCAGGGGGAGCCCCAGCAGCTGCTTCTCGCTGCGGCGCACGGCCCTGGGATTGCTGAGCAGGTGCTCCTCCTCCCAGAGCGGTTGCAGCACCGGCAGGAAGGCGGCGTCGCTGCGGGGCGGCTCCCGCCAGCGGAACCGGCTGGCGGGGGCCCGCTGGCGACAGAGGATCTCCATCTGGCGGCGCAGAGCCAGCCGCACCGGCCCCCGCCGCAGGGCCGCGTAAAACTCCTGCCGTGGCGCCCGGCCGCCGCTGGTCAGGGTGCCGTCGGGGCTGCGGCGCAGTCGGGCCGGATCGGGGTTCCAGCGGGGCTGGCAGCTCCCGGCGACGCTGGTGTCGGGATCGAGCCAGATGTGGATGCCCCGCCCCCGGGGGCCGTTGACCACCGCCAGCCCATCGCCGGGGGTGTGGCGCAGCAGCGGACGGATCAGGCCGCTGCTGTGGGTTTCGCCGTTGACGCAGCCGCCCAGCACCAGGGCCGCTGCCAGCAGGGTCGCGGCCTGGAGCGCTGGCCGCGGGGCTGGGGTCGGGGGCGGGGCCGGCCGCTCCGGGCACCGTGGCAGGGTCGGGGGCGGCGGCGGCAACAGCGACTCCACGGCGGGCACGGTTGGCCATGATCCTGCCTGTTGCCGCGGTTGTGCGGCGCGATCCGTTCCGTCCCGCCATGGCCCTCACCCCCTCGACCATGCTTCCCCTGGGAACTCCCCTGCCCATCGATCTGCTGCGCCAGGAGATCGAGCGGGGGGTGGTGCGGGAGGTGGTGGCGCCCCTGCCCGGTCCCGAGGCGCTGGAGGGGCGGCCCGTGCTGGTGCTGTTCCTCTCCTGCCATTGCCCGTTCGTGAAGCACTGCGAGGCGGAGATCAGCCGGCTCGGCCTTGACCTGGCGGGCCGGGCGGCGCTGCTGGCGATCGCCAGCAACAGCACCCGCACCCATCCCCAGGACGGCATCGAGGGGATGGTGACCCAGGCGGCGACCCACGGCTGGAGCTTCCCCTACCTGCACGACAGCGAGCAGACGCTGGCGCGGGCCTTCCAGGCGGCCTGCACCCCCGACATCTTTCTGTTTGACCGCCAGCATCGCCTGGCCTACCGGGGTCAGCTCGATCCCAGCCGCCCGGGCAACGGCCTGCCCAGCGACGGCCGCGACCTGCGGGCCGCCCTGGCCGCCGTGCTGGCGGACCAGCCGGTGCCGGAACCGCAGCAGCCCTCGATCGGCTGCAACATCAAGTGGCACCCCGGCGCCGAACCCGCCTGGGCCCGTTGAGCGGTGCATCCGGGGGCCAGCGCAGCGGATGGCCCCGGGGGCGCCGCCAATCTGCAGACGGGCTTAAGGTTGCCGCCATGCCAATCCCACCCTTCAGCCTCAGCGCCCAGCTGGAGCAGCTCGGCAACGGCCTCGAGGAAGCGGTTCTCGCGGTGCTGCGCAGCGGTCAGTACATCGGCGGCGCCAAGGTCGGTGCCTTCGAGCAAGCCTTCGCGCTGGCCTGCGAGGTTCCCCACGCCATCGGCTGCAACAGCGGCACCGATGCCCTGATCCTGGCCCTGCAGGGCCTGGGGATCGGCCCCGGCGACGAGGTGATCACCTGCTCGTTCAGCTTTTTCGCCACCGCTGAGGCGATCAGTGCCGTGGGGGCCACGCCGGTGTTCGTGGATGTGGAGGAGGGCAGCTATCTGATCGATCCGGAGCGGATCGAGGCGGCGATCACCCCCGCCAGCCGTGCCCTGCTGCCGGTCCATCTGTTCGGCCGGCCGGTCGACATGGAGCGGATCAACGCCATCGCCACCGCCCACGATCTGCTGGTGATCGAGGACTGCGCCCAGGCCAGCGGCGCCAGCTGGGCCGGCCGGCCCGTGGGCAGCTGGGGTGATGCCGGCTGCTTCAGCTTTTTCCCCACCAAGAACCTCGGCGGCGCCGGTGATGGTGGTGCCGTGACCTGCCGCGATCCGGAGCTGGCCCAGCGGGTGCGGGAGCTGGCGGTGCACGGCATGCCGCGCCGCTATCTGCATACCGCCCTGGGCTACAACAGCCGCCTCGACGCCCTGCAGGCGGCCGTGCTGGGGGTGAAGCTGCCCCATCTGAGCGGCTGGGTGGAGCGCCGCCAGTCGATCGCCGCCCGCTACCTCGCTGAGCTGGGGGACCTGCCCTGGCTGCAGCTGCCGGAGGCCGGACCGGAGGGCCACAGCTGGAACCAGTTCGTGGTGCGCATCGTCCCCTGCCCTGAGGGGGGCGCCGCCTGCGCCGGATCCTGCCAGGCGTCCTCCGACAGCGCCAGCTACGGCCTGCCGGAATCCTGCTGCCGCGACTGGCTGAAGCAGGCCCTGGAGCAGGCGGGGGTGAGCACGATCATCTACTACCCGATCCCGATCCACCGCCAGCCGGCCTACGCCTCCCTCGGCTATGGCCCGGGCAGCCTGCCGGTCACCGAACAGCTCTGCGCCGAGGTGCTGAGCCTGCCGATCTTTCCGGAGTTGAGCAGCGAGCAGCAGGGAGTGGTGATCGCTGCCCTGCGCGGGCTGTTCGGTGCGGCCGGCGCGGCTGGGGGCCAGGCCACCGAACCAGTGGCGATCGGCAGCCGCTGAGGCCAGCCAGCAGAGCCGGCTCAGCCCCGTGGCAGGCCGGCGTGGATCGCCTTGAAGCGGGCCTGCTGGATCTTGTGGTCCACGATCGGTTCCGGGTAACCGCGCCGCTCCAGGGGGGCGATCCGGCCGCTGATCAGCTCGGCGCTCGACACATGGGCCAGCTCCGGCAGCCAGGTGCGGATGTAGGCGGCGTCGGGGTCGAACTTGCTGGCCTGGGTGGCGGGGTTGAAGATGCGCAGGGGCTTGGGGTCCATGCCGCTGCTGGCGCTCCACTGCCAGCCGCCGTTGTTGGCGGCCAGGTCGCCATCCACCAGCCGGGCCATGAAGGCGGCCTCGCCCCAGCGCCAGTCGCAGATCAGGTCCTTCACCAGGAAGGAGGCCACGATCATGCGGCAGCGGTTGTGCATCCAGCCGCTCGCCACCAGCTGGCGCATCGCCGCATCGACGATCGGCACGCCGGTGCGGCCCTCCTGCCAGGCGGCCAGCCGTTCGGGGTCGTTTTCCCAGGGGAAGTGGCGCCACTGGGGCCGGTAGGGGCCATCGGCCAGTTCGGGGAAGTGGAAGAGGGCCTGCTGGTAGAACTCCCGCCAGCAGAGCTCCTGCTCCCAGACGCTGATCGAGGCCAGGGCCTCGTCGCTGCGGGCGGCGAGGCGGGCGACGGCGGCGGCGGCCCAGGCCTGGCGCGGGCTGAGGGTGCCGAAACGCAGGGCGGCCGAGAGGGCGGAGGTGCCGGCTTGGGCGGGCAGGTTGCGGCCTTCTTCGTAGCTGGCCAGGGCGGCGCCATCGGCGAAGCTCTCCAGCTGGGCGCGGGCGGCGGTTTCGCCGGGCCGGCAGGGGCAGAGGTCACGGCCCTGGAAGGGGGCCAGCACCGGTCGGCTGGTGCCGCCGCCGTTGGCGATCGCCAGCAGGGTTTGCTCCAGCTGCTCCAGGCGTGCCGCCTGGGGCCCGGTCTCCAGATGCGGGAGCGCTTCCCAGAGGTCTGGCCGCGGCAGGGTGGCGGGATCGAGATCCCGCAGCTGGCGCGGCGCTGGCCGGGGGTCGAGCTCGCCGGCGGCGGCCCGGCGCTCCACCTGGCCGCGCCAGTTGCGCAGGAACGGGCCATAGACGCGGTAGGGATCGCCGCCGCCGGTCCGCAGACGCTCCGGTGGGATCAGCAGCTGGTCCCAGTCGGCGTGGGCGGCGATGCCATCGGCGGCCAGGGCCGCCGCCAGCCGCTCCTCCAGGGCCCGTTCGGCCGGTTCCACAGCCCGGTTCCAGGCCACCGACGCGGCGCCGCAGGCGGCGGCCAGGCGGGGCAGCAGCTCGGCCGGGTCGCCCTGCAGCAGCAGCAGGCGGCTGCCGGCGGCCCGCCAGCGGCCGGCCAGCTCCTGCAGGCTGGCGGCCAGGAACCAGAGCCGCGCCGGGGCCTGGGCCGCCACCGCCAGCTCGGCCGGGTCGAGCACCACGACGCCGGTGAGGGCCGGGCTGCGGGCGGCGGCGGCGGCCAGGCCGAGGTTGTCGGCCAGGCGCAGATCGCGGCGGTGCCAGAACAGGCAGCGGGGTGGGGTCATGGCATCAGCGCGTGGAGGTGATCGAACCACAGCCCCGGCCCCGTCAGGGGCCGCTGGCGGGGCCGGGCTGGCCGGCATGGGTTCACAGCCCCAGCAGCTGGCGGGCCCGGAACCAGGCGGTCACGCTTTTGCCATCGAGGTATTCGTTGCCGCTGGCGATGGCGGCATCGAGCTCGGCGGGGCTCAGCAGCAGCACCTCCATGTCCTCGTCGTCGTCGCCGGCCGGGGGGTTGTCCAGGGGGGTGAGCTCGCGGGCCAGGAAGAGGTGGATCACCTCATCGGAATAGCCGGGGCAGGGCAGCATCGCGCCGAGGGAATCCCAGCGGCTGGCGCGGTAGCCGGCCTCCTCCTGCAGCTCCCGTTCCATGGTGGCCAGGGGGCCCTCGCCGGGATCGAGGGTGCCGGCCGGAAACTCCAGCAGCCGGGTGGCCACCGCAAAGCGGTACTGGCGCAGCACCACCACCCGGCCGTCGTCGAGCACGGGCACCGCCAGGGAGGCGCCGGGGTGGCGGATCACGCCGAAGCTGGCCTCCAGCCCGATCGGCAGCACCAGGCGGTTGAGCTCAAAGCGCAGCTTGCGGGCATCGAGGCTGGCGGTGGTTTCGAGCAGGCGCGAGGGCTCGGGGGGCGGCAGGGGCGCCATCGCGGCACGGGCGGAGGTGGCGCCAGCTTGGCGTATGGGGGCGGCGGGCTGGGGTGTCAGCCGCTGCGGCGGCTGGGCGCCAGCGGGGCTGGCGGCGGCGCCGCCACAGAGGCGGTGAGGGGCGGCGGCGGCGGCGGCTTGCGGCACACCCGCTGGGCGCCGCGGACGATGGCGGCAAAGCTGTCGCCCAGCCCATCCTGCGGGGGATTCCAGAGCAGCTGGTGGCGGCGCAGCCGCTGACAGGCCAGGCGAATGCTGCGGCCAGAGCCGGCATCCCAGAGGCGCAGGGTGTTGTCTTCGGAGCCGGAGACGATGCGTCGTCCGTCGGGGCTGAAGGCCACGGAGCGCACTGAATCGGAATGGCCTTGAAGGGGCGTGCCGATCGGCTGGCCGGAGGCGACATCCCAGAGGCGCAGGGTGTTGTCTTCAGAGCCGGAGACGATGCGTCGTCCGTCGGGGCTGAAGGCCACGGACCACACCGAACCGGAATGGCCTTGAAGGGGCGTGCCGATCGGCTTGCCGGAGGCTGCATCCCAGAGGCGGAGGGTGTTGTCGGCGGAACCGGAGACGATGCGTCGTCCGTCGGGGCTGAAGGCCACGGAGAGCACCGGACTGGAATGGCCTTGAAGGGGCGTGCCGATCGGCTTGCCGGAGGCGACATCCCAGAGGCG
>JBMSXZ010000088.1:0-10228 GCA_049426205.1 Cyanobium sp.
GCCACCACGGAGGGGGTGGTGCGGAACCCTTCGGCGTTGGCGATCACCGTGGGCTTGCCACCCTCCATCACCGCGACGCAGCTGTTCGTGGTGCCGAGGTCAATACCGACGACCTTTCCCATGGATTCCCACCTCCTGAGAGTGGATGAAAGCGGACTGAGAGCATCTTCAGCAGCAGTCCTCCCTGCCGGCGAGGCGTGGTTCCCGAACCGCCGCGGCGGTTCTGAACGGCCACAAGCCAGTGCCCGCCTACGGTTTGCCCATGCCCCGGGCCGCCCTCTGGCGCCGGCTGCGGGCCCGCCGCCGACCCTGCCGACCCATGCCGAGCGCCCCCCCAGCTCCGATCTCCGGCCGCACCGCCCTGGTGGGGGTGCTGGGGGACCCGGTGCGCCACTCCCTCTCACCGGCCATGCACAACGCGGCCCTGCAGGCCCTTGGCCTGGACTGGGTGTACCTGGCCCTGCCAGTGCCCGCCGCCGAGCTGGCCGGGGCCCTGCGGGCCCTGGAGGCCCTCGACTGCCGCGGCCTGAACGTGACCCTGCCCCACAAGCGAGCCGCCGCCGCCCTGGCGGCCGAGCTCTGCCCCCTGGCTCGCCGGCTGGGGGCGGTCAACACCCTGGTGCGGCGCCCGGAGGGTGGCTGGCTGGGCACCAACACCGATGTGGAGGGCTTCCTGGCGCCGCTGCGCGAGCGGCCCTGGCGGGGCCGGCGGGCCCTGGTGCTGGGCTGCGGCGGCAGCGCCCTGGCGGTGCTGGCGGGCCTGGAGATGCTCGGATTCGGGACGGTGCAGGTGGCGGGCCGGGATCCGGAGCGCCTGGGAGCCCTGGTCGAGGGCTGCCGGGGCTGGATGCCCCAGCTGCAACCGATCGCCTGGGGGGGCGGGGTGGAGCTGGACGCCCTGGAGGAGACCCTGGCCAGCGCCGATCTGGTGATCAACACCACCCCCGTGGGCATGGCCAGCCCCCACGACCCCGCGGCGGCGGAGCGCTGCCCGCTCGGGCCCGCCGCCCTGGAGCGGCTGCGACCGGACGCCAGCGTCTATGACCTGATCTACACGCCGCGGCCCACGGCCCTGCTGGCGGCGGCCAGCCGCCGGGGCTGCCAGGTCTTCGACGGCCTGGAGATGCTGGTGTGCCAGGGCGCCGCCGCCCTGGCCCTGTGGAGCGGCCACGACCAGGTGCCGGTGGCGGTGATGCGCCAGGCAGCACTGCAGCAGCTTGAGGGCCCCTAGCCTGGACTCCTGAACCGCCGCCCGCACCCGAGTTCCCATGCAGGATTCCCCGATCTGGCAGCGCCTGCTGGCGGCCCTGGCCTACCTGCTGCCCTGGAGCGACGCCATCCCCTTCGGCCAGGGCCTGTTCGGACCCCTGCCCTGGCTGCGCTGGCTCACCCTGCCGGCCCTGCCGGTGCTGCAGCTGCAGGAGCTCGTTCCCTTCGGGAGCCTGGTGCTGTTTCTGGTGCTGTTTCTGGCGGTGGTCCGCAATCCACGGGTGCCCTACCCGATCCGCTTCAACGTGCTGCAGGCGATCCTGATCGACATCGTGCTGGTGCTGCTCAGCCTGGCGTTCACCATCCTGCTGGCCCCGCTCAGCGGCAGCCTCGGCTTCCTGGTGCGCACCCTGCAGAACACCGTCTTCCTGGGGGCCCTGCTGCTGGTCGGGTTCGCCGTGGTCCAGAACCTGCGCGGCAAGGACGCCGACATCCCGACCGTCTCCGAGGCGGTGCGGATGCAGCTGTTCTGAGGGTTGCCCGCCCGACAGCACCCTGGCACCAGACAGGCCCGTTGCCGATCCGCAGCGGGGGAACGGCGAAAGCCGCTGCGATAGGTTGGCGGGTCCGTCGCTGGCGGGCCCCCGGCCCGGCAGCCGCTGCCCCCACCATCCAGGCGACCATGACGCAGCCTTACTACGAGACCATGTACATCCTCCGGCCGGACATCCCGGAAGAGGAGGTCGAGAGCCATGTCAATAAGTACCGCGATCTGGTGATCGAAGCCGGCGGCGAGGTTCTCGACAACCAGATGCGCGGCAAGCGTCGCCTCGCCTACCCGATCGCCAAGCACCGCGAGGGCATCTACGTGCAGATCAACCACAACGGCGACGGCCAGCACGTGGCGCCCCTGGAGCGGGCGATGCGCCTCTCCGAGGACGTGATCCGTTACCTCACCGTCAAGCAGGACGGGCCGATGCCCGCCCCCCGCTCCATGCCGGTGACCAGCAGCGAACCGGCGCTGGCCGCCGCCACCGAGGCCGCCCCGGCGGGCTGATTCCGGACTGCCCGCTGCAGCAGCGCGGGACCTGGGCGGAGCGGCGACGTCGATGACGTCGCCGTTGAACGGACGCCCCCGTCCAACTCCCCTACAGTCCCTGCCGACACGATGGGCAGCCACCGATGACGACCAGCGACGGCGCGTCCGGTCAGCCCATGGCCGACCCGGACCCCGCTGGTTCCGGCCAGCCCGCATCGCTGGCCAGGAACGAGCCACTGCCCAGGCCCAGTGGAGCCGCTGCCAGGCCCTCCTCCCGCACCCTTCAGCTGGTGCCACCCCTGCCCGACCCCCTGCCACCTCCCGGCCGGGACCGGCCCGCAACGGATCCAGCCCTGGCCGCCGCCAACCGACGGCTGGAGCGTGAGCTGGCGGAGCTGCAAGAGGAAGTGGGGGCCCTGGAGGAGCTGCTGGAGGAGCTGCCAGCGATCTTCGAGCGCAAGTTCCAGCAGCGCCTGGTGGCGGTGCTCGAGGAGCGGCGCCGGCTGGAGGGCGATAACCGCGAGCTCCGATCCCAGCTGCGCGCCCTGGCCCCGGGGGCGGCGGAGGTGCCGCTGCAACGGCTCCATGGCCTGCTGCCGCCGGGCAGCCTTGGCAGCGCCCTGCGGCTGGAGCGGCAGGAGGGCGGCTCCAGCGCAACCACTGGGGAGCTCAGGGAGCCCGGCGGCTCCGCAGGCTCAGCGATGCCGGGCTGACCAGAGCCGGGTTGGCAGACCCCAGACGTAGATGAAGCCCTCGGCGGCGCGGTGATCGAAGCGATCATCGCTGCCGTAGGTGGCCATGCTGTCCACGTAGAGGCTGTCGCTGGCGCTGCTGCGGCCGACCACCGTGGCGTTGCCGCGGTGCAGGCGAACGCGGACGCTGCCGTTGACGGTGGTCTGGGTGCGGTCGAGGAAGGCGTCGATCGCCTCCTTGAGCGCCCCGAACCAGAGCCCCTGGTAGACGAGCTCGGCCCAGGTGGTCTCCAGCTGCCGCTTGACCCGCTGCACGTCGGCGGCGAGGGTGAGGCTCTCCAGTTCCTGGTGGGCGCGGATCAGCAGCAGCAGGCCGGGGGTTTCGTAGATCTCACGGCTCTTGATCCCCACCACCCGGTTCTCGATCATGTCGATCCGGCCGAAACCATGGAGGCCGGCCAGGGCATTGGCCCGGCGGATCAGGGCCACTGGATCGAGCCGCTCGCCATCGATGGCCACCGGATTGCCGGCCTCGAAAGCGATCTCCACCAGCTGGGGTTCGGCCGGCGCCGCCTCAATCGAGCGGGTCATGGCGTACACCTCCTCGGGGGGTGCCACGGCCGGATCCTCCAGCTCGCCGGCCTCGATGCTGCGGCCGAGGAGGTTGAGATCGATTGAGTAAGGAGACGCCTTGCTCACCGGCGCCGGAATGCCGCAGCGTTCGCCATAGGCGATGGTCTCCTCCCGGCTCATGCCCCACTCCCGCGCCGGAGCCAGCACCTTCAGTTCGGGGGCGAGGGCGCCGATCGCCACATCGAAGCGCACCTGGTCGTTGCCCTTGCCGGTGCAGCCGTGGGCCACGGCATCGGCACCCACCTCCCGGGCCACCTCCACCAGACGGCGGGCGATCAGGGGCCGGGCCAGGGCGGTGGAGAGGGGATAACGGCCCTCGTAGAGGGCGTTGGCGCGGATGGCGGGGAACGCGAATTCGGTGATGAAGGGGTCGATCAGATCCCCCACCAGCGACTGGCTGGCGCCGGCCGCCAGGGCCTTGAGACGGATCGGCTCGAGTTCATCGCCCTGACCGAGATCGGCGGCGAAGGTGATCACGTCCTCCACGCCCCACTCCTGGCGCAGATAGGGAATGCAGACACTGGTATCCACACCGCCGGAGTAGGCGAGCACCACTTTGCGGGCCCGGGGGGCCCCGTCCTGTGCCGTCGCCGTCATCGCTGCTGCTCCTGGGTGGATGCCTCCGATTCTCCCCTTTCGCCGGGTGCCGGCACGGACCAGTCCCGCAGCAGCCAGAGGCCGGTGGCCAGGGGCGGCAGCAGCAGCAAGGCCCAGACCACCGGGGCGTGGGGGGTGAGCGGATCGCTCCAGTGGCGGCCGGCCAGCGCCAGGGCCGCACTGACCAGCAGGGCCAGGCCCCAGAGCAGCGCCAGGGAGCGGACCTTGGCGGCATCGATCGCGGACATGGGCAGGGCGTCTGAGGATTGCTAGGTTGGAGGATCGCTTGTTCGGAGCTCTTGACCAGAGCCCTGGAGCGGTGCCCCTGTGGGGCCTGCGGGCCGGGATCCAGACCCCCTGGAATCGGTCCATTTCTCCGGACGTACCCCCTGCCCCGGCATGAGCATCCTCGACACGATCAATCCCTCCCTCACCCGCTACCGCCGCGATGAGCCGGCGCCGGTGCTGCCCCTGCGGGAGGAACCCGACCTGCTCAGCCTGCTTGAGGCCAGCGGCCGCCTGGTGGCCGATGAAGAATCCGCCGGCACCGAGGTGAGCACGGTGGAGGAGGAGGAGCTCTCCGCGCTGATGGGCGAGAAGGAGGACTACAACCAGCCCGACGAGCAGGTGGAGGAGGACTGGGAGGACTGAATCCCGACCCCGCCGCTGCACACCCCGCGATGACCCGCGACGACGGCAGGGTCCCGGCAGCCCTGCTCGGGATCCTGATTCTTCTGGCCTGCCTGGCCAGCGACTGGCTGGTGGCCAACTCCGCCCTGACCGTTCCCCTGGTGGTGGCGGCCCTGGTCAGCGCCGCCGTGGCCCGCTGGGGGGTGCCCAAGCTGCGCAGCCTCAAGCTCGGACAGGTGATCCGGGAGGAGGGTCCCCAGGCCCACCACAGCAAGGCGGGCACCCCCACCATGGGCGGCCTGCTGGTGGTGCCCGTGGGGGTGCTGATCGGCGGCCTGACCAGCCCGGGTGATCCGCGGTTGCTGGCGGTGGCGGCGGTGAGCCTGGCTTACCTGGCGATCGGCGCCATCGACGACTGGCGCAGCCTGACCAAACGCACCAACACGGGCCTCACCCCTCGGGGCAAGCTGCTGCTCCAGGCCGGCGCCGCCCTGCTATTCCTGCTCTGGGCCGGCCTCGGCGGCTGGCTGAACGGGGCCGATCCGGCCGCCGTCTCCCTGCCCTTCGGCTGGCTGCTGCCCGTCGGGCTGCTGATCTGGCCCCTGGGGCTGTTCGTGTTCCTGGCCGAAAGCAACGCCACCAACCTCACCGATGGCCTCGATGGCCTGGCGGCCGGCTGCGGCGCGATCGTGTTCACCGGCATGGCCCTGCAGCTGATGCTGCGCGGCCACGGCGGCGATCCCTCCCTGGCGGGCTTCTGCGCCGCGATGGCCGGCTGCTGGCTCGGCTTCCTCAGCCAGAACCGCCATCCGGCGCGGGTGTTCATGGGCGACACCGGGTCCCTGGCCATGGGCGCCGCCCTCAGCGCCGTGGCTTTGCTCAGCGACAGCCTCTGGCCACTGCTGCTGATGGGCGGGGTGTTCCTGGCGGAGTCGGTCTCGGTGATCCTGCAGGTCTGGGTGTACAAGGCCACCAAGGGCCCGGACGGCAAGGGCCGGCGCCTGTTCCGGATGGCCCCCCTGCACCACCACTTCGAGCTGGGCGGCATCAGCGAGCAAGGGGTGGTCTTGGGGCTGTGGGGCACCAGTCTGGCCCTGGTGCTGCTTGGGCTGCTGCTGCGGCCCTGAAGGGTCGGGTGGGGCCCGGTCCTGGGGGCCGCCAGTGGCCTTCCTAAACTGAACTGTCTACCCGCAGGTGGTTCGCCATGGCCTACTTCACCTGGAAGGACACGGGCCTGACGGCGGACTGCGCCAGCCTCGACGCCATGGCCGCCCGCTTCGAAGAGGCCGCCGCGCTGCTGCGGCGCATGGCCGCCGAAGGGTTCTGGCTGGAGCTCCAGGCCGATGGTCCCCACATCAACCACGCCGACCCGGCGGTGTTCGAGGCCTATGGCTTCATCAGCGAGGAGCCGCCGGTGCGCCAGCTGACGCTCCTCAACTGACGTTCAGGGGCCCGCCCTGGCCTGCTCAAGCAAGAGACGGCTCAAGCGCCAGTCCAACGGTCTGCCCAACGGCGGCACGCCCGAGCCGCAGGGTTCAGCGGCGCAGAAAGCCCACCACCCACACCCCAACGAAGGCGAGGGAGGACAGGCCCAGGTAGATCAGGGTCCAGCGCTGCAGATCCGCCAGGGTGAGCCCGAAGGGCAGGGCCGCATCGGCGGCGGTGGTCAGGGCCAGGGGCAGCGACAGGGCCGGCAGCAGGATCGCCGGCAGTGCGGAAAGGGCGGCGACGGGCATCGGCAGGCCGGGCTCGGAACGGGGATGGGGCGCCGCCAAGGGTGGCGCCGGACCGGGTCAAGTTAGGGGAGGGCGTGCTGGGGCGGCAGCGGCGCCAGCAATGGATTCGGAACGATGGCGGGGGGACGGGGCGATGCCGTGTCAAACCCCGGATCAGGCGGCGCTGCGATGGTGCCCGGCGTCAGGCGGGCGGCCAGGATCGGGGAACCCAAGCGGCCGATCCGATGGCTTCCACCCCCTCCTCCGCAGCCGCGACGCCAGGAACCCCGGCGCCGACCCTGCCCCGCACCCTGATGCTGCTCGGCAGCGGCGAGCTGGGGAAGGAAGTGGCGATCGCCGCCCAGCGGCTGGGCTGCCGGGTGATCGCCGTCGACCGCTACGCCGACGCCCCGGCGATGGCGGTGGCCCAGGTGGCGGAAGTGGTGGCGATGACCGATCCGGAGGCCCTGCGGGCAGTGGTCCGCCGCCACCGCCCCGACCTGGTGATCCCGGAGATCGAGGCCCTGGCGGTCGATGCCCTGGCGGACCTGGAGGCCGAGGGGATCACCGTGATCCCCACCGCCCGCGCCACGGCGGTGACGATGAACCGCGACCGCATCCGCGACCTGGCGGCCGGCCCCCTCGGCCTGCGCACCGCCCGCTTCGCCTATGCCGAAACCGCCGCGGACCTGGCAACAGCGGCGGAGCCCCTGGGCTGGCCCGTGGTCGTCAAGCCGGTGATGAGCTCCTCTGGCAAGGGCCAGAGCGTGGTGCGCGGTCCGGAGGGGATCGCCGCCGCCTGGGAGGCAGCCCAGGCCGGCGCTCGGGGCAGCGGCACGCGGGTGATCGTGGAGGAGTTCCTGCGCTTTGAGCTGGAGATCACCCTGCTCACCGTCAAGCCGTGGCAGGGCCCCACCCTGTTCTGCCCGCCGATCGGCCACATTCAGGAGCGGGGCGACTACCAGTGCAGCTGGCAGCCGGCGGCCCTGGGCGAACGGCAGCTGCAGGACGCCCAGGCCATGGCCCGGGCCGTGACCGATGCCCTCGGCGGCGCCGGCCTGTTCGGGGTGGAGGTCTTCCTCTGCGGCGACCCGGCCGATCCGGAGGTGGTCTTCTCGGAACTCTCGCCCCGCCCCCACGACACCGGCCTGGTGACCCTGGCCGGCCAGAACCTCTCGGAATTCGAGCTCCATCTGCGGGCCGTGCTGGGCCTGCCGATCCCTGAGATCCGCTCCAGCGGCCCCGCCGCCAGCCGCGTGATCCTGGCCTCGGAAAACCTGGCCGCACCGACCTATGCCGGCCTGGAGGCAGCCCTGGCGATCCCCGACACCCAGGTGCTGCTGTTCGGCAAACCCGAGGCCCGGCCCCAGCGGCGCATGGGGGTGGCCCTGGCGCGGGGCTCCAGCGAAGCCGAAGCCAGGGACCGGGCCGACCGGGCCGCCGCCGCCATCAGCGTGCACGGTGGCGAAACGGTCCCCGGGACCCTGGTGGGAACGGCCCCGAGGCCGTAAGGTTCGCCGAGCACCTGCTGCCATGAGCCAGGCCCCCTCATCCCCTGAGCCCCTCTACCGCCCGCGGCGTCAACGGGGCAGCCGAAAGCTTCGGGGCGGGCCCCAACGCAACGGCACCAGCGCGTCCCCCTCCAGCGCCGAGGGCGGCGAGGCCTGGGGCGATGGCCCGACCAGCGGCATCCCCACCCCCTCCAGTCCGGTGAATCGACGTCCAGGCGGTCCGGCGCCCCGGCGCCGCAGCTCCCGGACCCTGGCCAGCTTCGCCATCGGCCTTGGGCTGGGTGTGCTGCTTGGCCAGAATCCACCCCTATCGGTGGCGCCCCTGCTGGCGGCGATTCAGTCGCTGCCTGAGCGGCTCCAGACGATGGGCTGGAAGCAGGCCCCGGTGTTGGTGCTGGGCAGTGATGTGGTGGGCGGCAACACCGATGTGATGTTCGCCGTGCAGGTCGACAAGGGCATCACCACGATCACCCAGCTGCCCCGCGACACCTACGTCGAATCGCCCCGGCTCGGGGTGGTCAAGGCCAATGCTCTCTACGGCGAACTGGGGCCGGCGGCAGTCAAGGAGGAAGCCAGCCGTCTGCTGGGCTTCCCGGTGGCCCGTCACTTCAAGGTCAATCTCGATGCCGTCGCCAAGGTGGCCGATGCCCTGGGCGGAGTGGAGGTGGATGTGCCGAAGCGAATGTTCTATGTCGATAACAGCCAGGGTCTGCTGATCGATCTCTATCCGGGCCCCCAGGTGCTCAAGGGCAAGGAGCTGGAGGGCTTCCTGCGCTTCCGCCACGATGAGGAAGGCGATCTGGGCCGCATGCAGCGGCAGCGCACGGTGATCAACCAGGTCTTCGCAAAGCTGGCCCAGCCCGCCACCCTGGCCCGGCTGCCGGCGCTGCTGCAGATCGCTGGCCAGGACATCCGCACCGATCTCTCGCCCCTGGAGATGACCCGCCTGGTCAGCGCCATGGCCCACACCCGCCTGAGCACCAGGCGGCTGCCGGGGCGGGAGTACTGGGAAAACGACCTCAGCTACTGGATGCCCGATTCCAACAGCAACCATCCCAGCGGCAACGGTGAACCACCTCCTCCCTGAGGGCCGCAGCGGCGATCGTCAGGCAGCCAGGGTCTGCGGTGGATGCTGCTGGAGCACCCGCCGCAGGTAGCGGCCGGTGTGGCTGGTGGGGTGATCAGCCACGTCTTCTGGGGTGCCCGTCACCACGATCTCACCGCCCTTGTCGCCACCCTCGGGGCCGAGATCGATGATCCAGTCGGCGCAGCGAATCACATCGAGATTGTGCTCGATCACCAGAATCGAATTGCCCTTATCCACCAGCCGCTGCATCACCTCCATCAGCTTGTGCACGTCATAGAAGCTGAGGCCGGTGGTGGGTTCATCGATCAGGTAGAGGGTCTTGCCGGTGGCGCGCTTGGAGAGTTCGGTGGCCAGCTTCACCCGTTGGGCCTCGCCGCCGGAGAGGGTGGGGGCGCTCTGGCCCAGCTTGATGTAGCCCAGTCCCACATCCACCAGGGTGCGCAGCCGGTCAGCCGCCTGGGGGATGGCGCTGAACTCTTCGGCGGCCTGCTCCACCGTCATCTCCAAAACATCGGCGATGGTGTGGCCCCGGTAGGTCACCTGGAGGGTCTCGCGGTTGTAGCGGGCCCCCTTGCAAACCTCACACTGCACATAAACATCCGGCAGGAAGTTCATCTCGATCACATTGACGCCCTGGCCGCTGCAGGCTTCGCAGCGCCCACCCTTGACGTTGAAGCTGAACTGACCCACCTGATAGCCGCGGGCCTTGGCCTCGACCGTGGCCGCGAACACCTGGCGGATCGGATCGAAGGCGCCGGTGTAGGTGGCCGGGTTGGAGCGGGGCGTGCGACCGATCGGGCTCTGGTCGATCACGATCACCTTGTCGATCGCCTTGATCCCTTTCAGCTCCTGCACGCCGGAGGGGAAAGGCACCTTCATGCCGAGCTTGTGCTCCAGCGCAGGGTGCAGCAGCTCGTTCACCATCGTGCTCTTGCCGCTGCCGCTCACCCCGGTGACGCACACCAGGCGGCCGAGCGGAAACTCCACGTCGAAGCCGGAGAGGTTGTTGCGCGCGCAGCCCACCAGGGTGAGCTTGCGGGAGCCGGTGTCGCGCCGCTCCGCCGGGGTGGGGATGGCGCGGCGACCGCTCAGGTAGGCGCCGGTGAGCGAGTCTT